>CAYILT010000313.1:0-3501 GCA_964364055.1 uncultured Nitrospiraceae bacterium | reverse complement strand
CGACGGCATCGGCCGAAATCGTGTAGGCAAAGGAGTTCTGAGTGCTGAGTTCAGAATTCAGCGTGGAAGACCATACTGATACGCCGTTGACACTCGCTTCGGTCAGGGCAAGACCACGATTGTCCGACGCGCCCGTGGCAACCGAAATGCTCGCGCCTGCAGTTGCATGCACCGGGGCGCTGACGGTCACGGCGGGCAGCTGGGTGTCGAGGAAGACGTTCACGCCTGCCGCGCCGACGTTCGTCGCCCGGTCCGTCGCATTCACGGCAATCGCGTTCAGGCCTTCGGCCAGGCTCAAGTTCGTGAGGGTGAAGCTCTTGTTCGTTACCGTCGCCGGGATTCCGTTCACCGTCACGGTGGTGTTCGCCTCGCTCACGGTACCGCTGACCGTGACCGGCGACGTCCTGGTCAGGAAACCGTCCGCAGGCGCAGTGATCGCGATGGAGGGCTGCGTCTGATCAAGGTAGACCACCCAGTTGAGGGTAGCCGGGTTGCCCGACAGGTCCTTGGCCGAGATCACGATGAAGTTGGTGGCGCTGGTGAGGCTCACGTCGTGCGTAAAGGTGAGACCGTCCATGGTCACGGCAGCGCCGTTGATCTTGAGCTCAACCGGCTCGTTCACGGTGCCGGTGACGGTGATCGTGGTCTTGTTCGTGTACGAGTTGTTGGGCGGGCTTGTGACCGTGATCACCGGGGGAGTGGTGTCTTTTTCCACGGAGACCGGGGCCGATGTGTCGCTGGTGTTGCCTACGGAATCCGTGGCAATTGCGGTAAAGGTGGTGGTCCCTTCGGCAAGCGTTACGTTCGCGAGACTGAAGCTCCCTTGTGTGCTTGCAGTGACCGTGCCAACGAGCACGGCTGCGGCCTGTCCCGTTGCCGTGTATATGCTTATTGCGGAGCCCGCCTCGGCTGTGCCGCTCACAATGACGATCGGCGTGGGCGAAGGCGTGGCAAGGGGCGAGATGACCGGCGGGGCAGGCGGTGTGCTGTCCAGGGTTACGGACACGCTTGCCTGGCCCGAGTTGCCCGCCCGGTCAACCGCGGTCGCAACGAGCGTATTCCGGCCTTCGGTCAATGTATATGAAGAGACCGAATAGATCTGGTTGCTCACGAGCGCGGCTACGCTGTTTATCGATACCGTGAGATTGGTCTCGGTGACCGTGCCGGAGACCGCGACCTGGGGGGTCTTCGTTAGAAGCCCTGATGCGGGCGCGGTGATCGTGACGGACGGTGCAATCGTGTCCAACGTCAGCGATACTGATGCCGATGCTTCGTTCCCGGCCTTGTCCTTTGCCTTCACGGTGATGGTATTTGATCCTTCCGTGAGCTGGAAATCCGAAAGGTTGAAGCTTCCGTTCACAAGAGTCACTGACGTCCCGTTCACCCACAAGCCGTCGGGATTTGCCTCACTGACGCTGCCTGTGACCGATATCCTGGGCGTGTTCACGAACGCACCCTGAACAGGCGAGCTTACCTGAATAACAGGCGCGAGAGTGTCGAGCTCCACATTGATGATGGACGTCCCGATGTTCCCGGCGCGGTCCTTGGCCTCAACCGTGATCGCATTTTTTCCCTCCGTGAGCGGAAGCTCGGATATGCTGAAAGCCCCTCCCGCAGCCGCGCCGCCTGGCGTGAACACGGCTGGATAGCCGTTCACCGTGACGGCCATGACCGGTTCATCAATGGAGCCTGATACGGTAATGGCCGGGGTGTTGAGATTGACCTTGTCCTGGGGCGCGGAAATGGTGATGACGGGTAACGCGGTGTCGCGCGTGAGGGAAACCGTTGCCGCGGCTTCGTTCCCGGCCTTGTCCTTTGCCTTGACAATAATCGTGTTCAGGCCTTCCGCGAGCGGGAAATCCGCAAGGCTGAAGCTTCCGTTCGTGGGCGCAATCGGGTCCCCGTTCACCCAAAGACCGTCGGAATTAAGCTCTGTAATAGTGCCCGAAACCGTGATGCTCTGCGTGTTCACGAACGCGCCTTCCAATGGCGCGGTGATCGTGACGACCGGGGCGATGGTGTCGAGAGTCAGCGAGACCGATGCTGTTGATTCATTCCCTGCCCTGTCCTTCGCCTTGATCGTAATAGTGTTCAGGCCTTCGGTGAGCGGGAAATCAGCAAGACTGAAGCTGTTGTTTGTGAGCAACACTGATGTGTTGTTGACCCACAGGCCGTCGGGGTTTATCTCTGCAACACTGCCGGAGACGGTGATCTTCGGCGTATTCACGAACGAGTCCTGGACAGGGCCCGTGATCGAGATGACCGGCAGGACCGTGTCAAGATTGATCAGGATGCTGTCCGTGCCTGTGTTCCCGGCGGGGTCCCTGGCCTCCACGGTGATGGTGTTCGGACCTTCGGCGAGCCCAAAACCGGAAAGGCTGAACCCGCCAGAGGTCATTGCCGCCGGCTTGCCGTTCACCAGGACAGTTGCTGCCGGATCATTCAGGCTGCCGGTGAGCGTGACCGCTGACGTATTGAGATAAACACCTGTCTGGTGAGATGTGAGCTTCACCTCCGGCGCGATGGTGTCGGTGGTAAAGTTCCAGGTGAGGGTCGTTGAATTATGCGCCCGGTCGGACACAGACACGGTGACCGTGTGTCCGCTTTCCGGAAGTGAGGACGACGGCGTAAAACTGACTCCTGTTGCCGAAACGCTCGAAGCTGCTGTGACGTCCATGCCGTCCACAATGACGCGGACCGTTGCAATATCAATCCCGGTCCCGCCGGCATTGTCCGCGTATTGAGCTGAGATGACGGGACGGGAAACGTTCAAGAGCGCCCCGTCAACTGGGGTTGGATTTGATATTACAGGCGGTGTGTCGTCGCAGCCCTTGCCTACTATTTCGATGATGAGGAAAGACGGTCCGCTCGCCTTGAGCTTCTCGATCTTGTTCGCTAGCTCCGCGAGTTTTTCAATCAGTTTCCCGACAGCCTCATCCAGCTCCCTGAGCAGCTTTGCCAGGTCCTTGAGCTGCGACTCCTTCTTGTCGTGGTCCTTGTCTCTTTTGTTTTTGGGCGTCTTGCCGAGGGTGTTCAGCGCGTCCTCGCATTGTTTGACGGCTTCCCCGAGGTCCTTCCGGCCCTTTTCCAAACCGGCCTTCTGATTCTCAATCCACCCGGCCTCGAGCTCGTCCTCATCGTCGGATGCGGCTTCAGCGCCATCGTCGTCATCCGCATCATCATCAAGGCTTCGGCTTATGTCGTGAAGACCCGTTTGCCGGTCGTCATGGGATTTCTTGAGCTCACGAAAGTCGCGAAGCAATTCCTCAAGCCTTGCCCCTTCGCTTTTGCTCAGGGCAGGCTCCGAGATCACAGAGGAAAGCTCCGTGCGGAGAGCTTCAAGCCTTGACAATTCATCCTCAAGGCCGTCCTTCTTGCTTTGATACTTCGCGAGCTTCTCGAAGTACCCGTGCCGGCCGCTCTTTAAGACGACCTTTAATTCGTTATGTTCCTTGATGGATATGATTTTCTCGAAGGAGGGGATTTTATGCTTGAAGTCTT
>CAYILT010000312.1:0-3510 GCA_964364055.1 uncultured Nitrospiraceae bacterium | reverse complement strand
TCGACCGGGAGAGCTTCCGGGGCACGCTGGTGCACAACCCGTCCATCGCCGAATCCCTCAGCCACATCCTGTCCGAACGCCAGGCAGCCCTGGCGGCGCAGCGGGAGAAGCTCGATTCCGCGACGCTGGAGCGCCGCAAGCGGGACGAGTCGGGGAAGCTGCTCCACAACATCCGGGAATTCTTCGGTCTGCACGACTGACGGTATTTTTCTGTTTCGCCAGAGTAAATCAGGTTGCCCCCGTCCGTGTTTCCCAGTATACTACAGCCTTATGAGGGAACTATCACGAGGAGAGGAATTCTATGACGGGAACGCCCTGCTGGGCGATCCCGTGCACGGCTATATCTCGTTCACCACGCCGCGTCCGTCCGTTGCCGAGAAGACCGAGAAGGACCTCATCGACACTGCCTGGATGCAGCGGCTGCGCCAGATCTACCAGCTCCAGAGCGCCCGGTGGGTCTATCCTTCCGCGGAGCACAGCAGGTTCCAGCACTCCCTCGGCGCCATGCATCTCGCCGGCAGGTTCGCCCGTCATCTCTACCCGTCGCTCAAGGCCGCGGTTCCTGACTGTCCCTCCGCCAATTTCGTCGAGGAACTCCTGCGCGTTGCCGCTCTTCTCCACGATGTCGGTCACGGTCCCTTCGGACATTTTTTTGATGATAACTATCTCGAACAGTTCGAACTGACGCACGAGAAGCTCGGTCAGCACATCATCAGGACGCAGCTGGCGGACATCATCAGGGACATCCACAGGAGCCCCTCGGGCGAGTTCGCGAAGCGGGAGCGGCTGGACCCCGACCAGATCGCCTTCCTCATCGGCAAGGGCGGCCCGGCGGCGTCCAAACAGCCCCGCTGGCTCGTTTTCATCCAGCCCATGCTTTCGGGCATCTATACGGTTGACAACCTCGACTATGTCCTGCGTGACGCCTATATGTGCGGCGTGGCCGTGGGACCGGTGGACATCGACCGCCTTATGTACTATACCTTCTTCACCGACAAGGGGCTTACGCTCCACAAGTCGGGGCTCTCTGCGCTCAACATGTTCCTGAATGCCCGGCTGTACATGTATACCAATGTCTATTATCACCGCACGACGCGCGCCATCGACCAGCACCTGAAAGAGCTGTTCAAGGACACCATGGCGGCCCTTTTCCCCTATAACCCCGTTGAGAACCTTCCGGCGTATCTCGAGCTTACCGACTGGTCGCTCCTGGAGACAGTCCGAAAATGGGGGCAGGAAGGGGACACCTCTACGACGGGCCTCGGGCGGGAGTGGGCCACGATCCTGGCGCGCGAAGTGAAGTGGAAGATGGCCTATGATGTAACTCTCTCCATGCGGTACTTTGAGAAGGGCAAGACGCTCATCGATGCCCCGGAGCTCGAGAAGCGGATCCGAAGGAGGATGCCGGAGAAGATCAAGGACCTGTCCTTCTGCGTGGACATGGCGAGCCAGGATCCGCGGCCAATCAACCCCCTCATGATGGGCGAACGGCAGATCTACGTCTTCAACCCTTCGACGCGAAAGGTTGAGAAGGAGCCCCTGAAGGACTTTTTCGACTACATCCCGGCGCGGGTCGTCCAGTGCCGGGTTTTCACCCTGAACCACGACCACGACCTGCTCCTTGCGGACATCGTTGAGCAGGTGCTCGGGATCCAGGAGGACAGCATCAAGACGAACGTGTAGCCGCGGAACCTTTCTATCGTCCTATGTCTGGAACCAGAGGAACAGACACGTCAAAGGGCACGAGCAAACCGAAGGCCGGGAGACGGGCCCGGACGCCCGGGGAAAGGGCGAGGGGACCGAGGATCATGAAGCTTTCACAAAAAACCTATTTCGTTGCCGCGCTTGCCATCGGCATTCTCGTCTGGACCTTCGACGCCATCTACGATTCGTTCTACTACCGCACGTCACCGATCTCCTATACGCTCTTCTTCCAGATGTCCCTGGTCGACATCGTTTCACGCCTCGTCCTCGCCGCGCTGATCGTGAGCGCCATATACCTGTACCTGAGGATGAAAGACCGGCACCGCTCCGCCCAGGATGCCCTGCTCAAGCACCTGACGGCCATCGAGACCACGACGGACGGAGTCGCGATATTCGACAAGGACCATATCTACCGGTACGCGAACGAGGCCTGCGCACGGATCACGGGCTTCGGTAAGCCAGATGCGCTGCTCGGGAAGTCGTTCTCGCTGATCTACGACGAGCAGCAGATCGCCTGGATCACCCAGAACATCTTCCCGGTCCTGGATCGGGAGGGAAAGTGGCACGGCGAGCTCCACGCCCGCCGCAGGGACGGGACGCCCTTCGAACAGGACGCATCTATCACGCGCCTCGACGATGGTACCTGCGTCTGCGTGATGCGTGACGTAACGGCACGGAAGAACAAGGAGGACGAGATCCGCCGGTCCGAACGGTTCTTGAGCACCATCTTCGACAGCATCCGCGATCCCTTCTGCATCATCGACCGCAACTATACCATCGTGCGCGCAAACGCCGCTTACGCGCAACTCAAGAACAGGGCTGTAGAGGACCTGATCGACCGGACCTGCTTCCAGGTCCTGGAAGGCAGGAACGAGATCTGCGACGGATGCGTCATCCGGAAGACCCTGCAGTCGTCGGACCCCTGCGCCAAGGAGAAGAAGGTCACTCTCACGAACGGAGAAACAACCTGGGTCGAGATCTATACCTATCCGCTCCTCGATGAGTCCGGCCAGCTCTCTCATGTCATCGAATATACGCGGGACGTGACCGACCGGAAAAAGTCCGAAGAGGACCGCCACAGGCTCATCGAGCGCCTGGAATATCTTTCCAAGGTTGACGGCCTGACCGGTCTTCTGAATCGCCGGGCACTTACCGAGCAGCTCGAGTATGAGAGCGACCGGGCAAAGCGATACAGCGCGGAGCTCTCGATCATCCTTTGCGACCTTGACAATCTGAAAGAGATCAACGACACGTACGGCCACCTCGCCGGTGACACAGCGCTTCAGATCGTTTCCGCCTCGCTGAGGAATTCGCTCAGGAACGTAGACATCGCCGGACGGTACGGAGGTGACGAGTTCCTGGTGATCGTGCCGCAGACGGCGGTCGACGGCGCCTCGAGCATCGCCGAGAAGATCAGGAACGCCGTCCAGATGACCGAGGTCCGGATCGATGACCACAAGCGGGTGTCCATCTCCCTCAGCATCGGCGTTGCTTCGCTCAATGTCCCTTCCGAGACCATGGACACCTTCGTGAGCCGTGTGGACGCAGCCCTTTATGCTTCGAAGAATTCCGGCAGGAACCGCATTACCGTTGCATCCTGAAAAAGTCCTCCGCGCCCGGTAACCTGCCTGTCCGCCTCTTTTGTTCCCTAGCAGGCTGTTGAAAAAGGCATTGAAAGGCTGAAAACGCACCCTAAAGGGTGCGGCTACCTTGCGAGAGATCAATACGTTACGATTTGGCAGCCGTCCCGTGCTAGCGCTGCCCTTTACCCATAAGTCACGCGATACACCCATCTTATTCTGCCAG
>CAYILT010000311.1:0-3563 GCA_964364055.1 uncultured Nitrospiraceae bacterium | reverse complement strand
ATTATGGCGCATCGAGTGATGGACTGGTGATCCTGGCCGCGCTCAGGGACAGCGCAGGAAACGGCCCGGGAGCCGCGGCAGGGTGGAAGGTCACCATAACGGGACCGGGGATCAGCGTCCCTCTCACGGAAAGTTATGATGACGGCTCTTCGGCGAGCTACATAACGTGGATGTGGGACGATATTACGCCGGTATCCGGCGCCTATACGGCCCGGGCCGGGAACGGCATTACTACCCTTACCTATAGTTTCAGCATTGACGCCACGAAACGTCTGCAGGCAATTTCCGTTACCAAGCTGATAAATACCGTTTCCTGGAGCCCTGTCACGGGTACAGGATCCTATTATTACGCGGTCACCGATGGAACCGGTGGCCTTGTCACGGATGGATATCTCCTTCCCGGGGTCACGTCCTTCACGCTTCCCTTCCTTCCCGATGGAAGCTACCTGGTGGAAGTATATGCCTCTACCACGAGCCGTATCGACCTGATGAATGATACCTCCGCGTCGCCGGTCCTGTCCTCCCAGGAGAACATGGCCCGCCGCGCACTCGATTTTCTGGTAGGTGGTTCCTACGGGCTGGATACCCGGGGCGGCGTCCTGTATGAAGGCGCGACGGGAACAGTGCCGCAAACGGACCATTATGGCTTGGTGATATGGACCTCAATCCTGACCGTGCCGACAAGTTCGGCCTCATCTCCCACGCCTCCAGCAGGAGACTGGGACGTCACCGTTACCGGTCCCGGGCTGCCGCTAGCAAATGACGTCAATGCCCTCAAGTTCAAATATCCGGCAACCTATTCACACTATCTTTACTGGGACTATGGCAAGGTCTATGTCTCCGGAACTTACACGGTGACGGCTGTCTCGTCGTCCGGGACCGCCACGATCAGCCAGATCTTCTCAGTCCCGACGCCGACGGCGAAGCTGCCGCTCGTCACGAGTCTCACGGTGACCGCGAACACCGGCGGAGGGGCTGCGGCAAGCTGGAGCCCGGTGGCCGGGGCCGCGTCATACAATGTAAATATCTGGACGATGGTCGGCAGCGTGTATACGGAAATTGCCGAGCGCTGGGTGAGCGCGACGTCGGCGATAATTCCCAATGGCACGCTGACAATCGGCGTGGAATACGACCTGTATGTGACAGCGAGCACGCTCGACATGACCGATGTGGCGACCGTGCCGCCTCCGGACCCGGGCGGCCAGGTGAACATGTCCGACACCGTTTTTACCTATACGACGTTCATTGCCCAGTGATGCTGCCGGCACGGTTCGTTCTCGGAACGGTGCTGGGGAAGGCAGAGCACCGGCGATGATCGGTTCCCGTATTCGCTCGGGAGGATGCTTCAAAAACACGTGGTACCTGAGGAGGATCAATACATGAGAGCGTTCTGGACTAAATGGATGGTTTTGGTCTTTGCCCTGTCCCTGCTCGCCGCGTGCGGCGGGGGCGGCGGCGGAGGTGGGAATACACCAGGCGGCGGGGATGCTGACTATATCAGTTTCGTCATCAGCGCCGGGACAACGACAGTTCGTACGGAAACATATGATCTAAATGTTCCCCTCACACATTATGATCCCTACATCTATGGTCATTATGTTGCGCTCTCTGCGGCACCGGGAAGCGATAAGACGTTCCTCTACGCGTTCAGTCAATACAACGCCGGATACAAAGAAACCATCTCTATTACGTTCCAAGGCAAGACAACGGGAGGATTTCCCATAGGCGGCAATAATATTGTGTCCCTGTCGACCCAGCCATTTGTGTATGTCGCTACTGCCGGTACCATTACCGTGGATACGTACGAGGCCGTAGGGGGCCGCATTCATGGCACATACAGCGTTACGAACGGAACATCCCCCATGTCAGGCGCTTTCTCGGTGACGCGGGAAGCGGACCAGTAGCAATGGAGGGCCTGAATTGAGATCGCTGTTTTCCCGTATGCTCCTGATGCTCTTCCTGTGGGTGACGCAGGCAGGTGGCGCGGATTTCACCGCGCATTCCCGCATTGTTACGGCGGGAAAAACCTCGGAAAGCAGGTTCTTTTATGCAGGAGACCGCTGGAGGATGGAGGAACGTCTTCCGAAGGGAGAGTACCGGGTCAGTATCTTCAGGGCCGATGAAAAGTGTCTCTATGTGCTTTGGCCGGATAAGAAGCGCTACTTTGTCCAGCCGCTTCCCGAAAAGGAGTTCCGGGTCCTGTCCACGAGGAAACCGGGAGAAGAACTGGAGCGCGTCGCGCTTGGCCAGGAAAAAGTCTCCGGGTATGAGACGACGAAGTACCGCGTCAAATACAACGTCCAAGGCAGGACGATAACCGGCATCGAGTGGTTCTCGAAAAACCTGGGCATTGCCATTAAATCGCAGGCAGAAGACAACACTTGGTCCACTGAATGGACAAACATAAAAGAGGGAAAGCTGGACAGCGGGTTGTTTGAAATTTCCGCTGATTATAAACTGCTCTCGTCAAAAGATGTATTAACAGGTCCTCAAGGACGCAAATGACCGCTTCGGTCTTTTTCCGTCACTGAGAAAGACGTGCGCATCGGCTTTTGATATTCAGGACAGGAGGCTCATCATGTTCAGGCACAGGAAGGTCCAATTGATCCCGGCGGTCGGGCTCGCGGCGCTGTTGTCCATCATCGCCTTCGCGGTGACGGGCACGTCGCTTGCCCCCGTCGTGGCGAAGCTGACTCCCGCCCTCGTGTCGGTCGACACCACGCAGCTCGCGCCCAAGACGGCGCAGGCCGAAATGGACGCGGTATGGCGCCTCGCCGATCGCGACACCGTGACAGCCTATCTGCCGTCGCAGACAGCGCGGGTCACGGTGAGCCTGTCCGAACCCAGGACCGTGAGCCGTATCCGCGTGTACGGGACATCCTCGTACCAGCTCAACGCGTACCGCGACAACGCCGGACTGTGGGAGCCTGTGCCCTCCCTGTCCGGTCTTTCCCTTGACGCACTTTCAGCATCATTCTGGAACACCTTCGTCCCCGCCGAGCCGATCACGACTGCGCATCTGCTGCTCGAGTTCATCCCCCAGGGGAACGTGACCGCCGGCATCCGCGAGATCGAGCTCTGGGGCCCGGAGGACGCCGCCGGCCAGGAGAGCCCCTCGCACCTCACGCTGGAAGGCCTTCGTACGCCCGCGGAAGCGCTGGCGATCCTCGCGGAGAAGCCCGAGCATATCCTGGAATTCGCGGCCGCGCCTTCGGAGATCTCCGTGCCCGAGGGCGCCACGCCGTCGGTGAGCATGGGGATCACCCAGAACCCGGCTTTGTTCAAGCGCGCCTATCTTCTCTATGACGGGTTTAACCTCGTTCGGTCCGTGAGCATTCAGCGCCGGATCAACGGCCTTTCCTGGACAGGCGGGTTTACTCTGCCGCAGTCCGAGGATGCTGCGCCGACCTGGTCTTCCTATCTCGAAGAGATCAATCCCGCCTGGCTCGTACAGGGAGAGAACCGGATCGAGTTCAAGTCGGCGAACGGCGCCGCCGCGATCCGGGGCCTCAGGCTCATCGTCGAGACCGACAGCGGCTGGAATTCGGTCGCATCGGTGTCCG
>CAYILT010000310.1:0-3599 GCA_964364055.1 uncultured Nitrospiraceae bacterium | reverse complement strand
GCTGGAAAATTGGGAATGGGAAAAGGCGCTCGGTATCGCGTGCGCTCTCTATAGACATCATCATAAAGAAAGGAGTTACACGATGGCACTGGAGCGAGAACGAAAGACAAGGGATTACCTTTATGGCCGTTTGCTGGCACTGGCAGAGCACATGGAAAGCCGGGCGCTGTTTGTGGGAGGGGAAAAACGGGCGACTAATGCAGAGAAGCTGATGCAGCGTTTTGCTGAGCGACCGCAATCAACCTGGCTTATCCTTGAAACAGGATTAGCTCCCTACCAAGTCAGGCTGAGTGCAAAACGCCCCGCTTTTCTGTATTCCATGAAGCAAGAAATTGACACTGTAATTGATTCTTTCCAGGCAGACGACTTTGTTTCGGACAAGCGATTAACCGGTGAGTTCCTGCTTGGGTATCATTGCCAGAGGGCGGCCCTCCGGCCAGATCCGGTTCAGAATGCGACAGAAAAGGAAGATGAATCCGAAGAAGAAACGCAAAAATAACCCAGAAAAGGAGAAATCGTATGAGTCTGACTAAAAAGATTGATTTCGCAGTTGTATTCAAGGTGAAGAACGCCAACCCGAACGGTGACCCTCTGAACGGCAATCGTCCTCGTACCATATACGAGGGAAATGGCGAGGTATCAGATGTCTGCATCAAGCGGAAAATCCGCAATAGGCTCATGGAAGCTGATAAATCAATTTTCGTTCAATCCGACGACAATAGGAAAGACGGGCATCCCAGCCTTCGGTCACGCGCCGATGCGGTTCTCTCAGGAATCAAGTCTACAGAGGAGATTGTCCGCAAAGCTTGCGAAACCTGGTTCGATGTGCGCGCTTTCGGGCAACTTTTCGCCTTTAAGGCGACAGGGGGCAAGAAAGGAAAGGCAAAAGAAGGAGAAGAACCCGGAGACGACAAGGGTGTTTCAATTGGAATTCGCGGACCAGTGAGCGTTCAATCGGCGTTCAGCATATCTCCTGTCAGTGTCACCAGTACACAAATTACCAAGAGTGTAAGTGGTGAAGGGGACGGAACAAAGCGTGGTTCCGATACCATGGGTATGAAACACCGCGTTGATCGTGGCATTTATGCATTCTATGGGAGTATGAATCCGCAGCTTGCCGTTAAAACCGGCTTTAGCGACGACGATGCAAAGGCAATCAAGGAACTACTGCCGAAACTATTTGAAAACGATGCGTCATCCGCGCGGCCAGAGGGCAGCATGGAAGTTCTCAAGGTTATCTGGTGGCAGCACAGCTCGGCGAGTGGCCAGGCATCTTCCGCTAAGGTCCATAGAAGCCTTACGGTGAACGATACTGATGATCTGAACAATATCATTTCGTTTGTCGAAGTGAACGGCCTCAAGCCGGAAGTAATTGAAGGTGCCTGATGTAAAGTTGTAAATGGCAATTACCCGTAGGAGCGCAGTCATGACAATCAAAAAGAAACCGGCTACACGCACGAAAGCGCCACTTACCGGCTACGATTCCATGTTGTCCACAGTCACGGCGCTGCTGGAAACAGCCCGGAGGGCCTCGGCGCGGGCGGTGAATGTTGTCATGACCGCCACCTATTGGGAGATTGGGCGGCGGATCGTGGAGTATGAGCAGGGCGGAGAGCGGCGCGCACAGTATGGCACACAGCTCCTGGAGCGGTTTTCGCTTGATCTCGGCAGACGTTTCGGACGTGGTTTTAGCGTCATGAATCTCAGATCCATGCGCAAATTCTACGAGTGCTGGCCGGACGTTCAGATTCGACAGACGGCGTCTGTCGAATTCAGTCAAGCGGGAAACGCGGATAAAATGACAACGTCGCAGGCATCAATAGTGAAATCAGAAAACTCAATTGTCCAGACGACATCTGGACAATTGGCTTTGAATGTTATTGCCGCCCGCTTTCCGCTCCCGTGGTCAATCTATGTTCGGATCTTCCATCACCGGTGTCTCCGATGTATGGTGGTTGAATGTAGAGACGCCCCGGCGGGGCGTCTCTACGGGAGGGCACCGTTGCGAAGGAAATATCAAGCATGACCTTGTTTGGGAATAAATACCGAACCGAAACGACGCGATTACGGACCTGGAATTACGCGTCGGCTGGATATTACTTTGTCACTATCTGCACGCGCAATAGAGAATGCTTTCTCGGCGAGATACGTGATGGTGTCGTGCATCTTTCATGTCAAGGGGAGATCGCGGCTGAGGAGTGGAAGAAAACGGAAATCATTCGGGACAAAGTCCGGTTGGATGCATGGGTGATTATGCCGAATCATATGCATGGGATCGTTGTGATCGAAGAAAATGCGGATCATAACGTAGAGACGCCCCGGCGGGGCGTCTCTACCGATAACGAACGGGGCGTCTCTACGAACGGCGGATTGGCGGCAGGATCATTAGGGGCAATCATCGGGCAGTTCAAATCGGTTTGCACGAAACGTATCCGTGCGGCAGGTTATGATTTCGGTTGGCAAGCCCGGTATTATGAGCATATCATCCGCAATGACCGGTCGTTGCGGGAGATTCGTGATTATATTTGCAATAATCCCGTTAAATGGGAATTGGATAAAAATAATCCTGTGAATATGGGTGGGTAGAGACGCCCCGTGGAACCCCGATGGTAGAGACGCCCCGCCGGGGCGTCTCTACAAAGGATAAAAAGTGGAAAACACCGACCCCGTCATGGTCTCCGCCCTGGAGCATTACAGCTACTGCCCGCGCCAGTGCGCCCTGATTCATCTGGAGCATGTCTGGGACGAGAACGTTTACACCATGCGCGGACGCGACGTGCATGAGCGCGTGGATGAGGCGTCATCGCACGAGGAGGCGGGGGTGCGGGTAGAGCGGGCGCTTCCCATTTGGTCGAAGCGGCTGAATCTCACCGGCAGAGCGGACGTCGTGGAGTTCCACGATGGAGTGCCCTATCCCGTGGAGTACAAATCCGGTCGCCATCGGCGGGGGCATCACGAGGAATTGCAGCTTTGCGCGCAGGCTGTTTGCCTTGAGGAGATGCTCAACATGAAAGTCGATAAAGGTGCGCTCTATTGGCATGGCTCGCGGGAACGCAAGGAAGTTGTGCTCACCGAGGCGCTGAAGATAAAGGTCGGAGAGATTGCCGCTGCCGTGCATGAAATGCTTGCTGCGCGTCATATGCCACCGCCAGTTAATGACAAGCGGTGCGAAGACTGTTCGCTCCGGGAAGCTTGTCTGCCTCATGTTGCGGAGAATATATCGAAGAACAAAAAGGCCGTGAAGGAACTCTTTGAGTGCCGGTAAGGGGTAAGGGAGGAGGATCGATGGGCGAAGGTATGGCAGTATTTAAAGGAAAGGAAATAAGGAAAACCCTGCATAACAGAGAATGGTGGTTTGTGATAGCGGATGTTGTGTCAGCGCTTACCGATTCAGTTGACCCGAGCGGCTATATCAAGGACATGCGACGCAGGGATGAGGAGCTTTCTAAAGGGTGGGGGCAAATTGCCACCCCCCTTGCAATTCAGACTGAAGGCGGGTTTCAGAAAATAAACTGCGCCAACACTGAAGGTGTTTTTCGCATTATCCAATCTGTCCCTTCCCCCAAGGCTGAGCCCTTCAAACGCTGGCTGGCGAAGGT
>CAYILT010000309.1:0-3600 GCA_964364055.1 uncultured Nitrospiraceae bacterium | reverse complement strand
CCATGGCCACAACGATCTTGGGACTCGGGGTCGCGGCATAGGTCCTCTTGAGGGCTATCTCCATGTTATGAGAGACCGGTCCGGTCACCAGCAGCAGGTCAGCAAAACGGGGGGAAGCGGTAAAATGGATGCCGAAGCGTTCGCAGTTGTAAAAAACGTTGTTGATGGCGTGTATCTCAAGCTCGCAGCCGTTGCACGAACCAGCGTCGACCTGCCGGATGGCGAGGCTTCCCTGGAACCGCCGCCGTATCGTCTCCTCCAGCTGGACGCCTATCTTCTCGATCTCGGGATCGGTGATCGGCGGCAGCTTCTCGGTGACGATGCCGGTGCGGAATATCTGTTTGAGGATGCGGATCATAAGGCTCCGTTCATATAATCAACACCAGATCGACATAAGAGCTTATCCACAGATTTCGCAGATTACGCAGATTGAATTCGAACAACAAGGCTCCGGTCTGAAATCAAATCAGATTATATTCTGTCATCCTGCCAAAACATGCAATGCTTTTCTTTGTGTCTTCGTGCCTTCGTGGCGATGTTTTGTCTTACAGATCATGTCCCGAATAGGACTGATTGAAGCTCTTGTTGCACACCGGGAAATCCGGGACGATGTTCCCGTGGATGCACTGCTCCAGGCCCAGCCAGTTCAGGCTCGACGGGTCCCGGACCATGCAGCGATTGATCTCCCCCTTCGGCCCCGATTGCAGCCAATAAATGATCTCCCCCCTCCAGCCTTCAACAGCGGCAAAACCCGAGCGGTCCGGTCCCGGCGCAGGGACGGCAACAGCGATGTCTCCGCCTGGAAGGGTCTTCAGTATCTCTCGGATGATCCGCACGGAATCCCTGATCTCCTCGACCCTGACCCATGCGCGTGCATGGACGTCACCCGAGACAAGCACCGGGGTAGTGACGCTGATGCGGTCATAGGGCGGGAAAGGATTGTGCATGCGGCAATCGAGATGCAATCCGCTGGCACGCGCCACGAAGCCCACCATGCCGAGGTCCCGCGCCTTTTCTGAACTGAGGATGCCGGTGTCCCGGACGCGGTCCTCCACTGAAGAGTTTTCGTCATAGATAACGACGAGGCGTTCGAATTCCTTTAACAACCAATCCAATTCCGAGAGGATGACGGCGATGCCTTCTGCATCGATATCCACGGTCACCCCGCCGGGAACGATCCTGTCCATCATGAACCGGTGGCCGAAAAGCTTCAAGTTCGTCCTGACCACCATCTCCTTGAGCCTGTGGAACTGATAAAACAGGATGGCGAAGGCCACATCGTTGCAGATCGCTCCCAGGTCGCCGAGATGGTTCGCGATGCGTTCCCGCTCGAGGAACAACGCCCTGAGCCACATGGCCCGGTCAGGGAGAGTGCATTCGGTCATGGCCTCCAATGCCCGCGAGTAGGCCAGGCTGTGGGCGACCGTTGTATCTCCCGAGACCCTGCCTGCCAGGCGGGAAGCTTCGTTCCAGGAGAAGGACTCGAACCTTTTTTCGATGCCCTTGTGCACGTAGCCCAGTCTTACCTCAAGATTGATGACGTCCTCACCCATCGCCTGGAAGCGGAAATGGCCGGGTTCAATGATGCCGGCATGCACCGGCCCCACGGGGATCTCGTAGATGCCGTCTCCCTCGGCCCGGACCCAGCGGTATTCGCCGTCAACACGCGGCAGCCGCTGCAAACCGTCGAAGGTCTTTCTGAGCGGCCATGCGTCCGCGGGCCAGTCTTCGTGCTTGATCCAGGGACGGTCGTCGGGATTCCCCACGGGCGTGAGACCCATAAGGCTCTGGATCTGGCGCTCGAACCGGTAAGCAGGCACGAATTTCTTTATAAGGCTCGGAAAGGTGGGATCGTCGGCCGGGGCAAGCGTCTTGACGATAAGATATTCCGACTCTTTCCGGTAACAGGCATATACTCCGAATCCCCGCCCGAAGAGCGTCTCGTCCGTCGCCCACTCTGCCGCCAGCAGGGCGTATTCCTTCTTGAGCGCCTTCGCAGTTTCGGCAAAGCGCTTCCTCGGAACGAGGAAGGCAGGAACGGATGAAGGATACTGCCCTTCAATCTCTTTCGCGTCAGCGCCTAATGTTGATAATAAGGTTTCTTTCAGTTTACCCATTTCATTTCACCAGGAACACTACCAATGCCTTTTTGACAGGATAACAGGATGCACAGGATAACACCGGATCGAACGGCCCCGTTTTTATTCCGCACTCCGCACTCCGCATTCCGCACTATTTTAAAAGCCCCACCGCTGTTTGGAACCATTCGGATAGAAATTTCGGCATATACAGGCCGAGAAGGAGAACGACCGCCATGTGCATGATCACCGGGAGATGCGCTACCTTCAATCGCTCCTGGTATGGCGGAACTGCGCCTCCCACCATGGGCTGCACCCTTCTGAATAGCGCTGCAAAGGACACCCCGAGTCCCAGCAGCAGGAACGGCGCCATCAAGGGAGCTTCTTTGATCGTGGCCGTGAGGATCAGAAACTCGCTCGTGAACACTCCGAAAGGCGGCATCCCCACGATCGCCATGACCCCAAGTGCCAGTCCCCACCCGACCAGAGGATTGCCTCGAATGAGCCCTTTGATCTTTTCCATCTCCTGCGTCCGGTGCATTTGCGAGGCATGCCCCACCGTGAAGAATATGGACGACTTCGTCAGGCTGTGGACCAGCATATGCAGCAGCGCGCCGAATGTCGCCACCGGGCCGCCCAGGCCGAAGGCAAAGGTCGCGATCCCCATGTGCTCGATGGACGAATAGGCGAACAGGCGCTTGATATCCTTTTGCCGCAGGAGCGAGAATGAAGCGACGATGATCGAGATGATGCCGAAACCCATCATGATGTCGCCGGAATGGTGCGTGCCGGTTGACCCGTCAACGAGGACCTTGCAACGTACCAGGGCGTAGAGGGCGATATTGAGCAAAAGGCCCGAAAGCACGGCCGAGATCGGCGTGGGGCCTTCACTGTGCGCGTCGGGCAGCCAGTTGTGGATCGGCACAAGCCCCACCTTCGTTCCGTAGCCTACCATCAGGAACACGAAGGCGAGCGACAGGATAGTGGGCTCGAGTTGATCGCTCACCTGGGCGAGGTTCGTCCAGTGGAGCGCCGCTCCTCCCGCGCCGAGGACCTTTTCTGCGGCAAAATAGAGGAGCACCGTGCCGAAGAGCGCCAGGGCGATGCCGACGCCGCAAAGAATGAAATATTTCCATGCAGCCTCGATCGCGGCAGGCGTGCGGTAGAGGGACACGAGCAGGACCGTGGACAGCGTTGCCAGTTCCATGGCGATCCAGAGAATGCCGACGTTGTTCGTCAGAAGGCAAAGCAGCATGGCAAATATGAATAGCTGGTACATTGCATGGTAGAAGCGGATCCGCCGGGAGCCGATGGTCCCGTGCTCGCGCTCCCGTCGCATGTACCTTCTGCTGAAAATAGCGGTGGTCATGGATACGAATGCGGTGAGGACCGTAAGGTAAACACTGAAGGCGTCGACAAAGAAGAAGTTGTTCCCTGCCAGGATCGGCCCGCGGTCATAGACCTGGAGCGCGAGTACGACCCCTGCGACAAACGTCGCCGCCGAGCCGAGGATGTTCACCTC
>CAYILT010000308.1:0-3708 GCA_964364055.1 uncultured Nitrospiraceae bacterium | reverse complement strand
AGATCAAAGAGACCTTCAGGACCAGGACGGGATCACAGTTCGGTCCGGAGATCATTGACCAGGGAATTACCATCGGGAATGCTATATATAAGGAAATGAGCCTGATGCTGGAAAGCCCCGACGCCCGATGATGCGCGGCCAAAGGTAAATGAATCGATAGTTTCAGTCACACGCCCGTTGTCGGCGCTATATTGTATGTCCTGATGTATTTTCTTCTTCCCGTATTGTTTCTTCCTCGCAGCATCCCCGGCGCGATTCTACTTTTCCAAGGTCCCTTGTAGACACCTGGGGTTCAGATCGGCGGTGCGGGCGGGGGGAATCCATTTTCACCGATGCATGCGCCCGGACCATTGTGGGTCGGTGCCGGATCATCCTGGCGCAAATCTAAACTGGGCGGGTAATCGGCGCAGTCATTGCCGGACCAGTCGACCATTGTTTGGATCTCCAGTTCCGGATCGAGGCTTTGTCCGGCGGGATCGGTGGTAAGCGTAGGCGCAAACGGGTTGTCGATCAAATGGCCGGGCTCGATTGTGTTTCCGACCACGGTGGCATAGGCCGTGTAGCCGATAGCAGTCAGCAGCACGCTGCCGCTCACACTGTTGGCCTGAAAATCGAGCACCGTAGAACTCATCAGCACGAGCGCTCCCGGTTCCTCGCCCGGCATGGCAAGGGTGTTGCCCGTCACCGTGGCGCGCCGCAGCCCGCTCGACGAGGTGCCGGTGAGATATATCCCCATCATATCGGCGGTAATAATATTGTTGATCGCCGTCACCTGCTGCACATCATTGCCGGCGACGATGCCGAAGGACGCCGTTATCGTATTGCTGTCAATTGTCACTGGCATCGTGACCTTCTCAAGCGCGATGCCGTAGCTGGCCTCTTCGATGGTATTGCCCTGGATCAGGACCGTGCCTTTCGTGTTCTGGACCACGATCGCATTGGCCTGGCCGACGCGACAGATATTATTCTTGACCACGATGGGATCGAAACGGTCGTCAGCATCGATGTGAGCGTCGATATGCACGCCGTTCTCGAGCGGACCGGTCACTCCGGCGGGCGTAATGGTAAAGCCCTCTATGGTCAGACCTGTGGGCGAAGCCGGTGCTGCCAATACCTTGGCCTGCGGCTTGAAAGACCCGCCGATACCCACGCCGAATACGGCGACCGTGCCGCGCACATCCGAGTTGGACCCGCCGGTGAAGTTGAGATCGAATGGCACACTCAAAGGCAATTTAGCGCCGTCAATATGCACACCAGCCTGATACGACACATCGCTGTTTGCGATAACCCCATCCAATAGACCTGCTTCCACACCGTAGGTAGCGCTCCCCTGCACCGCGACACCGCTGGCAAGCGTTAACCGGGCTTTTCCGCCGACCTCTGCACTGAGCTTGCCCACGCTTGCAGCACTCACTTCACCGTAGACTTCTCCCTGAAAAGCATCATCGAGCAGTGTGAAACTATATCCCTCCCGAACGTTAAGACCCTTGTGGCTGAATTTGAGCGTACCGCCGCCGTCCAGACCAACATCCACGGACGTACTCGCATTCACTTTGAGGCTATCCAGTCGCGGGCCAGTAACACCGGCAGGGACATTAAGGTTGGCGGCAATTTTCCCTGTGTCAACGGAACCGAGGAACACCCGGGCGTTGCCTTCAACGTTCGCCGTGACCGTTACGTCCTGTACCCCAACCCCAAGCTGTCTCATGTCCACCCGTGCCTCGCCGGTCAGTTTCGCGCTCCCTGAAGCTGTCGCTGTCACTGAAGGCAGTATAGCGTCGCTGATCGTGGTCTTGCCGCAATACGAAGTGCCGGCCGCAACCGCGACACTGAGCGGCCCGGTCGAGGCGTTCTCACGGTACTGGACGTCACCGTGCTGGGAGCATCCCGCTGCGGGTGCAGCCATGACACCGGCGGCTGCCTTGCCGCTCAAAACCGCCGGTGTCGCATCCAGCAGCACACTGACCGTGCTGGCGAACTGGTTCCCTCGCAGCAGCAGGTCATCGCCGGCGATGAAGCTCACCGCTCCCGAGAACGCGAATCCCGTGAAGGCCATCGGGCTCACAGAGGAGATCGTGGTTGCTCCGCTCACGGTCACCGGCGTCCCCGCTTCCGGCTCAAGGGTCACATCGCATCCCGGCGTGAAGCTGCCGATCGTCACCGGACTGCGTTTGATCACGACGCGCCCTTTTCCCGGCTGACCGCACACATACGCCACGGCCAATGAAACCGTAGTGAACTCGTTTGCCGCAACTGGCGTGTTGACGACATAGGCAATGTTCGTCCGCTTGTTGCGTCCGTCCATCACCACGTACGTTCCGGTGCCTTCGATGCTCACCGAGACCGTCAGCGCAGTAGTGTCCACCCAGCTACCCGGGATCGCCTGCCACACAGCACCAGTCCATTCACCAACAACAAGATCGCCTGCCGTAAGGCCTCCGGTGAGATCGGCAGGATCGTAGGTGATGCTCAATTCAACATGACCGGTGAACACGGTGGCGGCAGGACTGCTGATAAGGTAGGCGCTGCCCACGAGCAGCGGATCAACGTCAGCGGTCGCGGTCGCTGTGAGCGCCGTGTCCAATGCCAGCGCACCGGCGAGTGCATGCAGTTGTACCATTCCACCTGCAAGACGAAGAATGCCTCCGTCAGCACCGACAACAGAGCGATCATCGTCCTCAATGGAAACGAAGGCTGTGGCAGTTCCGAGCGGAGCACCCACAGCATTGCTTAATACGATCTTAAAGGCCTCCATCGCGGTAGGCTCGGGAATGAGATCGCCGATCACCGTAAGCGTAATGACCTTGTCGGTCTCACCCGGGGCGTAGGTCAGACTTCCCGACGAAACGAGGTAATCCTGACCGGCGATTGCACTGCCGTCCGCCGTTGTCCAGTCCACCGTGACCGGGGTTGCATAGATCTTCGTCAACCGCACATGAAGCTGAACAGTCTTGGTCGGGTTATCTCCCTCGACCACATACGCTCCGTCGATGACGATGCCGGTCGGTAGAAAACCGGGATTGGTCACCGGCGGCGTTCCCGGGTCCGGGGTACCATTCCCTCCCGTACTTCCATCTCCGCCGCTGCTGCAGCTCAGCAGCCCGAGTGCAGCCACGAGGGCGAAACAGAATAGTGAGCTCGATCGCCAGCATCGTCGCGCCTGTGGACCTATCGCTATATTTTCACGCTTCATGCCTTCCTCCTCATGTTATATGCGGCCGCTTAAACGACAATAGATGATATAAAATCAGGGCTTTAGCGGTCTTCATTCATACCGTGAATCCAGAAATACCATGAATGCTACTTTATGTAAAGGGAATAATACCAATATCCTTCCTTTCTCGACACCTGTTGACCGGAAAGATCTTGGGAAAGCCTGCATGGATTGAACGTGAGAAAATCGAAAGGATTACGGTTTGAAAAAGAACTGCCGGTCCCTTTAACGAATTACAAGGTCCGGCGGTTCAAAAATCGGTACATCGGCTCCCCTGTTGATTGCATGGGAAGCAGAGGGTGCTACTATTACTTAATCGATCTCGCCGAGAGAGGTCTTCTCCTTGTTCCCGTATACTTTCCGCATGGTCGTGTCGGAGCGTTCTTTCCGCCCTTCGAGCACGCCTTCCTTGAACTTGAGCGTTTCCTCGGCGAACATTGCCTGGCGGAGCCACTCGAAGGACAGTTTCAGCAGTTCCGCATCGTCGTTCTGGA
>CAYILT010000307.1:0-3725 GCA_964364055.1 uncultured Nitrospiraceae bacterium | reverse complement strand
AGTTCAATGCTTACTGGACCCCGGTTGTCACCGGGGAGACGACTTTTTACGAGACGATCAAGATTGCTGAATAATACCCCTTGAACGAGATATAAGGCAAGAGTGAATATCCGATCATGGTCTTATTTATCTTGACAAAACGCATCCGCAGGTTTAATAATTAAACAATTGTTTTATAAATATGAAGGGAATAACAATGAAGAAAAATCTTCGTAATATTATGATCTTAATGCTGTTTACACTGCTTCTTACCCCTGCCGCTCCGGCACAAGACCTCGTCATTAACGCCGAACAGGTTCAGAGCTGGATGACCGGGAAAAGGAATGTTGCGCTCATTGACGTCCGCATGCCCGAGGAGTACCGGGCTGAGCACATCCCCGGGGCCATCAATATCCCCGCCGAAAGGATACTGACTGACCGGAACATGCTTCCGAAGGACAGGACCACCCAACTCATCTTCTACTGCCGCGGCGCAGGCTGAACGCTCAGCAAGGCCGCCGCGGGCTCGGCGGCAGAACTGGGCTATAAGAATATTACGGTCTTTCAGGGTGGAATGCCCGAGTGGACAGGGAAGGGCCTGCCGGTCCAGAAAGGCAGCAAGCCGGGGACGTTACCCAAATCGCGCTGATTGCATCAAAGGAGAATTCACGGGCCATGAAGAGAGAAAAAGCAAATTACCTGATCCAGTCCGTGTCGCATGCACTCGACATCCTGGAGTCATTCACCAAGACCGAAGACGAACTCGGGGTGACGGAACTGTCGAAGCGGCTTGGCTTGCACAAGAATAATGTGTTCCGCCTGCTCGCCACGCTCGAGCACCGCGGGTATATCGAACAGAACCGGACGACGGAGAATTACCGTCTCGGTCCCAAGACCCTTCAGCTTGGTTCGATCTTCATCGAACAGCGCGAGTGCAGACGGCAGGCGCGGCCCGTTCTGGAGGACCTTATGGAAGGGACCGGTGAGACCGCGGTGGTGGCGGTATTGCGTGCGAACAAGGTCATCTATATGGACAGCGTTGAGTCGGGCCGAACGGTCAGGGCGGTTTCCCGGATCGGGGCGATGCTTCCCGCACATTGCACCGCCGTGGGCAAGGTCCAGCTTTCCTTCCTGCCTTCCGCCGAGATCGAGCGGCTCTATCCGGACCGTGAACTTTCCCCAAAAACCGCCCTCACGTTGCAGACCCGCGAGGCGCTCATGAACGCCCTTATGGCAATAAGGGAAAAGGGATACGCCATCGAGAACGAGGAGTGTGACCTGGAGGTGAAAAGCATTGCCGCACCGGTAAGGGACTTTTCGAAGAACGTGATCGCCGCGGTCGGCATCGTTGCGCCGGCAAACCGGCTCAGCGATGAACTCCTTGAGAAAAACGGTTTCATCGCGCAGGTCCAGGAGGCAGCGATGGCCCTTTCCGTGAAACTGGGGTATTTCCACGGGGCAGTAAAGAAATAGGGTCCCGGGCAGGGCTGCGAACACTCCGGGGGGTGAGTCCTGTCCCGATAGAACGTGATCGCGTTGGCAATTCCCGGCAAACGAAAAACGAAGGCATGCCGATGATCTCAACCTGGACATGGTGGTTCGGCAGGGGACGCAACAGGGTCATGTCATAGTTCGGCATAGCCTGTTGATATCGTAGCGCAAATATATTCCACTGGCTTTTTTATAGGGAATCGTGTATAACGGTTTATGGCAAACGATCCCCTGCCCATACCAATTCACCGCGCGCCGCAGGTTTATCCCGCCACCGATACCCTTCTTGTCCGTCCCATCATAGCCGCCGAGCGTGAAACGTGGGATGACCTCATGAACCAACACCATTATCTTGGTTTCCGTGTCATTGTCGGTGAATCCTTGCGGTACGTGGCGTTTCTTGGCGACCGTCCGGTGGCCTTGATCGGTTGGGGCGCCGCGGCCTTCAAGAGCCGCCATCGGGACGCATGGATCGGCTGGGAGGCGCACCTGAAGTGGCGACGACTCCGCTTCATCGCCAATAACGTCCGCTTTCTCATCCTGCCTGACGTTCATATTCCGAATCTCGCTTCCCGAATATTAGGTCAAAACATGAGACGCCTGTCCGCTGACTGGAAGGCGGCCTATGGCCATCCCATCCTGATCGCCGAAACATTTGTTGATACCAGTCGGTTTCGGGGCACGTGTTACAAGGCCGCCGGGTTTATTCCCTTAGGCGAGACGCGGGGGTTTCGCAGAAATGGCGGCAAATACTATCTGCACGGCCAACCCAAGACCATCCTTGTCCGCGCCTTGCGCCCTGACGCTCGCCAGCTTCTGTCTGACCCATTCTCCAATGCCAAAGTGTTCAAAGAGGAGGGCATTATGGATATCCCGACGCTCAACATCGACGGCAAGGCTGGTTTGATGGAATATCTTCGGTCCATTCCCGACCATCGGAAGAAACGGGGCATACGACATCGTTCTCTCTCTATCCTTGCGGTTTCCGTCTGTGCCGTCCTCTCCGGGGCCAAAACGTATATTGCCGTTGCCGAATGGGCCTCCCGATGCTCACAAGCAATGCTGGTAAAGCTCTGGTGTCCCAAATCCAATAAGACCGGTAAACGGGTCCCGCCATCCGAGCCGACCCTCCGGCGGTTTCTGGGTGAGGCCGATGCGGAGGCGGTTGACAAAACGGTCAATGCATGGCTTGAGCGTGAATCCAAACGGCCCAAAGGCAACAAAAACCGGATAATCGCCCTTGACGGCAAAACCCTCAGGGCCTCGGCGCGTAAAGGGGACCGGCAAGTTCACCTCTTATCCGCGTTTCTTCACGACCAGCAGGTCGTCATTGCCCAGGTGCGGGTGGATGCCAAGAGCAATGAGATCCCCGCTGTGGAGCCCTTGCTGAAACCGCTCGACATACAGGGCGCGGTTGTCACCGCGGATGCAATGCATACTCAAAAAGACACCGCGACGTTTATTGTAAAAGAAAAAAAGGCGGACTACTTCTTCACCGTCAAAGACAACCAGGAAACGCTCAACAACGACATCAAGCTCCTCCAGCTGGACGCTTTTCCCCCCTCAGCATGAAACGGTGGACAAAGGGCATGGTCGGATCGAAACCCGAAGAATCTGGACCAGCGTCGAACTCAAAGGATACCTTGAGTTCCCCTATCACGAGCAGGTAGTGCGGATCGAACGCGCCACTACTGATCTTGCCGGCAAAACGCTCCGCCATGAAGTGGTGAGCGGCATTACCAGCTTAACGCCCGAGAAAGCCGGCCCGGAGCGGCTTCTTCAAATCAACCGTGGACACTGGGGCATTGAAAACAAATCGCATTACGTCCGGGACGTCACCTTCGACGAAGATCGCTGCCGCATCCGAACGAAGTCCGGCCCCCGGGTCATGGCGTCTCTCCGCAATCTCGCCATCGGCATTCTGCGCCTTCGGAAGCATACGAACATCGCTCAGGCGCTTCGGACCTACGCGGCCAAACAGCATCTGACTCTCAGCCTCATCGGCATCTGAGCCCCTCCATAGTACGGCGCCAACGAACGCCCCTCCCGCTCGTTTACAGAACAGGCGCGCCTAAAAAAGGCCGAAACAATCGTTTAATCCACGGAACGACGCTATGCCTTCATTGGAAGGCCCGGAATCCACCCCTCGCGTCACCGCGATTACCGTCTCGGCGTCATCGACGGCGACTTTGACGTGACCGTGGGGACGCAAGGACTTTATTGACACTTCCGTTCATGCTGTGTTATTATCGCCA
>CAYILT010000306.1:0-3739 GCA_964364055.1 uncultured Nitrospiraceae bacterium | reverse complement strand
ATTAGGGATATCCACTTAACAGAACTCAGTGCAAATCCTCAGGAGCAATGAACTCCTGCCTTATTAACTTAGTGCTTCGGAATTTATCCTGCAACAAAGCAACTAAATCCTTTTGAATTCGCGTGATGGACGCAATGTTTTGATTCAATATTATTATAATCTCGTCAGTCAGTCCTTTACATGCAATTCTTAAATCTGGACCAAGTGCTTGCTCAACTTTCGAGATTGCCTCCGCAGTTAATATGGTGTTTTCCACTATGCCAAGTTCCTCTAGTTTTGGTCTTAGGCGATTCTCAATAATAATGTCACGTTTTCTTATTGATTCTAGCATCGTATGAAAACGCTGCTCTTCGATATAAAGACGACCTAAAATGTCGGGTGCCTTTGTTTCCAATATATAATAGAGCGAGTCTAATTCAAATCCAACTTTATCCCTTGGGCCAATGACAGATGGTTTCATAGTGAGCCAAGGAAATGGCGTGGCGCAAGCAGGATCAACTATCTGCTTTTTATACGTTACATAAAAACTATATATTTGACCGAGAGCGAATATGGCTTTATTTCCAGCGACAATTTGATTTTCTCTAATTAGGCGGCGCTGATTCCATTTTTCAAGAGAGAATGCAGCAGTTGCGCCTATAAATGTTGCAAAAACTGTATTCAGAATTTCACCGACTTTTTCATCGTCTGAAATCCTATAAATAAGCAAAACAACAGTTAGGATAATTGTTGTCCCAATAAACCACGGAATTGCACCAATGAGCTTCTCTTTTATTAAAAGTTTCATAAAAATTAGGAATGAGCTTTGTCCACAGATAAGCAGACTCAATTATTGGAATATTTAGCAACTCTGAGGGAGGGGGCTAAAGACAAGATGGGACTACCAGGATGCAAGGCCTCCCACTTGCGATGAGATTACTATAACTAAGAGAAAATGGCAATCAAAGAAACAAAAAAGGCCGGAGAAAGTATCTCTCCGGCCTTCCAATGATCGTTCACAGCAGTCGATCACGCCCCATCCTTGCCCTTGACTCTCCCGGTCATCAGCTTCGCCACAGACCGTGCAAAGGCCGCGGGGTCCTTGATCTTCGAGCCCTCAAGCAGCAGCGACTGATTGTACAGGAGATCGATATATTCCTGCACCTGTTCATCTGCCCCGCTCGTAAGCATGCCGTTCATGGCCTCGAACACCGGGTGAGTGGGATTAATCTCCAGGATCCGCTTCTGGACCGGCACATCCTGCCCCATGGACTTGAGCAGCTTCTCCATCTGCGGGTCGAGCCCGCCCTCATCCGACACCAGGCAACTGGCCGAGTCCGTCAGCCTGCCGGACAACCGTACGTCCTTCACCTCGTCCTTCAAGCGCTCCTTGAACTTGGCAAGCAGCTTCTCGAACTTTCCCTTCTGCGCTTCCTTCTCCGTTTCCGTTGTCTTGTCCAGGCTCACATCGCCCTTGACCACGTTCTTGATCTTCTTGCCCTTGTACTCCTGCAGGTCCAGCATGATCAGATCGTCGATGTCGTCGGTCAGGCAGAGGACCTCGTACCCCTTCGTGCGGAAGGCTTCGAGGTAGGGCGACTGGAGGATGTTCTCGTCGGGCCTGCCGGTGATGTAGTAGATCGTGTCCTGGGCGCTCGGCATGTCCCGAACATAATCGGACAGGGTCGTGTACGTTCCTGCTTCGGTCTTTGTCGAGGTGTACAGCAGGAGATCGGCGATCTCTTCCTTCCGGCTGACATCGAAGTGGATGCCTTCCTTCAGTACCCTTCCGAACTCCTTGTGCAGCTTCTCGTAGGCCGGGGCATCGTTCTTCTTCATCTCCGCAAGGGCGTCCAGCACCTTCTTGGTGATGTTCTTCTTGATCACCGCGATCTGCCGGTTCGACTGTAATATTTCGCGCGACACGTTCAGCGGCAGGTCCGAGGAGTCCACCACGCCCCGCACAAAGCGCAGGTACTCAGGGATGAGCTCGGCGCAGTGGTCCATGATCTGCACGCGCTTCACATAGAGCATCGGACCGATCTTGAAGTCCCGGTACAGGATGCCGTAGGGCGCGTGCTGCGGGATATAGAGCAGGGCCGTGAACTCCGACGTGCCTTCGGCCCGGTAGTGGATCACCTTCGCGGGATCGGTATAGTCGTGGGACACATGCTTGTAGAAATCGTTGTACTCTTCCGGCTTGATCTCCGACGGGTCCTTGAGCCAGATCGCCTTGCGGGCGTTCAGGGTCTCCTCTTCCGTCGTCTTCACCTTCTTGTCCTTATCGGCGGGGTCTTCCTTTTCCCGCGTAACGTCCATCACCACGGGATGCTCGATGTAGTCCGAATACTTCTTGATGACGTCGCGGATCTCCCACTCCTGGAGGTACTTCTTGTCCTCGTCCCTGAGATGGAGCACCACGTCCGTCCCCGGCTTCTCCCTCGTCGCGTCATCGATGGTATAGGTCCCGTCAGCGGTCGATTCCCACTTGATCGCCTTGTTCGTCTTCTCGCTCGCCTTGCGCGACAGCACCGTCACCCGGTCGGCAACCATGTAAGCTGAATAGAAGCCCACGCCGAACTGGCCGATAAGCCCCGGCTTGTCCTTCTGGGACGCGTCCTTGAGCGCCTGCATGAACTCCCTCGTGCCGGAGTGGGCGATGGTCCCGAGCTCGGCCACCGCTTCTTCGCGGGTCATGCCGATGCCGTTGTCGCTGATCGTGAGGGTGCCGGCCTTCTGGTCCTGGATGATCTTGATCTTCCACTCACCGCAGGCGTCAGATATCTCCCTGTTCGTCAGCGACTCGTGGCGCGCCTTGTCGATCGCGTCCGAGGCGTTCGAGATCAGCTCCCGCAGGAAGATCTCCTTGTGCGAATAGAGGGAGTGGATCATCAGGTTCAACAGCTCTTTTACTTCGGTCTTGAACTCCATCTTCTCAACAGCCATGGTTCACCTCGCGAAAAATTCAAAAGATAATCTTTGACACTGAAGACTCTGAAAGAAGCTATGATAACGGCGGATAGTTCAATGACTCTCTTATTACTTCTGACTCCTGTCTACTGCCTTTTTGGCAAGATGCTTGTTTTTTTGGGCAGCCCGGTGGCTCGCTGTGCTAAGCATGCAGTTGGATTCTGCTCATTCAATATTCTTTGCGTATTTCCCGGCAGCGCTTCCCCTGCGGACGCACTGCTTCAGGTCGGTCGTTGTTCCTGGCTTCGTCTGGGCATGCATACGCACAGTCTTCGCACCAGGCTACCCGGCGCTTGGGTACGGCGAGAGCTCGTCAATAGCCCAAGTCTTTTGCTTTACCAAAAGCGCCTGCATCCCGTGAAGAGGGCCTCGCACAAGCATGACCGGAAGACAGCCTGGAAAACCACAGTCATGCCTGCGCGTGCGCAGCGTAAGCGCACATGGATGGCCGTATTGTTCTGTAAAGCACAAGAGACGATATGTCATGCCTGCGAGGAACTCAGAACCGGGGTGCAGAAAAAAAAACCAGGATCTTGCACATCAGCGATGATTGCCTTTTCTGTTAAGGTGACTAGAAACTGCTCTCATCAGAGATGAGATGATAAAAAGGCCGGAGAGATTGCTCTCTCCGGCCCTGGGTCATTCCGTTGCTGGTTCTGCTTCTTAGTACATCCCGCCCATGCCGCCGCCCATGCCGCCCATGCCGCCGCCCATACCACCGGGCATTCCGCCGCCCTTCTCTTCGGGCAGATCGGTGATCATGACTTCCGTCGTGAGCATGAGGCTCGCC
>CAYILT010000305.1:0-3759 GCA_964364055.1 uncultured Nitrospiraceae bacterium | reverse complement strand
ACCAGAAAAGAGTCCGTCTATTGCCAAAAGAAGACTTGACTTTTAACATAGAGGGCCGTTCGGGAAAAGGAAAAGGCAATCGCCTATAGATTACCGGTTAAAAGTGGAACTGACGGTTGAGGGAATAACTGATTAGTGTGAGAATTGAAAGCCGCTGCGGCGACGGAAGCGGCTTTTTAGATGGTTCACGTCATGCAGCGTATACGCTATGCACTCCTGCCGCTGATGATCTGGTTCACCACGCTCAGGAGGTCGGCTGTCTGGATAGGTTTGGCGATGTAGGCGTTGGCGCCCAGGGCAAGGCCGCGCTTCCGGTCCTCGTCGGCGCCCTCGGTGGTGATGATGACGATGGGGATGGCCTTGTGCACAGGGTCATTGCGGACCATGGAGACAAGCTTGAGGCCGTCCATGATGGGCATATTGATGTCGGTAAGGATTATGTCGAATTTCTGGGTCGATAGTTTCTTGAGCGCATCGATGCCGTCGTTCGCTTCGATGATCTTGCTCCCGGGAATGCGCTTCAGGGCAAAGGTAATGAGCTGCCGCATGGTGGGAGAGTCTTCAACGACCAGGAAATTATATTCCGGCATGTATAACCTCCGTTATTTCTCTTTCAGCAGATCGAGGAAGCTCTGGATCGTTGAGAGCTTGCGCTCGGACTGAGAATAGAGCTTCGAGGAGAAGAGCGCCGTCGCGGCATGGCCGGCCAGCATGGAGAACAGCTCGAAGTCCATATTGGAAAACTGCGTCTTCTGTATGAGGAGCTTGTAGATGACAATGGCGCCGATCACGTGCTCCTTGATCTTGAGCGGGATGCAGACAAGCGGGTGGCCGTAATCGACGCCGATGAGGTCCGTGGGGTCCCCTTCGCGATAAAATGCTTCGCCGTTCTTCACCACGTCCCCGATGGCCCCTTCGCCGATCTTGATGTTCTCATGCGCTTCCGGCCCCATGCCCTCCTGGGCGACGATCGACAGCTCGTTCGTGCTTTCATCGAGCATCATGATGGAAAATTCCTCGGCGCCGATCAGGTTCATGACGATCTCGAGAATGATCTTCAGGGACTCGTTGAAGTCCAGGGTCGAATGCAGCTGGTAGCTCGCCACGTAGAGGTTCGCCAGATTATTGTTCTCCGCCTCCACTTCGATATAGCGGCTGGCAAAGTCCTTGTTCTCCTCCTCCACCTGGCGGTATCGGTCAAGAAGGTTCTTGTTCTCATCCTCCAGGAACTTGAGCCGTTCTTCCATGGAGTGTATCTTGAAATCCCCCTCGCGACCCGAGAATTTCGACACCTCTTCATGCTGGGCCAGACGATATCTGAGCTTCTCATTCTCCCTGAGCAGCTCTTGGGTGAATTCTTCTCCCTTTCTGAAAACCTGGAGAAAATCCTCAACCTTCTTGTTCAGGGAGCCGGCGTCCTTATCCATCCAGTCCTCCTTGGATCAGCCCTTTACCCCGGCTGCCTATCCTGCGGCAGCACGGTAAAAGCGGGGTGTGATCCCATTCCCGCGCCGAATCCGCACGGTGTCCGCCATGGTAAATCGTACGTAATTATAGACGAGATGTATTAATTTATCAAGCGTATTTCCTATGTCCGTCCACGGCCTGCGAGCTGCCGCCCCTTCCTGTGCAACGGGTCGAGATCTCCTCGGCCATTTTCACCAGGGGCAGGACCTTATCGACAGCGCCGGCGCGGATCGCTTCCTGGGGCATCCCGAAGATCACGGCGCTCTCCTCGCTCTCGGCAAGGCATCGTCCCTGCTGTTTCTTGATGGCCAGAGCACCCTGTGCGCCGTCGTTTCCCATCCCCGTGAGCACCACCCCCAGGGCGGCAGCCCCGCACGCATCGGCAACAGAGCTCATCATCCGGTCCGCGGACGGCACGTACTTATCGGCAGGGCCCCGGGGTATGAGTTCCGCGAACAGGCCCTCCCGGTCCCGCCTGACCAGGAGGTGGTGACCGCCGGGCGCAACAAATGCCATGCCTGCCTTGATGCGGTCCCCCGCCGCGGCTTCGCTCACGACGAGCGGGGAGATCTTGTTCAGTCGTTCGGCAAAGCTCCGGGTGAACCCCGGCGGCATGTGCTGGGAGATCACGATGCTTGCTCCAAAATCGCCGGGAAGCCCGGTAAGGATCGCCTGAATGGCGGGAGGGCCGCCCGTGGAAGAGGCGATCGCCACGACCTCGATCTCGCTCTTCCGCGGGACCACTTCTACGTCCTTATGAATGACGGGGGTGACCCGCTCCCGCGCAAGCAGGGCGATGGTTGACTGCACCTTGCCCATTTCGAGGAAAAGGATGGAGCGCACCTTGGCAAGGAGCTCGTCCCGTATGCCCTCGATGCTCTTTGAGATCCGCGCCTCGGGCTTGGCAAGAAAATCCACCGCGCCCAGCTCCAGGGCCCGTATCACGCTCCTGCTGTCGGAGCGGGAGGAGATGACCAGGACGGGCGTCGGCCGCTCCTTCATCAGCCACCGCAGGAACGTAAAGCCATCCATGTTCGGCATTTCGAGGTCCAGGGTGATCACATCCGGTGTCAGCCGAAGCGTCTTGCCGATGGCGTCCACGCCGTCGGTGGCGGTCCCGACCACTTCAATGCCGCTGTCGCTTGCCAGCATCTGTGACAGGGACCCCCGGTTGAACGCCGAATCGTCGACGACCAGGGCCTTGATCTTTTTCGAACTGTTCATGGCTGTGTCATTCCCGTGGCGGACCACCCGGTCCTCACGCGGACCGGCTTTTGATAGACCATGTCATTCTTCAAGGTGCGCAAGGTGAACGCGGTGGAAATGTTGATGAGGGATTCCGAGTGACCGAGCAGGAGGTAGCCGCCCTCCTGCAGCTTGTCGTAGAAGGTCTCGATCACCTTCTTCTTGGCATTACGATCGAAGTAAATGATGACATTTCTGCAAAAGATGATGTCCAGGTCCCGGATCAGGCTGGTCTTAAAGGGGTCCAGAAGGTTGACATAACTGAAGGAGACGAGCTGACGCACGGCATCGGTGATCCTATAGTCGCCTTTGCCTTCTTCGATAAAATACTTCCGCAGCATATCGGGCGGCGTCGCCCGGTGGGAGCCTTTCTTGTACATTCCCTTGCGTGCCGTGTGCAGGACGCGCTGGTTGATGTCACTACCCATGATCTCCACCTGCCAGTCGCGCCACCAGTTGCCGGACTCCAGCAGGAGGATCGCGATCGTATACGGCTCCTCGCCGGTCGAGCACCCGGCGCTCCAGATGCGCAGGCTCTTTTTCCCGGTGTTCCTGCCGCGAAGCTCGGGGAGGATCTCGTCGGAGAACGCCTTGAGCTGGGCGACTTCACGGAAAAAATAGGTTTCATTGGTAGTGAGATTGTCCACGAGGACAACGATCTCTTCCTCGCGTTTCCGGTCATACCGCAGAAAGTGATAGTACTCCTCAAAGCTCTTCAGCTGATGCTGCTCGAGCCTTCGGTTGAGCCGCCGCTCCAGCAGGAACCTGGAGCCGTCATCAAAGAAGATGCCGCAATAGTCGTGGATAAAGTCCCGCAGGAGCCGGAAAACGTCCTCAGGAAGCGGGATGAGCTGCTCGTTGAACATTTATCTCCCCAGGGCGTCACGGGCCGCCTGCCGGACGGTCATATCCGGGTCCGCCGCGGCCAGCTGCTCGAGCAGGAGGTCGGTGGCCGGGTCTCTCCGCTGCTTCAGGATCTCCGTTGCCGATTTTCTTACGCTCCAGTGAGAATCGGAAAGGCGTGACAGGACAACGGGGCGGACGCGG
>CAYILT010000304.1:0-3805 GCA_964364055.1 uncultured Nitrospiraceae bacterium | reverse complement strand
CAACATCTAACCGTATTGCACTATTTACACTCCGCACTCCGCACTCCGCACTCCGAATTCCGCACTCGCTTCTCAAGGCAGTTGCAGCATCTTATGCACCTGCGGGATCACGCGCACATCCTCGAGAATTTCCAGGGCAATGTCCTGGAACAGGATGAGCGACTCCGCTCGGGGCGACAGGGGTCCGCTTGCCGGCTGAATAATGAACGTGACCTTTCGGTCCTGCTCCGCTACCAGGCGGGCGGCAATGAGGATCTCCTCGGGCGCCGTGCTCCCGGTGACCACGGCCTTCACAAACCGCTCGACCCCTTCCGTTGCGGACAGGAATTTCCGGTGCTCATCCCAGTGCGCCGTATGGCCCGTCGCTGACGGCAGTTTGATGTCCATGCTCACCACATCGATCAGACCGGCGAGCGCACGCATCTCCGCATAATGGACACCGCTGGTCTCGAGATAGATCCGGAATGTCTTCCGCTCCGATGGCAGCCATTCCTGCAGGAACGCGCGGTGCAGAAGCGGCTCGCCTCCGGTGAGGCTCATGACCGGACGCGACAGCCCGGGAATGCGCAGGCGTGCGCAGAGACCGGAGAGACGCGCCGGCGTCAAGGGATTCGGCACTGATTCGCGGTCAAAAGAACCGGGTGATACCTGCGCCCGGCAGTTCCTGACCTCGGTTCCCGGGGCGCTCTTGACCGCATCCGGCGTGTCGCAGTATACGCAGCGGAGGTCGCAGCCGATGAAACGGACAAAGAGGTGCCGTTGGCCGGCCCACGGCCCCTCTCCCTGAACGGATGAGAATATCTCGTCGATCATTGCGCTGATCATGGGCCAATAATACAGGACAAGAAAGGCAAATACAAGGTCTGTTGCCGAGGAGCGCCTCTTGTGAGGGACGACATATCACTAGTCTCAAATTGTAACTGCTCTGGTACTCACCCTAACATCACCCCACCTAACCTCCCCTTGGCAAGGGGAGGAATTGTCGTAGCCCCTCCTTGACAAGGAGGGGTTGGGGAGGTGCTTTGCTAGGGATTCTGCAGCAACAATAGGCAGACAACTCCGGCTACCCGAGTGATTACCTCTAATTGTCTATGCATACCACCAACCGTCATCTCCTAGCATTCCTATTGGAGATCCAGAATTACAGAAAACTGATACTGGATTTCCGCTCAAAATGGTTGCGGAAATAACGAAAAGAGAGCACGTTCCAGCGATACAGAATAAAAATGCTTTTTCCAGAATTATTAGGTATTTATACCTTGACTTTCAGGGTTCAATCGGGTATTAATGTAAGAAATGCAAGGAGTCATAATGCGTCATCGATTTACCGCAATAATCCTGCTGTTGAGCTCCGTTATCATTCTCCCCTTTCCGCAGTCACCGGCATTGGCGGAAACAACCGCCCAGGCGGCTGAACTGAACATTCCCCGTGAACTGAAGCCACCCCAAAAGGACCTCGCCCAGATCGATGAGAACATCGAAGGCTATTTCGAGGAAAAGCCCTATCAGATCCCGATGGTCCTGAACGACAGCGTCGAAAACCATCTCGAATACTTCAAGACCAGGGGCCGTGATGTATTCCAGAAATGGCTTGACCGGTCCACCCGCTACATCCCCGTGATGCAGGAGATCTTCCGCGAAAAGAATTTGCCCGAGGACCTGGTGTACGTGGCGATGATCGAGAGCGGATTCAATCCCTATGCCATATCCTGGGCGCGCGCGGTTGGTCCCTGGCAGTTCATGCCTCACACCGGAAAGATGTACGGCCTCAAGATAGACTGGTGGGTCGATGAGCGAAAAGATCCCATCAAATCGACCCAGGCGGCTGCCGAGCACTTTAAGGACCTCCATAATCTCTTCGGTTCATGGCCCCTGGCGCTGGCCTCGTACAATGCGGGCGCAGGCAAGGTCCAGAGGGCCGTCCTCCGGACCCGCTCCGAGGACTTCTGGGACTTGAAGGATTCCCGCTACATCCGCCGCGAAACAAAGAATTACATTCCGAAGTTCATGGCCGCTACCATCATCGCCAAGAACCCTGATGCCTACGGCTTCACCGTGCAGCCAGCCGGCTCTTACGTGTACGACGAGGTCGTCATCACTGAGAGCACGGACCTGCGCTTGATCGCACGCTGTGCCGGCACCACGTACGAGACCGTCAAAGAGCTGAACCCCGAGCTGAAACGCTGGGTCACACCGCCCGACATAACGCATTACATTCTCCGTTTGCCCAGCGGCACGAAGACCGTCTTTACGGCCACTTACCAGAACTTGCCGGCGGACCAGAAGATCCGGTGGGAGCGTCACCTGGTCGGCAAGGGAGCTACCCTTGCGGGCATCGCAAAACAGTATAACACCACACCCGAAGCGATCAGCGATATCAACGGCCTGAAAAAGAACCGCGTCACGCCGGGCAAACACCTGCTCATCCCGGTTGATGCGAACGACAAGCAGCAGGAACTGAGCTATCTGTCACCCGAGCAGTTCGGCAAGAAGCAGCAGATCCTGTACCGGGTGCGCCGGGGAGACAATCTTACCCGCATCGCGACCAGGCACGAGGTCACCGTAGCGGATATCCGGCAGTGGAACAAAGGCATCCGTACAGTCCGCGCGGGCCAGAAGATAAAACTGGTCGTGGATGTCGATCGCATCTGAGCGAGAGCTCCATAAACAACAAAAAGGGTTAGGAGAACATCTCCTGACCCTTTTTTATTATTAGTATCGGCATCACGCAGAGCGATTACCGTCCCATACGAGAGGACCTTTCTAAAGCTCCGTTCTTGCCATAACCATTGAAATAAAGCCTCATACAAGACATCCCGTCATTCCGGGCTTGATCCGGAATCCAGGGGTTTTCTCTGAACATTTCTGGATTCCCGCTGCAAGCCTGCCCCAGCATGTTTGAAGCAGGGGCGGGAATGACGTAAACGTTTCACGAATTCCCGTGTGCCAGGGCTATTTCGCCGCGGCGCCCGGCTGAACGGCCTTGGGTGCCCGGCCCAGGTCCGGCGGCGGGAGTTTCTTCCGCGCCTCCATGGCCCAGGCCGATGACGGCAGGCTGTCGCTGATCTCCTTATATCTCTTCAGGGCCTCCTGACTTTTGCCCGCACGGTCGTAGAGCCGGGCAAGTTCCAACGTAGCCGGTCCCGTCCCTGTGATAGCCTCCGCCTGACCAAAGGCCTTCACGGCATCATCCTGCTTTCCCATGGAGAGGAACACATACCCCATCCTCTGGTATACAAGACCGAGCAGGAATGTCTCGCTCGAATACTTACTTATGAACGCTTCATATTCCTTGAGCGCCGCTTCCGGCTGTCCCATCTGCGCGTAGGTATTTCCCACATAGAATTGAGCGATCGCGGCGTTTACCGTCCCGCCATACTGCTTGACGATATCCTGGAACCGCTGGAGCGCCACCGGATAGTTTGCCGGTGCGCCGCCTCCCGGGTTGGAGGCATCATGCGCCGCGCTCAGCATCTGGCTCGCTTTCTTCTCGTTTCCGGACCTTACAAAAGAATAGATCAACGTGACGGCAAGCACGAGAACGATCACCGTGATCGCCAGGTTGAACTGTTTCTGGTAGGCCTGATAGTAATCGGATACGTTATGGACTATGCTCTTGATCTCATCTTCAGGCTGCATCAGGGCTTTCGCCTTCTTCTTGATCTTCGGCATCGATGAACACTCCTCCTTGGCAATTGTTTGAATATAGATTTAACAAAGCTGGACAAACCAGAAACCGAAAAAGGCTAGGATTCGTCCGCAGATTCCAAAAGTAGGCGCTTCTAAGCGACACAGATTACGCAGA
>CAYILT010000303.1:0-3911 GCA_964364055.1 uncultured Nitrospiraceae bacterium | reverse complement strand
TTGCGACAGGTGGGAAGACCGGCACGGGCGCTACGGCATCGTACAACGGCGGGGCAGGCACCGTTTATCTCAAGTCGAACATGCTCCCGCATGGTGATCTGATCATTGATAATCGCAGTACTTCAAACAATGACAGCAGCACGCCGCTGCGTGCGATCGGCAGCGGAGTGATATCGGCCGTGACATCGACCAGCCTGACGAACAGCAGCGCGGCATGGACAGCCGGCGCACTCAAGGGTCTGCAGGTGAATCCGAATACGGACCAGGCGGCAACGTTTACGGTTATTGATAATACCGCTACGACGCTTTATCTTGACCCCACAGGCGTCGATCTCACCCAGGTGGCGGTAGCGGGCAGCGCCTATACCGGCGTTTACCGCTTCAATTCGATGACCGTTCTCGGGACGTCAAAGGTCAGATGCAACGACCAGGTTGCGGTAGATTCAGGGCTGACCATAGACGGCAGCGGCACCACCCTTGTCACCGGTGACGTTAGGGCGAATACGATCACGTTGACAAATGGCGGCGTGCTCACTCATGGCAACACGACGGCAGCGACAACGTACTCTCTGAATTTGAATGCGATAACCTCGCTCACAATCGATTTCAGTTCGAAGATCGACGTGATTGGCAGGGGGTATCTTGGCGGATCGTCCGGCGGGAACAGCAGCACGACCGGCATGACCTATGGGAACACCACCACCGGCGGGAGCACCCAGACCAGCTACACCGGCAACGGCGGCAGCTACGGAGGGCTGGGGGGGATCTACAGCGGCGGCAGTGTAAATACGGTATACGGCGATCTGATGAATCCGAATGAAGTGGGAAGCGGCGGCGGAGCCGGTACGTATTGCTATTATAGTTGCTCCAATCAGCCTGGTGGCAACGGCGGCGGACTGGTGAAGATCACGGCAGGAACGCTTCAGGTAGACGGGATCATCATTGCGGACGGCGGTGCGGGTACGGCTGCGTCGTACAACGGAGGCGGCGGAAGCGGCGGCGGGGTGAACATCCATGTATCGACGCTGTCCGGCACGGGCATGATCACTGCCAGGGGCGGGGCAGGCCCAGGCGGCGCGGGCGGCGGCGGCAGGATCGCGATCTATTACTCGGACAGGACCGAGTTTCTGGGTGTGGAGACTGTATCAGGCGGGCTGAGCGGAAACGGCCTGGTAACGGGCCGCAACGGCTGGAATGGGACTATGCAGTGGATACTGAAGTAAGAGAAGATACTTTTATGTATATGTAAATGCCGACCACATCTCTGCGGCCGAAGACGATAATTATAACGTGCATTATCTTGTAGCCGCGCAAAGCAGAGTCCCATCCCGATCTTCCGTGCCGACGATGTTCTGACGGCCTTTCACTTGCGGCGCCGCAGGGGCAGGAACCGGAGCGGCACCTTCCGACGATACTCTTCATACTCTTTCCCGAACCCTCCAGAAGATAATAACCATAAAGGGGCGCGCTGTGCAAGACGCCCCGGCGCGGCTTTCCCGTTTGACTTCACCGGGGGGATAGTTTATTATCTGCCCAAGGAGCACGAAAATTACATGCAGACCATATCAACGTTAAAAGAAGGCGACTGGGTGGACGAGACCTTCCTGGTCACGGCGAAGCAGATCATGATCGCCAAGAACGGCGGGATGTATCTCTCGGTGAAGCTTGGCGACAAGACCGGCGAAGTGGACGGGAAGCTGTGGGACAACGCCGAAGAGGTCGCCGGCAGGTTCGAAAAAGAGGACTTTATCAGGGTGAAGGGCGTTGCCGCCAACTATCAGGGCATGATGCAGGTCAAGATGAAAACGGTCGAGAAGATTGACGACTCGAAGGTCGACCTTGCCAACTTCCTTGAGACCTCTTCCCGGAACATTGACGAGATGGTCAAGGACCTGTCTGGGACGGCAGCGAGCGTCAAGAACAAACATCTGAACCAGGTTATGAACTCCTTTCTCGCCGATAAGGCGTTCATGGACGCGTTTCGGCGCGCCCCGGCGGCAAAAGCGCTCCATCACAACTACATCGGCGGATTGCTGGAGCACGTGGTGGAGCTCATCGCCCTTGCCCGCGACGTGGCGAAACATTTTCCCGGTGTCGACAGTGACCTGGTCATTGTCGGGGCGTTCCTCCATGATATTGGGAAGGTGCGCGAGCTGTCGGTCAGGAAGTCCATCGAATATACGACCGAAGGGAGGCTTCTGGGCCACATCTCCCTGGGATACGAGATGCTTGCCGAGAAGATCAAGGCCATACCCGGATTTCCCGACGAGCTTACCATGCTCCTGAAGCACATCATGCTGTCCCACCACGGCGAGTATGAGTTCGGCTCCCCCAAAAGGCCGAAGATCCAGGAGGCCATCATAATCAACTATCTCGATGACCTTGCGGCAAAGATCAGCAATTTCCGCATGACGCTGAAAAAGGAGAATGTGGAAGCTGGTGATTGGACCTACTACAGCAAGATGCACGACCGCTATCTGTACCGTCAGGCGGCCTATGCGGATGCGGAGAATGCCGAGGCTCCGGGGGCCGGACCGGCCACTGCAAAGAAAGAGAAAAAGCCTGCCGACGGGGTCGCTGATACGACCGGAAAGCTGCCGTTGTAGGCAGAGGACAGGAGAAAATCCTTATCCACAGATTTCGCAGATTGACGCAGATTAAGTCTAGAAAACAAAAATTTGGCCGTGGTTTTTTAAAATCTGTGGAATCTGCGGAATCTGCGGACGAGTGTTTGCCTTTTGCCTCTGTCTATGTACTCTCGTAGTTCAAAGGTTCATTTCAACTCATAAAAAGTTGAACGACCCGATAGACTCGCTTTTATGATAAACATTATCCATTCCCTCCGTGACGGTCTGGAAAAGACCAGAAAGAACCTCGGCGACAGGATCGGCACCCTGGTCCTGGGCGAGAAGATCGACGACTCGTTCCTCGATGAGCTCGAGGAAGCGCTTATCGCATCCGATGTGGGTATGAAGACAGCGTCCCTGGTCCTGGCGGACCTGAAAGAGCGGTTCAAACGGAACGAGCTGTCGTCGCCTGACCAGGTACGCGAGCGTCTGAAACAGGTCCTGTTCGAGATCCTTGCCGAACGTCCGGCATCGCTCTCCCTGACGGGGGCGCCTTCGGTCATCCTGGTGGTCGGCGTCAATGGTACAGGAAAGACCACGACCATCGGCAAGCTTGCGCACCGTCTGCAGGGCGAAGGGAAGAAGGTCATGCTGGCCGCGGCCGATACCTTTCGTGCCGCTGCAGCGGAACAGCTCATGGTCTGGGGCGAGCGGAACGGTGTCCCGGTCGTGAAGCACAAGGAGGGGGCCGATCCCGGCGCGGTGGCCTTCGACGCGCTTGCAGCGGCAAAGGCCCGCGGCATGGACGTCCTGATCGTGGATACGGCCGGCAGGCTGCATACGAAGTCGAACCTCATGGAGGAACTGAAGAAGATTCAGCGCATCCTCGCCCGGGAACTGCCGGGGGCGCCCCATGAGACATTGTTCGTGCTCGACGCGACCACCGGCCAGAACGCCTTTGCCCAGGCGAAGACCTTTCATCAGACGATCGGGGTGACCGGGATCGTCCTGACGAAGCTCGACGGCACGCCCAAGGGCGGCATCGTGTTCGCCATCAACAAGGAACTCGGCCTCCCGGTGAAGTTCATAGGGATCGGAGAAGGGATCGAGGACTTGAAGGACTTCGATCCGCGGGAGTTCGTGGAAGCGCTGATATGAAAGACATTGCGGATTGCGGAGTGCGGATTGCGGAGTAACTTCTCATAAGGAGTCTTCGGTGATCTCTGTGGCGAAAGTATTTTCTGCATTATCGTTTGAATGGTGACGGTATGGAAAGCATTCAGGTCGATATATTCGGTCAAACCTACAGCATCAAGGTGGCGAACGACCCGGGGTACATCCGGG
>CAYILT010000302.1:0-3962 GCA_964364055.1 uncultured Nitrospiraceae bacterium | reverse complement strand
GGGCTGCGTGGTGCACACCGGGGATTTCAAGATCGATCCCACGCCCGTGGACAACGAGGTGATGGACCTCGGGACCTTCAGCGCTTACGGCGACCGGGGGACGCTGGCGCTGCTGTCCGACAGCCCCAACGCCCTGCAGGGGGGCTACCCCTTCTCGGAGAAGGAGGTCCGGCGGGGGCTTGAGGAGATCTTCCAGAAGGCGAAGGGGAGGATCGTCGTGGCCACGTTCGCCTCGAACATCCACCGTGTCCAACAGATCATGGACGTGGCCGTGATGCACGGGAGAAAGGTGATCCTGAACGGCAGGAGCATGATCAGCAACGCCCTGATCGCGCTGGATCTGGGGTATTTGAAGATGCCGCCGGAAACGTGGCTCAAGATCGACTCCCTGAAGAAACTGCCCGACGACCAGGTCGTGCTGATCACCACGGGGAGCCAGGGCGAGCCCATGAGCGCCCTCACCCTCATGGCGGCCAATGAGCACAAGCATTTCCAGATCAGGAAGGGCGACACCATCGTACTCTCGTCCAAGATGATCCCGGGGAACGAGCGCGCCATCACGCGGATCATCAACCATCTTTTCAAGCTCGGCGCGGAGGTCTTCTACGAGAAGGTCTCGGAGGTCCACGTGTCCGGCCACGCGTCCAAGGAGGAGCTGAAGCTCCTGCTGAACCTGGTGCGGCCGAAGTTCTTTATCCCGGTCCACGGCGAATACCGCCATCTCGTGCACCACGCCAAGCTCGCGAAAAAGGTGAACATCCCCGAAGAGAACATCTTTATCCTCGAGGACGGCGAGGTGATGGAATTCACGCGTAGCTCGGCGAGAAGGGCGGGGCGCGTCCCCGCCGGCCGCGTGCTCATCGACGGGAAGGTGCCCGGCGGCGTGGACACCGTGGTGCTCCGCGACCGCATGAAGCTGGCCCACGACGGCGTGGTCATCGTCATCCTCGCCATCGAGCAGGCCACGGGCAGGGTGGTCTCGGGCCCGGACATCGTGTCCCGCGGGTTCCTCTTCGAGGACGCGTCGCAGGAGCTCCTGGCAGAGGTGAAGCAGGTCGTGCTGGACACGCTTCAGGTCATGATCCCCGAGGCCAAGGGCGACTGGTCGCTGGTCTCCGCGCGCGTCCGGAGCGCCCTCAAGAAGTTCATCAATAAGCGGCTGGACCGCAGGCCCATGATATTGCCGGTGATCATGGAGGTATGATATGTATATGGTTAAAAGCCGGTTTTTGATGTAAAATGACGCTATTAAGGGTTTCCGTAACACCACGGCGCAAGGTGACACATGAAAGAAAGAATCGAAGTTAATCCGAACATTGAAGCTCCCTGCGGCAAACCGCAGGGAATCTTCGATCCTCAAGGTTGTAATTTTATTCTAATCGCTCGCTAACCCCGCAGCAAGGTACGGGGAATGCGCTCGCTCCTGGATTCATTTTGGGAAGCCATGCATCGCGGGAACCAGAATTACCGTCCAGAGCGTGCTTGAACTTGTGAGAGAGGGGCTTTCTTTCGCGGCTATCATCAAGGACTACTATACAGAGCTGAAGGTTGAAGATATTCAGGCATGCGTTGAGTATGCTATCGATGTTGTGGCGGCCGAAGAAATCCATATTTCAACTCCCGCTCCCGCATGAGGTGAGTATATGAGCATCGTCAAGGAAGCAAATTCCGTCGCAGTCAAGATAGCGAAGAAATTCGCGGATGCGGTACATGATCTTGTTCCCGGGGCGGTCGTGAAGCTGTTCGGCTCCGCGGCACGCGGAGAAATGGAAGAACTGAGTGATATCGACATCTATGTGGAGCTGCCCGATGCGGCGGCAACCGATGCCGTCAGGGAAAAGATCAATGACCTTGCCTGGGAAGTGGGTTTTGCTCATGACCGGGTGATACAGGCGGTGGTTTATCAAAAGAGCGAGATTTGGGAGAGCCCGCTCCGATCGTCGCCCTTTATCAAGGCCGTGACCCATGAGGGAATCCCCTTATGAGAGATGCCGACACCGTAGCGCTCATCAATCACAACCTCCAAAAGGCGGATGACTCAATAATACAGGCGAGCGCCTTATTCAATATTCAGCAGCACTTCGGCGCGGTTAATCGCGCTTACTATGCCATTTTCTACGCCGCACTCGCTATTCTGCTCACCAAAGATCTCGGCAGTTCGAAACACTCCGGGGTCCTTTCCCTCATAGCGAGCGGTTCCCTGCCGATTTTATGTTTCAGCTTACGAAAGAGGAGTTCCTAAACTTGAAGTCACAAATTGTGACTTCAAGCTGTGGTGGTTGGAGCGCGAATAGGAAGAAGCGCGCAAAGAAGGAAAATGGAAGGCTGTTGCAGGGGCGGACGTGGGATGAAGTGCCGCAAATCGTTCAGCATGCGCACCTTGCTTTCTAATAAATAAGATCAAATGACCAATGATAAGATTATAGAGACCCTGCTGGGAATCCCTTCAGAGACGAGAACTGTAGAGTTCAAACGACTGGGTGCCAGCAGCTCTGTCGTTGAAAAAACCCTGCAGTCAATAGTTGCCATGGCCAATACGGACGGCGGACTGTTGATTCTCGGCGTCGATGATCCGCAAAAAACCAAACACAAAGGCCTCGATAGAATTTTCGGGATTGAGGAGAACCTGGCCCTGTTTGATGAGATCGGTCAAGCAGTAAAGAAAATTACGCCACCGATAACAGGAATATGGCCGCCGGATTTAATCGATGTTGCAAGCAAAAAAGTTCGCTTCGGATTAGTGGCAGTTCCCAAAATGGGAGACGGTTATCGATCGATTGAAAACCATGTGTATATTCGGCAAGAGCAGGGAAACAAGCGATTGTCTCCGCAAGAGATTGTTCACTTAGCTTACGTGAAGGGTTTTGAACGGGCAGACAAGGAATTGGTCACGATAGCTTTTACTCTGCTTAAGACGCCTCATTATGATGCTTGGAGAAAAAAGCGGGGCATTGAAGAAGATGTAATTGATAACGTATTGGAAAAAACCGGCCTGGCGAGAAAAGACAATGCGGGGATATTGCTTCCTACCCGAGCCGCGGTTCTTCTATTTGCTGAATATCCCAATGATATACTCGACACGAAATGCACCATTCGCGTATTTCAGTATCAAGGCTCGCTGGAGACCATAAAAGAGACCCTCAATCTCATCGGTGTTCCAAAAACAATCAATGGTCCGATCATCAAACAGATTTCGGAAGCTCATGAATACGTTTTAACATTACTTCGGTCTGGTGTACGGGTTCCGTCTGGATTTGTAACGAAGTATAAAATTCCAGAGCGAGCTGTAAAAGAGGCAATCACGAATGCCGTGATTCATCGTGATTACCACACAAAGCGGGACATAGAGATAAGAATCTTTGAAGACCGGGTCGAAGTGGAAAGCCCTGGTCTGCTTCCTTTCAACATCACTCCATCCAATATCGGCATTGAGCGCGCTCACGGTTATCGGAACGACTTGTTGATCAAGCATCTTCGCGAATTTCCCGATCCGCCAAATCTGGATCAAAATGAAGGCGTGCGGGCCATGCGTCAGACCATGAGTGCCGCCGCTCTTTATCCACCGATATTTATTACCTACCCGCATCTGCAGGATGCCGTTCGCGTGGCACTATTAAACGAGCAGGCGCCCAGCGAATGGGATAAGGTTTCTCAATATTTGAAAATAAATAAATACATTGGAAACAGAGAGGCGCGGGAAATTCTGCATCTTGGCGATACGGTAAAGGTATCAAAACTATTCAATCGATGGGTAAAGCAGGGACTGCTGACAAAGATTGTGCCGAAAACAGGCGCTAAAAAGAGTGTGCGCTATAGGCTCCCAATGGTCGATGAGGCGGATTATTTACTTTGAGCGAGAGTAAACAAATGTTTACCCTTGTATTTTGAATGAGTTAGCAAGGTTTTCTTTACCGTGATGAAATAAGCCATGCCTACCTTAAACTGGATCGGAAAAGAAGCCG
>CAYILT010000301.1:1020-3998 GCA_964364055.1 uncultured Nitrospiraceae bacterium | reverse complement strand
AGGCCACTTTCAATTTTACAGATATTCCACATGCCCTTTCATGTCCTCGGCATCCAATACCTGATAGGTAAGCATATTAACGGTCTCATAATAATAACGACAGAAGATCACTTTAAGAACGTCATTCCCGCGTCGATTCTGAGCGGGAATCCGATATAAGCATTTTCTGGATCCCCGATAAAATCATTCGGGGATGACGAACTGGTGGTACGTCAATACTATTTTGAGACGATTAATAAGCCCGAATATGACCTCGCCAATCGATGTCCCTTGAGGCGCATATACGATCCCGGCATGATTGACGCCCGCTGCGTGCAGGCGCAGGAAATCGTCATCCTGCGTGAAAATCACCCGGCCCTCCCTCCATGCCAACGCCAGGTGTTCCTGGTCGGAAGCCGTGAGCATTCCCGCATCCGTGACCGTCCGCACGTCAACGCCTCGCTGGCGTAAGCCCTTTACCACTGCTTTTGCAACATGCTCATCAGTGTAGAGCTTAATCTTTTGGCCCATGCGGCTGCCGCTCCTCCAGCTTTTTCCTTAATTTCGAGGGCTGCTTTTGCCGCAGGGCCTCGACGAAGGCCTCACTCTCTTCGATAGCCCGGTCAAGCTCCTGGCGATGATCGAAGTAATAGGCAAGGGCGGCATGGATATCCGCCAGGGTCAGATCATGTTCGGCGGCGATTTCATCCGCGTTCATGCCCAGCCGCTCGTGCCAGAGCACGATGTTTTGAACCGTGATGCGGCGCCCGGCGATATGAGGCTTCCCCCCCGCCACTCCCGGCGAAATCTCTATATGCCGGTCTATTGTTTTCACAGTCAGGGGTGTTCTCCTTTTCTTCGCGAACGTTTTATCAAACTAAAACCACAGAGCATACAGACCTTATGATTGAAAAGGCGCGACTTCGGGCCGTTGTTTCTATACTCTGTTTTCCGTGTGTCCCACAAACTCATCCCACCCAACCGAAACAGCTGCCGTTGAAATAGTGAACCCTGGCAATGTGCTTTATGCAATCTTCTTGATCAGCTTCTTATCAAGCTCCAGCTCATAGGAGAGGATGGTCTTGATATTCATCCTTTTCGAAGCATGCAGAATTTCTATGCCGACTATTTTATCATCCGCAGTTGTATCCAGATTGACGCCCTCCGCTATTTCGACGACCCCGTCCGGCTTCTGCCTCCCCAGCTTGATATATACGGCATCAACCTCATTATCATAATGGACTCTCATTTTTTTCTTCCTTTCTTTAGCGGATAGTTAGTTATGATCTTTATTAATTCGTTCTCAACAGAAATGACAATCTTGAGTGGGAACGAAATCCCGGGTACATCTTTGACAATCGTACTCTCCTTGGCGTAAGCGCATGCTTTTCAATATCCCCATTATTACTGACTCGGGAATACCGTAAAGTTTTGCCCGCCTTTTAGCATGGCGCGAGAAAACGATTTCCACCGTTGCCGCCTTTCTTTTTTTCAACGCTACTTGATGAATTTCTCATTCAGTTTTGTCATAACGATATCGATCTCCGCTTCAGTCGTCTCCCTGCCCAGGCTGAACCGGATGGTCCCGCGGCTGAGCGCTGTCGGCACGCCCATGGCAACGAGCACGTGGGACGCGTTCACCGTGTCACCGTGGCATGCGGCCCCGGGAGAGACAGCGATGTCCCTGCCGAGCGCCTCCATGACCGCGGCTGCGTCATGCCCCTCGAAACTGATGTTCCATGTATTAGGAAGCTTCTTCTCGGGATGTCCGTTCAGATGGACCTTGAGCCCGGCCTTCTTGAGGCCGTCGAACAACAGCTGTCCCAGTTTCTTCTGGCGCGATGCTTCGCTGTCCAGCAGCGGCATCGCAAGCTCGCATGCCGCGCCGAGTCCCACGACGCTCGCGAGGTTCTCCGTGCCAGGCCGCATCCCGTGTTCGTGTCCTGCACCGTGCAGCATCGGAGGCAGTTTCCTGTCCTTCCGGATGTACAGCGCGCCGACACCTTTCGGCGCGTAGAACTTGTGGCCCGCCACGGTCAAAAAGTCCACTCCCAGGTCATTCACCCGGCAAGGGACCTTGCCCACGCTCTGTGCGGCGTCAGTGTGGAACGGAACGCCCCGGGAAGATGCGATCTTCGCAAGTGTCGATATGTCCTGGATAGTACCGACCTCGTTGTTCGAGTGCATGATGGAGATGAGCGCAGTCTCCGGCGTGATGGCCTTCACAAGAGAGTCGGGGTCAACCAGCCCGAACTTGTCTACGGGGAGATAGGTGACCTTGTAGCCAAATCGTTCGATGTGACGGCAGGGCTCCAGCACGGCCGGGTGCTCGATCTGCGAGGTGATGAAGTGTTTGCCCTTGCCCGCAGCCTTGGCGATCCCCTTGATCACCATGTTATTCGACTCGGTTGCGCCGCTCGTGAAGACGATCTCCGACGCCTCGCAGCCCAGGAGGTTCGCCAGCCGCTCCCGCGCCTGTTCGATGGCAGCCCGGCACTCGACGCCGAAGCTGTGGCTGGACGACGGGTTGCCGAATTTCGAGGTCAAATACGGCATCATCGCTTCGAGCACCTTCGGAGCGATGGGCGTGCTGGCGTTGTAGTCGAGATAGATTCTATTCATGGAACCTTTTACCGCAGCCAAAAGTAGGCGCTTCTAAGCGAGGACGCAGAGGGAAAACACGAAGTCTAAGTTAATACCCTTTACTTCGTATCATCTTGAAATTTGAGTCAAGTTTTTGAAAAGCCAAAAGCAAATGATCAAGTCAACATACTATCCGCAGATTGCGCCGATTTCGCCGATTAAAACCAGACCTGAATTATTTTTTTAAAATCTGCGTACATCTGCGAAATCTGCGGATAAATGCTTTCTGCAGGATTATGGTTTTGCTTCTTCGGTCTGAGGCGTTGCCTCGTAAAGCTATAGGTCTAAACCAGTTTTACATTTTATATTCTCAAAATTTGGACGTTTTTGCCATCCTCTGCGTCCTCGCTTAGAAG
>CAYILT010000301.1:0-1010 GCA_964364055.1 uncultured Nitrospiraceae bacterium | reverse complement strand
TTCAAGCTTTCGCTTCCGCACTCCCGAACACTCCCATCGACAGGTACCGTTCGCCGCCGTCGGGGAAGATCGTGACCACGCGCTTGCCCTTGCCAAGCTTTGCCGCGACCTGGAGGGTCGCGAAGCAGGCCGCGCCGGAAGAGATGCCGACGAGCAGGCCTTCCTCGATGGCCAGCCGCTTCGTCGTCACCTTCGCCTCGTCGGCCGTCACCTGGATGATCTCATGATATACCTTGGTGTTCAGTACCTTCGGCACGAAGCCCGCGCCGATTCCCTGGATGGGATGGGGACCCGGCTGTCCGCCCGAGAGGACCGGCGATGCCGACGGTTCCACAGCAACGATACTGATGCCTTTGAATTTTTTCCTGAGCACTTCGCCCACGCCCGTGATCGTGCCTCCGGTGCCGACACCGGCGACGAAGGCGTCGAAGCGCCTTCCTCCCATGAAGTCGATGATCTCCCGTGCCGTCGTCTGCCGGTGGACCATGGGATTCGAGGGGTTCTCGAACTGCTGCGGCAGGAAGTATTCCGTGCCCGAGGCCGCGATCTCCGCCGCCTTTTCCACGGCGCCTTTCATGCCCTTGGCCGCCGGGGTCAGGACAAGCTCTGCGCCGTAGGCCTGCAGGAGCTGCCGCCGCTCCATGCTCATGGACTCGGGCATGGTCAGGATGATGGGATACCCCTTCACCGCCGCGACCATGGCGAGCCCGATGCCGGTGTTGCCGCTCGTCGGCTCCACGATCTTCATGCCCTTTTTCAGTATGCCCCGCCGTTCCGCGTCCTCGATCATGGAAAGGGCGGGCCGGTCCTTCACGCTCCCGCCGGGATTGAACCCCTCGAGCTTCACCCACACCTCCGCATCGGACGAACCGCTCATGCGGGCAAGCTTCACCATGGGTGTGTTGCCGATCATGTCCAGGATGTTTTTGATCTTAGCCATTGTCCTTTCCTTTCTCCCGCCGTTGCTCCGCACTCCGCGTTGAAAAAGCCCCCTCTCCCTTTTTCCCTCT
>CAYILT010000300.1:0-4000 GCA_964364055.1 uncultured Nitrospiraceae bacterium | reverse complement strand
AGAGGGATGGCGATGAGAGACCTGATGCCAAGAGACCGCATCTGCGCGGCGTCCAGCCGAAAATCTGCCTGCGCGTCCTGGATCAGGAGGGGGGTCCCGTAGCTGACGATCCAATTGAAGATTCCCCCCGCATCCAGGGGCATCGTCAGGTCCTTCAAGACCCGCGCTTTGCCGCCGGTCGCGGCCAGATACTGCAGGGTCCGGGTGTTCCGGTCAACTGCGGCAACGGTGGTCGTGTCCGCCTTGACCAGGTCCGTGGCGCGCGATGCGATATTTCCCAGAAGCGTATCGAGATCCAGGCTTTCCATGAGGTCCAGACCGGCTGTATGGAGGAGGAACAGGTCCCGGTTCCCGCGCGAGAGGCTTGTCTCCCGCTCTTTCAGGGCAAGAGCCATCTGGTTGAAGGCATTGGCCGTCCGGCTTAGTTCATCTCTTCCCTGAATGGGAATGGGAGTTTTCCAGTTTTGCCTGCCAAGTTCGTCAATAGCGGCATTCAGCCTCGCGATCGGTTTATTAATGCCTGCTGCAATGATCTGGCTGAACAGGAGTCCCAGGAGCAGGACGATCACGACCAGGGAGATGGTTTTCGTCGCGAAAATACCGAACCGTTGCTGAACGCGCTGTGCGGAAATCCCCAGTTTAACAAAGCCGACGGGAACCTCATCGACAAGGATCGGCAGGGTAAAGTCATAGACCCTGTCGTTCAGGCGCAGGAAAAGGGGACCGGAACTTGTTGACGAACCGGCGTCAATGCGCAGCGGAACGACGGCGGCACGATCCTGACCCGGTCGTTTCGCCGGATCCTTCGCGGTAATGATGCCATCAGGTGTTTTTCCGAACAGGAGCTGTCCGTTTCTATTATACACAACGAGGTAAATAAGGTCCTGCTCCTTGTCAGGACCGTCTCCGGTGGCAAAAGCGGGGATGATTTTCCGGTATAGCTCATGCTGATTTTCCGTTATGATATCGTCGGCGGCAAGACGGGAAAAATAACCGGCGATCGTGAACGCCTTGCCGCGCATTTCCGCATCCTGGGCTCGCCTGCCCTCCCAAAGGATAAAGACGCCGATCAGCGCCACGACTAGAAAGATGGCGAGCGACATGAAAAAGGCAACCCTGCATCCGATCCCCCACCACCACTGCAAGGCGGTCTGTCGTACCTTGTCTGCGATCTTCGACGCAGCATGTAATGAGGCCGTCAGCATAGTTAAACACAGCGTTTCCTGAGAATGATACCATATTCACCGACTTGTGTAAACGCAAGAAAAAAGGCAAGGGGAAAGCCCCTTGCCTTTGGGTTAAACGGTGGTTTGCAGCTTGGAACAGGATCCGGAAAATTTCGCTCCGGCCGTGATGGTCGCAGGGAGCACAGGCCCGGCGGAAAACCTACGACTTTTGTTTTGCCCCGGCCTTGGACGCGGACGCCTCTTTCTTCTGGCGCTCAACAAGCTCGATGACCGCCATAGGGGCGGCATCGCCCATACGCTGGCGGGTAAGGACGATCCTGGTGTACCCGCCATTCCTGGCCGCAAAGCGAGGAGCAATATCGACAAACAGCCCCCTGACCACGAGCTCATCCTGAATAAAGCTGAGCGCCTGGCGACGGGCATGGAGGTCGCCCCGTTTGCCGAGGGTGATCATCTTTTCGGCGAGCGGACGAATTTCCTTCGCTTTTGCCACAGTTGTCTCGATCTTTTCATTCTTCAGGAGGGCGGTCACCAGCATCCTGAGCAAGGCCTTGCGGTGTCCCGTGTTTCTCCCAAATTGTCTGCCTGCACCTGCGTGTCTCATAGTACGATCCTTGGCAAAGTAAGGGTTAGTTAGACCGCGGTGGGCCGCTCCGCCAGGAGGCGTCTTGCCTCGGTAACGATCTTATCATCCACTTTCATGCCAAGGCCCAGTCCCATGCCGCCCAGGATCTCTTTGATCTCATTCAGGGATTTCCGCCCAAAGTTCTTGGTCTTGAGCATTTCGCTCTCGGTCTTCTGGACCATCTCCGCGATGGTCTCGATACCGGCGTTCTTGAGGCAGTTTGCAGCCCGCACAGAAAGCTCAAGCTCATTGACGCTGCGAAGAAGATTCTCATTGTAGGTCGGAGATTTTTTCAGCTCTTCTTCGGCAAGCGGGACATCCTCCTCTTCCTCGGGAAGATGGATGAAAATGGAGAGATGGTCCTTCAGGAGCTTCGAAGCGTGTGCCACGGCGTCATCAGGCCGGAGGCTCCCGTCGGTCGTTACCTCAAGGACCAGCTTATCATAGTCCGTATCCTGCCCGACGCGGGCATTCTCCACCTTGAAATTCACTTTCCGGATGGGAGAAAAAATCGCATCAATGGGCACAACGCCGATGGGCTGGCCGGACTCCTTGTTCTTGTCCGAGGGGACGTAGCCCCGGCCGCGACGAGCCCTCATTTCGAGCTCTAACTTGCCATTCTTGTCGATGGTGGCAATGTGGAGGTCCGGGTTCAGGATCTCCACTTCCGCATCCGCTTCGATATCCTTCGCGGTAACCTCGCCAGGGCCCTTCGCCTTCAGCGTCAGCGTCTTCGTCTTGTCGGTGTGGAGCTTGAGCCGGACCTCCTTCAGGTTCAGGATCAGGTCCGTCGTATCTTCCACAACGCCGGGAATGCTGGAAAACTCATGATGGACGCCGCTGATCTTCACGGCGGTGATCGCTGAACCCTCCAGCGATGAAAGCAGGACGCGGCGCAGCGAATTCCCCAACGTGGTGCCAAAACCCCGTTCCAGTGGTTCTGCCGTAAACTTTCCATACGTATCGGTGACCTTCTTCGGATCGTACTGAAGCTTTTTCGGCATCTGGAAGTCTTTCGCTTTTTTCAGCATGGTTCCTCCGAGCTGGAGTGAAAAACTGAACCGTGGCTGAAGGAACAGGCACACCCTGTACCCACGGCCACGGAATCGTTTACCTGCAATTACTTCGAATAGAGCTCGACAACGAGCTGTTCCTTCACTGTCGGGAGGGTGCACTCTTCCCGTGGCGGCAGCGAGAGGACCTTACCGCGGTACTGGACCTTGTCGATCTCCAGCCAGGACGGGAATCCGCGTTTTTCAACAGCGGCAAGGGTCTGTTGCACCTGGGCGATACCCCGGCTCTTTTCACGAAGCTCAATGACATCGCCCGCTTTCAAGATATACGAAGGAATATTCACCTTCTTGCCATTCACCAGCATGTGTCCGTGCCGGACCAGCTGTCTCGCCTCTTTTTTGGAGCCGGCAAAGCCCATCCGCTGCACAACGTTATCCAACCGCCGCTCAAGGAGCTGCAACAGGTTGTCACCGGTGATCCCCTTCATCCGCTCGGCCTTCTCAAAGTAGCCCCGGAACTGACGCTCCAGAACACCATAGAGGCGGCGGATCTTCTGTTTCTCCCGCAGCTGGACACAGTATTCCGACTGCTTGATCCTCCCCTGGCCGTGCTGGCCCGGTGGATAGCTTCTCCTGACGATCGCGCATTTATCGGTATAACACCGCTCCGCCTTCAAAAACAGTTTAGTGCTTTCCCTTCTGCAGAGCTTGCAGACTGACCCAATATACCGTGCCAAGTGTTTCTCCTCCTAATGAAAACCCGTTCCTGCCTACACCCGCCGCCGCTTCGGCGGCCTGCATCCGTTGTGCGGGATGGGCGTCACATCCTTGATTGCCACGATCTCGAGGCCCGCTGCCTGGATCGCCCTGATGGCCGATTCTCTGCCGGTGCCCGGACCCTTCACATAGACCTCGACCTGTCTCATGCCGTGTTCCATCGCCTTCTTGGCAGCCGCCTCGGCGGCCAGCTGCGATGCAAAGGGCGTGCTCTTCCGTGACCCCTTGAACCCCTTGTTCCCTGAGCTCGACCACGTCAGAACATTCCCCGCGGTATCCGTTATGGTCACGATCGTATTATTGAACGATGCGTGGATGTGGGCGATACCATTCGCCACGTTTTTTCTTTCCTTGCCCTTCTTTGCCATCGGTTCTCCCGTGTGTATGAAGTTGCCGCC
>CAYILT010000299.1:0-4044 GCA_964364055.1 uncultured Nitrospiraceae bacterium | reverse complement strand
TGGGGGCCATTTTGGATGTTACCTGGACCCGTTTGCTGAACTCGTCCTGGCTGATGACCTTCTGGACAAAGGACTCGTTCGCGTAATCCGGAATGAATGCGACGCCGCGGGGATTTACAATATCATAGGTTACCGTGTGTTCGCCCTCAAGCACCGTAAGACCTGCCTGGGATGTTGCCGCAGCGGTAAGAATGAATAGTATGACTGATAGGGAATAATATTTTTTAGGCATTGGAAGAAAAAGGCCCGCCCCGTTCATGGGGCGGGCCCTGTCTCATGGGATCAGAATTTCAGCTGGTTCTTGAACTCTCGAATGGAAAGCAGTGCATCGGCGCCGGATACCGGATCGCCCGGTTTGAACTCGCCCGTCGCCTTGTCCGCCTCAAGGAAGTTCCGCGTGGTCACGGTCATGGCCGCGCTGAAGAAATACTGGTCGTTCCGGATATCGGGGAACGGCGAGGTCGCGCCGAGGAACTTGGTGGCAAGTTTCTCATCGCCCGACACCTTGATCAGGATATCCTCAAGCATGACGGCAAATTCACCCTTGGTGATGTCCTTGTCGGGGTCGAATTTGTGGTTCGGGCCTGCCTCAAGTCCGCGCACCTGAAGTTTCATGATCGTTTCAATGCTCGGCCTGAGCCAATGGTCCTTGATGTCCGTAGCGGCATCCATCTTCACCGTCGTCTCCGGTGAGAAGCGGGTCGACGACTCCGTGGGCGCCTTGAAGCCCGTATCATAGTTCTTGGTGCCGCGCTTGGTGAAGAGCTTTTCCAGGTTCATTTCCTGGTCGAAGAGCGCGCAAACATCGGCCCGGTCGATCTTGTCGATAAGGGCGATCTTTTTGCCGATCTCGGTGCCCGGCGCAGCGCGCTGGATCTTCTGGATCACGGCCCATTCAGCGTTGGCCTCACCCATAAAGTCCTTGTTCAGGTCCAGGACCACGCGGAACATGCTTGCGGCCTTGTCGAAATCCAGCGCCGATTTATACGCCATACCCATGAAATAGTGAAGCCGGGCGCTGTTCGGCTCCTTTTCATTGGCAGACTTGAACTCGCTCTCGCATTCTTTCACGAAGTTCTTGCCGCGCTGCAGGCTATGGAGCCGGATCATCCCGATACGGGCCTCGATCCCCTTCGTTTCCAGGCTTTTGCCCTTCTCCATGTTCTCGAACGCCGACTTGAAGTCACCCTTCTTGCCGAACGCAAGTCCCTTGCCGATGTAACCGAGAGGTGACTTGGGATCAAGGTCAACTGCCCGCTGGAACTCCCGCATGGCATCATCCATCTGGTTCTTATCCAGGAACTTGAGCCCCTGGTTGTAATGGTACTCCGGTGTATCCAGCACCGACGTCGAAGGCGCAGCCTTGGGTCCACATCCCGCAGCGACCAGCGCGACGATCACGAGCATCAGCACCGTGAGACGCTTCATATTGGTAACCATTCCTAACCTCCGATCCGTTTATTAAAATATATAAAATATACCGGCAACCGTGTTGCCGGTCTTCCCGCCTGCAAACCGGGAAACGATCCTATCCTGATGCACTAATCCACCAGAATGATGACCTTGCACTTTTCCAGGAAACTCAGATTCTGCGTGGCGCCGTGGATCATTGATGCATCGGCGTTGGAGATCACGACGTCCACCCGCGCATCACCCGAAGCCTTGACGGCCTTCACCAGGAGCGGTTTATCGGTCACGCGGGGGTTCTGCTGTGCCTGCAACGGGTCTTTCAGATAGCCCGCCATGCCTTCGCGGACCGCCCAATCCCTGTTGATCCAGGCAGAACCGTAGACCTCCTTGCCGTCTTCGTTCAGGACCTTGGGAGCCATTGCCGGCTTGATGCCAAGACCGCGGGCGTCAACGATAAGGCCCGTGAATGTCTGTCCAGCGGCGCCCGGCGTCGTAACGATACCCGTGGGCGGCGCCGGCGGCTGTTTGGGAAGGAGCGAATCGGCAAGAGCACCGGTCAGTTTCATGCCAACGGTGACCTCCACTGATCCGTCGGACATGTATTTCTTGTCCATGACCATAGCGCCCTGAACGAATCCGCTGACCTGCGTGCGGATAACATCGCTCGTGACCATGAAGTTCTCGACGGTCGTCGTTGAATCAAGACGAACTCCTTTCACCGCTTCGAGCAGGTTCCGGTAGGCCACGACCTGCGCCGCACGCTCCGCCATGGCCCTGGCCTGCGCGGCGTTTGCCGGCTGTGCCGGCGGAGCGCCGATGCCGACCGCGGTGATCACCCCCGTGGTCCAGTCAACCTTGCCTGACGATCCAACGGATGTTTCCACGTCCTTTACCGTGCCCACAAGCTGGGCGAATGCACTGCCGCCCATAAATGCCAGGAGGGCTGCTACTGATAAAACGAATAGAACTCTTCTTCCACTACGCATGTTATACCTCCTTTGAGAATAACGGATATTAGATATCAGTGCCATTCAGATTGTGCGATCTTGATTGTAGAGGTTTCACCTCCCTCATCAACGACTGAACATATTCACCCTGTTCAGAATTCCATAGGAACCAGGATAAGTCAAGGTACTTTTCACTTTGACCAATCGCAACCGGATCCAGTTATCAGATGATAACGATGAGGAAACTGACTGCTGACTATACCCGAGACAATCGATATTGTCAAGGTAATCAACGGGATACCAATACCAAAAAATCATGAGCGTCCTGATAGAACCATTTGAGGTCAATGCGATCAAAAATCTATACCTTTCTGGGCAGGAATGCCGGCTTCATCATAGGGGTGTTTAACCAGCCGCATCTCCGTGACCAAATCGGCCAGCGCGATCAGTTCATCATGTGCATCGCGGCCGGTCAGTATCACATGCAGGTTCTTCGGCTTTTTTCTGAGCAGGTCAAGGACCCTTGTTATATCAAGGAGCCCAAGTTTTACAGCGACATTGATCTCGTCAAGAATGACCACATCCCAGTATCCTGAGAGGACCCGCTGCTGTGCCAGGATAAAAGCGTCCTCCGCCGCCTGTTTATGTTCCGGGAGAGGCGCCGTGTGCCCCGGGATGTTAACAAATCCCCTCCCCGTCGTTATCAGCTCGAACTGAGGTTTCAGGCGCTCTGCGGCGCGTTCCTCACCGCTGTCCGTAGGACTTTTTACGAACTGCACCATGGACACGTACTGAGAATGTCCGCTGGCACGCAGGGCGATCCCCAGAGCAGCGGTCGTTTTCCCTTTCCCGTCCCCGGTAAAGACTATGATCAGGCCTTTCCGCATCACTTAAGACGGGATGCTGCGGACTGCCAGTTGATATTCGCGAAGAAAGCCTCGATATAATCCGCCCGTTTCAATTGATAATCGGTGATATAGGCATGCTCGAAAACATCCATGATAAGGATCGGCGAACACCCTGCAAGGTGTGCCACGTCGTGTTCATTGATCCACGAGTTGAAAAGGCGGTCCCCCACGGCGTCGTAATACAGCACCACCCATCCGATGCCCCGCATCGCGCCGCAGGCCTTGAAGTCCTTTTCCCAGGAATCCACCCCGCCAAAATCCTTCTCCATCTTTCCGGCCAGCTTTCCCGCTTTGTCGATGCCGCCGGAACCCTTGAGGTTGTCAAAATAAAGCTCATGAAGCCTCATCCCGTTGAACTCCCAGCCAAAGCGCCGCTTCAATTCAGAGAACTCCGTAGTGCCGGTTTTCCCGTCCTTCAGCATCTGCGACAGCGTATCCGCGCATTTGTTGGTATTCGTAACGTATCCCTGATACAAGGTAAAATGGTTCTTGAGGAGCGTTTCGCTGAAACCTTTCAGACCGATCAATGAACTGTAGTCCCTGGCATTGTAAGGCATGTGATCCTCCAGTCGTTCGCTTTATGAAATTTCTCGTACGTCAATCATAGCATCTGCTCCGATAAAACTCAAGGTCTCTCTTGTGCGAATGTCTCTCTTGTGCGAACCTGCATCGGGAGAAAGAGCGGATGTCCCCATTTTGCTTTTCATTCATCAACATTGATGGATTCGTAAAAAGTCGTCTCCCCGGTGACAACCGGGGTCCAGTAAGCATTGAACTCA
>CAYILT010000298.1:0-4054 GCA_964364055.1 uncultured Nitrospiraceae bacterium | reverse complement strand
TGGACCATCAACTACGATCCCAAGGAAAAGAAAAAGCCCATTACCGAGTGGCTCAAACCGCAGGGCAGGTTCAAGCACCTCTTCGCGCCGGGCAACGAGGGGATGCTCGAAAAATTTCAGAAACTGGTGGATGACGACTGGGAAAGCCTCCATAAAATGGCGTCCGCCTTCGGTACCAAGTAGATCGGAAGACAGGATCAGGACAGAACTGTTCGCAGCCGGGTGTTGTTGACCCGGCTGTGTTCGTTTCGGCCCGGGGAAAAGCAAAAAAACCCTTGAAATCTCGGCACTACTATGGTTTAATACCAATCTGTACGCAGGTGAACTGCGTTGAACGATTATGAGGAGATAAGCTATGATCGGTTCCGATCTGGTGATGTACGACGAGGAGTTCAAGCTTATCGATGCGGAAATCCAGCGGTTACTTGCGCAGTCCAACGCGAAAGTCGTGTTCCTGGTCGACAAGAACGGTCAGCTCATCGCGGCAACCGGAGAGACCGAGAACCTGGACACCACCTCGCTGGCCTCGCTCACCGCGGGCAATATCGCCGCGACGGGCGGGATGGCCAAGCTCCTCGGAGAAAAAGAGTTCTCGATCCTCTTCCACGAGGGACAGCGGGACAACATCCACATCTCCATCATCGGTCAACGCGTTATCCTTGTCGTGATCTTCGATCAACGCTCGTCCCTTGGCCTGGTCAGGCTGCGGGTGAAAAAGAGCGCCGAGATCCTGGGAAACATCTTCAATCAGCTTCTGCAGAAGGTAGAGACGGGAAAAGGCTCTCCCAAGGGTGCGGACTCTCCTTTTGCCGAGATCACCGATGAGGATATCGACAAGCTGTTCGGATAAAGGGTTAGGGGAGGTATTACCGTCCCATGTCGTTCATTAATTATTCATCACGAGAGATCAATTGCAAGATCGTTTATTACGGCCCGGGCCTCTGCGGGAAGACGACGAACCTGCATTACATCTATAAGAAAACGAATCCCGACAGCAAGGGAAAGATGATCTCCCTGGCAACCGAGACCGAACGCACCCTGTTCTTTGATTTTCTTCCGCTGGCGCTGGGAGAGATCCGCGGCTTCAAGACCCGGTTCCATCTCTACACGGTTCCCGGTCAGGTCTTTTACGACGCAAGCCGCAAACTTATCCTGAAAGGCGTGGACGGTCTCGTGTTTGTTGCGGACTCCCAGGTCGAGCGCATGGAGGCGAACGTTGAAAGCGTGGAAAATCTGCGGATCAACCTCGCCGAGCAGGGATATAGTCTCGATGCCGCCCCCTATGTCGTTCAGTACAACAAGCGGGATCTCCCGAACGTCGTACCGGTGGCAGAAATGAAAAAGGCCTTGAACCCCCGCGGCGTCCCGGACTTTGAAGCGATCGCTTCGGAGGGGAACGGGGTGTTTGATACACTGAAGGCCATCGCCAAGCAGGTCATCATGGAGCTCAAGAAAGGCCAGGAGGGCGGGTAGAACAACAGGGTCCAGGGGCAAGGGTCCCGGGCTCAGAAACGAAATAACCCGTTGACAGCGAAGTCGGTATATGGTATTTATACCGCCTGCAAATCGCGTAATTCTCCCTAAATAACCAATAATTCCCGGATAGCTCAGTCGGTAGAGCGGGTGGCTGTTAACCACCATGTCGCAGGTTCGAGTCCTGCTCCGGGAGCCATTCGATACGCAAAGGGCACTTATCACATGATAAGTGCCCTTTACTACTCATGGCGAGCCAGCTCTGAGCATAGTCGAAGAGGCCAGTCGAGCCAGATGACAAATAGTATCGAATGGCCCTGAGCGGAGTCGAAGGGGCCAGTTCAATTGTTTATTTGGAGCAATCTATGTCTGCCTGGATGTATATTCTTCGCTTGAAATCGGGGGGGCTTTATATCGGTTGTACGGCCGATCTTGAGCGGAGACATGCTGAGCATCTGTCCGGGAATGCCTGTCGAACAACGGCAGTAGATCCTCCAGAGAAACTCATTCATTCAGAAGCCTTTTCAGATCTAGCCGCAGCCAGAAAGCGTGAATTACAGCTCAAGCGTTGGACCCGAGCCAAGAAGGAAGCCCTGATCAGCGGCGACAAGGATGCCTTGCACAATTTATCGAAGTCTCGCCGAAAGGGCGAGCCCTGAGCAACGTCGAAGGGCTGAGCGAAGTCACGGAATAAGTAAGGTGCGAGGGGTAATGAGGGTCGCTTCTCGATTCTTGATATGGTTGCTGCACATCACTTTTTCGACCGAATCATGCTGTTCCTCAGTCATTATTCGCTTGCCATTTTGTCTCCCATGGGGTACATTTAAATCGTGATCGAAATACGCAAAACCGACGTGTTTGAAAAATGGTTTGCGGCGTTGCGGGACCGTCAGGCGATCGCCCGTGTAAACACGCGGCTTCGGAGCGTGTCGCTGGGGAATTTCGACGACGTGAAGCCGGTCGGAGAAGGCGTCTCCGAGTTGCGGATCGCCTATGGGCCGGGGTATCGTGTATATTTCTCGCAGCATGGCCAGAAGCTGGTAATCCTGCTTGTCGGCGGTGATAAGCGCTCACAGCGGAGGGATATCGAAAAGGCGCTGGAACTGGCGCGAATGCAGTAGGAGGGTGAAATGAAAAAAGAGAGGCTTAAAACGACGAAATGGGATGTCGTGGATTATCTGAAGACCGACAAAGACATGGCGGCTTATCTGGAAGCGGCCATGGAAGACGGCAACCCGGCTGTCATTGCCGCCGCCATCGGCGATATCGCCCGCGCAAAGGGAATGACGGAGATCGCCCGAAAATCCGGGCTTGGCCGCGTAAGTCTTTACAAAGCATTATCGCCTGACGGTAACCCGGAATTCGCGACGATACTCAAAGTAGTGCATGCGCTCGGGTTGCGGTTGCACGCGACAACTGTTCGCGCCTGATCACCAGTAACGGGGCTCCATGCTGCGCTCAGGCTGGGTTTACCTTCCTGCATTTTTCATGTTGTTAGATTATGCTTCTCCTGCTTCACGCAACAAACCATCCACCAACTCGTCAGTTGCGTAAATTCCCGCGTCACAAAGTTTCTCAATCTCCTGTTTCAGGCTGCCGATGAATCCCTTCTTCCTGGCCCAAGCCAGCAAACCAAGAGTCCCAATGACTTTCAACCCATAGCGTCGCGCATCCTGATCATCAAGAAGAACCCAATCGGCTTTCTGTTCAATTGCGACGGTGATGACCTCTGCCTCGCCGATGCCGAGTTCCATCGTCAGCACGGCGAGCAGGTTTTTGTCCTCAACGGGCTTGATGATAAGCAAACCCTTGAGCGCCTGCTCCACGAACCCGGTTGCCTCGTCCTGCTTATCTCTGATTTCTGCAATGACGGCTTCGGGCGTCCAAATGCTTCCGAATTTATGAAGGATGGGTAAACGATTGATACGGGAGAGAAACAAAAGGGGGGCTGTATTCACCACAACGTTCATGATAATGAGCGAACCGCCTCGATCTCCTTTGTCACTTCTTCTGCCTGGAGATTTATTGCGGTAACTTTGAATCGGCCGAGCTTAATGAGAAAAGTCACCCTGTCCAGGCCCGCCATCTCCGCGGCTTTGCCTGAGGACGGTTTACCCAGCTCAAAGAGCTTTGCCGCGGCAAGGAACCTTATTTCCTCAGCGAATTCCGCGTCCGACAGTTTCAAGGTCTGGGGCAGTTCCTCAGGATATGGTATGGTAAGCGATTTTATGGCACATACCTCAAAAATACGGCATAGTATCTTCTGTGCTGTGACTGACTTATTATAGCAATTTCAGCTTCGTATTGTAAGTGGAAATATAGGATCGATAAGTCGGGGCAGCGAAACAATGTCGGATCTATCGATGCGCTTAACTATGCCCAGCTTATTATCCCCTGACGATAAATCCTATGTCCTTGCCTTTTTTATCAGAAGTTAATCCGATTTTTCCGGGTCCAAATGCTCTTTTCAGGTTTATGGAGTGTTGAGGGTCAGGCCTGGAATACTGGTATTTTCCCCGGGCTGAGCTAAAGCAAAGGCCTCGTGCTGGGAAACAGTTAAAAAGTGCGCCGCTGAAGGGTT
>CAYILT010000297.1:0-4081 GCA_964364055.1 uncultured Nitrospiraceae bacterium | reverse complement strand
GGTCCTCGATCCCGACGGCGCTGCCGCCGCCCCGCACGAGCACTTTAATCCCGGTGCGCCGTTCGTACTCTTTCGCAAGGTCCGTGAGATACCCCACATTGCTGACGGAACAGCCGCTTGCGGTGAGATGGTCCGCTGCATCAGACCCATTGGGGGAGAAGAGAAGGAATGAGAGGATAACGAGAGGAAAGAGGACGCAGGCGTAACGCTTGCGGGCCGTTGTTCTATCCGGTCTTGGGAGTGCAATGCGCGGACCCATATCCCCCCTGGCATGAACTGCATCGATCCAACGGGTTAAGGATAGCATCAAGCCATGAGAAAGACAAGGGTGAATTGCATAGGTGAATTGCATAGGGCTTGTCCATTGCGGGCGCAAGAGGATTTTTATTATCTTCCGGGTGATGAGGTGGCCGAGGAATTGCCGCAGATCCTGGTGGCCGATGCCGGCGAGGTCACGGTCACCGAGAAATTCGGCCGGCTGTTCCAGGCCGGAGCGGTAGCCGCGTTCGGTGTGGGGGAGAGACTTCTTCTCATTCCTGAGATGGAGCAAGAAGGTGGCAAGATGCTTCCGCATGCAGTACTTTAGCGTAACAATGCATATTTTGCAAGCAGGGGAACGGTTGAAAAGCGAAGTTGGAAATCCAACAGTATCAAGAGCGAAACCCACCAGAATAGTGCATATCATGAGTGGAGCGGCGAAGACAAAACACAACTAACCCGCTGTTTTTCCAACGGAAGAATGGTGTGGTGCGTTTATTGCAATTTTTTGTGTTGGTGTCGCTAAAACCAGGATTTTCATGGTGGGATAAGATCAACACGGCTCTTCTATTTCATCGATGTTCGAGAGGGGGAGGTGGTAAATGAATTGCTGGGAATTCAAGAAATGTGCGCCGGCCACCTATCAGACCTGCCCGGCACATCCCGATAAGGGACTGGACTGCTGGAAGATCACCGGTACGAAATGCGACCAGGGGAAGCTGGAAATGGCGACCCTGGCGGAGAAGGTAAGCCATTGCAGAAAATGCGATTTCTACATTCAGTACGCACACAAATTCTGAGAAACGCCTGACATCAGCGATCTTGCGGAGAGAGACATCAGAGGGAAACCTTTGATGTCTCTTTTTTTGTCCCCCTGTGGTGTGGGCGCTAGGCTGGGGGATCTTTTGGCGGCTCCGGCGTGTCCACATCCGGAGTTGTTCCTTCCTTGTAGCCGCATTCCTTCTTGTAGCAGGCGATGTAAGGGCCGGTCTTCTTGGAGTACTTCTCCGTCAGGAAGGGGGCGCCGCACTGCGGGCAGGGGCGGGGCACGGGTTTATACCAGACGGCGAACTTGCAGTTGGGGTAGTTCGCGCAGGAGTAGAACATCTTGCCGAAGCGGGACCGCCGCTCCACGATCATCCCCCCGTCCTCGGGACAGAGCACCCCGGTGGACATCCCCTGGGTGTGGTTGCACTCCGGGTAGCGGGAACAGGCGAGGAACTTGCCGAACCGCCCCCGTTTGACCACCATGCCGGAGCCGCACTTGGGGCAGAGTTCGCCGGTGGTCTCCTCGGGCGCGGCTTCGACGCCGCCGTTCTCGGTGCGCACGAAGGGCTTCGTGCTCTTGCAGTCGGGATAGCCAGAACAGGCGAGGAACTGGCCGTTCCTGCCCCACTTGATGATCATGGGCTTGCCGCACTTGTCGCAGTTTATGTCGGTGGGCGTCTGCTCGGCCTTGAAGTCCTTCATCTCCTCCTGGGCCTTCTTCAGGCTCACACTGAAGGGGTCGTAGAAGTCCCTGACCGCGTCGGCCCATTTCATGGCGCCTTCCTCGATCTTGTCGAGCTCTTCCTCCATCCTCGCGGTGAACGTAACGTTCAGGATGTCCGGGAAGTGGGTGACCAGCAGGTTGTTCACGAGAATGCCGAGCTCGGTCGGATGGAACTTGTTTTCCAGTTTGTTCACGTAGTCGCGGTCCTGGATGGTCGAGATGATCGCGGCGTAGGTGCTCGGCCTGCCGATCCCCTTTTCCTCCAGGGTCTTCACGAGCAGGGCCTCGGAGAACCGCGGCGGAGGCTGGGTGAAGTGCTGCTTGGGGTCGAGCTTGAGGAGCGAGAGCAGGTCACCCTCGGCAAGCGGGGGGAGGACCGCTTCGCCGTTGTCTTCCTCGGACGGCGCCTGGTCCTCGGAGCGTTCCTCCATATAGACCGCCATGAAACCCGGGAATTTCACGACCGAGCCGGAGGCACGGAAGGTATAGGCGCTGGCCTTGATGTCCACCGAGGTCTGGTCGATGACGGCGGGATTCATCTGGCTGGCTACGAAGCGGTTCCAGATGAGCTTGTAGAGCTTGTACTGGTCGGGCTCGAGATACCGCTTGATGGCGTCGGGCTCCCGCATCGCTGAAGTGGGGCGGATAGCCTCATGGGCCTCCTGGGCGCTTTTCGCGCTTTTGTACACCGGCGGCTCGGCGGGAACATACTCCTTGCCGAACTTGGCCGCGATCAGCTCCCGGGCCTCCTGCTGGGCCTCGGCGCCCACACGGGTCGAGTCGGTACGCATGTAGGTGATGAGGCCGACGGCGCCTTCCTTGCCGAGGTCAACGCCTTCATAAAGGCCCTGGGCCACGGCCATGGTGCGCCGGGAGGTGAAGCCGAGCTTCCGTCCGCCTTCCTGCTGGAGCTTGCTCGTGGTAAAGGGGGGGACGGGATTGCGGCGGCGCTCTTTTTTCTCCACTTTGGCGACGGTGTACGCCGCGCCCTGGAGGCCGGCGAGGATCGCCTGCACTTCATCGTTGTTCTTGACCCTGAGCTTCTCCTCGTCCTTCTTGAGCAGCTTGGCCTCGAACTGCGGCGGGAGTTTTCCTTCGAGAAGCGCGGTGAGCGACCAGAACTCCTCGGGCTTGAACGCCTTGATCTCCTCCTCGCGCTCGCAGATGATGCGCAGGGCCACGGACTGCACGCGGCCGGCGGACAGGCCGCGGCGCACCTTTTTCCACAGGATGGGGCTGATCTGGTAGCCCACGAGACGGTCGAGGATGCGGCGCGCCTGCTGGGCGTCCACCTTGTTCGTGTCGATCTTGCCGGGCTGTTCGATGGCCTTGAGGATCGCCTTCTTGGTGATCTCGTTGAACAGGACGCGGTAGACCTCTTCGGTCTTGGCGGTCTTGGAAACGGCCACAGCCACGTGCGCGGCGATGGCCTCTCCTTCGCGGTCTGGGTCGGTCGCGATCAGGATGCGGTCCGCCTTCTTGGCGGCAGCTTTGAGCTCGTTGACGACCTTCGCCTTGCCCTTGATCTGAATGTACTGGGGTTCGAAGTTCTTTTCGATGTCCACGCCCAGCTTGCTCTTGGGCAGGTCCATGATGTGGCCGACGGACGCTTTGACCGTGAAGTCCTTGCCGAGGTACTTGCCGATGGTCTTGGCCTTGGCGGGTGATTCGACGATGACGAGTGATTTCATAATAGGCAAACCTTTTTATCGCAGGGAGTTTAATTATGATAGGGGAAGAGGGCAGCTGTTACTAATCACCTTGTTTCCCCGTCAGCTTTCAGTTCCACGCCGTGCCTTTGATGCTCAGGGAGAATAAGAGCAGGTCCTCGTCCTCCTGGGCATCGGCGAAGAGGTTCAGCGCGATGAGCGTCTTTACGTGGGAAAGCTCGATCTTCCGGGAATGGAGGGTCAGCGCCTTTTCAAGAAGGTCTTCCCGCTGGTCTCCGGTGATGATCCCCAGGTGGGCAAGCTTGGTGATGAAGCTGAAGGCTTCCATGGCGAACCGGGCCCGTTCCTCGGTGTTCATCGCCCGCATCCCGGCCGGGAGAGGGGCATCTCCCTCCGCGGAGAATGCGTCCTCTTCGTTCTGCGCCAGGGTCTGCATGAGCGTCAGCGCCGCGTCCGCCTCATGGAGCCGGTACCCGCTGTTCACGAGCGAGTCCATGATCTTTCCTTCATTGCTGAAGAGCTCCTGTTTCGTCCGGACCTGTTCGGCGATGAGTGAGACCAGATTTATGATCCGTTCGTCCAAAGTGATACCCCGCAGTTCGCCACGAAGGCACTAAGTCACGAAGAGGTCCCGACGGTAAAGTCTTTCTTCGAGTCTTGG
>CAYILT010000296.1:0-4096 GCA_964364055.1 uncultured Nitrospiraceae bacterium | reverse complement strand
GAGAATTGAATCCAAGTGATGGTCAGGCTAATGCTCGTCAGGTATCAACGTCCCCTATGCCCCCGGAAAAACGGCTAAACTGTTACCCGGAAAGGGCCAGGCCGATGGACTGGGGAGCATGAGGAACCATACTATGACCACTACCGTCGAGAATCGCCGGAGCGTGAATGTTATTTCGGTGAGAACTTATTGACGGCGTCCTTGGTATGGGATGCCAGATCCTCGAATGCATAGAGTATGCAAAGATAATTGGATGAGGTTTTCGGAGAGCACTCCCCGGCAACCAGGCGGTCCTCGTGGGCCGTGGCGAATTCATTGGACATGCGGATCATCTCGTCACTTTCGTGTTTGACGGTCTCCCTGCTTGCTGCGGATCCGGTCACTATCGATTCGCTTGCCTTTTTCAGCACTTCCTTGCCCTTCGTGAGCAGCCTCCCGGTCTCCTGAATAGCCTTGTCGCTGAAGAGAAGACCTTCCTTGATCTTGACCCGGATGTTATCGACGATGCGCTCGATGCTGACAGCGATCTTCTCGATATGCACGGGAACGGACAGAATGGCGCGGGCTTCGCCTCCGGACGCAGCCATCTTGGCCAGTTTCTCCGTCAGGGCGTCCTCCTGTCCCCTGATCTCCTTTGCGAGGGATTCGGCCTGGTCCAGAGAAGCTGCCTTGTTCTTCATGAAGGCGTCCTCGGTGAGTTCAAGCATCTGTTCCGCCTTATGGATCAACAGATAGAGCTCCCTTCTGATTTCCTTCATAGTCTGATCAGACATGGTATATGACTCCTTTCCCTGAACGGGGACGCGTGCAGAGGTACGCGGAAAAATATAGCAGAAACAACGTCATCTATCACGTAAAATATATTTATAGTGATATTTTAAGGATTTATAGAAGGTGCCTTTCGGCCCTGGTCACGCCGGGACAGATCCTTGTTCCAGGCACGCCTTTTCTTCATAGTGTATCACAAACGACCGGATTTTTCCTTGACTTGGAACTGACCGCTGGTATAATCAGCGCGACGCGATCAACCTAATGCCCAAACCGGAGCGCTGCATGCCTTTTTTTGCCGGAGATATCTTTATCAGCGACGTATACAAGCATCCGGTCCTCGATCAGACGGGGGAGGAGATCGGGAAGCTCAAGGATATCACGGTCGGTCTGGGCGATCCCTTTCCCGCGGTCACGACGCTGGTCGCGGTCTCCGGCAAACAGACCTTCCTTATCTCCTGGGACCAGGTCAATCTCTTCAACAAACGCGTGATCTCGGCGAACATGCTGCGGAAGGACCTTCACCCGTCCGAGCCCGCCCCTTCGGACATCCTGATCAGCAGGGACCTTCTGGACAAGCAGATCGTGGACATCAACGGCGCCAAACTGGTGCGCGTCAACGATCTACGGCTGGGCGACGTGAACGGGAAGATGTGCCTGGTCGCCGTCGACATCGGCCTTCGGGGCTTCTTGCGGAGGCTCAGCCTCGAGGCGAGGGGAGAGCGCTTCCTTTCCCTCTTCCGGTACCGCCTGCCGAACACCCTGATCGGATGGCATTACCTCCAACCGATCGAACCGAAGCTCTCCCGGCTCACCCTGACCATTTCCCGCCAGAAGGCCTCAAAACTGCATCCGGCTGACCTCGCGGAGATCATCAGTGAGGTCTCGCAGAAGGAGCGGACCGCGATCTTCGGCACCCTCGACGTGGAGACCGCGGCCGAGGCCCTGCATGAGCTGGAACCCAGCGTGCAGGCGGACATCATCGACGACATGTCGAAGGAAAAGGCGTCGGATATCCTCGAGCAGATGCCGCCCGACGAGGCGGCGGACGTTCTCGGCGATCTGCCGGAGAACAAGGCCAGGGAGCTCATCGGCCTCATGGAAAAAGAAGACGCCGATGAGGTACAGGAGCTTCTTGAACACGAAGAGGACACGGCGGGCGGTCTCATGACCACCGAATTTCTGGCGTTCCCGCCGGACATGACCGTTGAGGATGCCATCCGGGAGCTCCGGCTCGAGGCTCCCGACGTTGAGACCGTCTACTATCTCTATATCCTCGATGACCAGGAACGACTGCTGGGCGTCGTGACGCTCAAGGACCTGATCCTCGCCAGACCGGAGACCATGATCAAGGACATCATGCGGTCGCCGGTCAAGACGCTGCCGGTGGAGGCCGAACAGAATGATGTGGCCGAATTCATTTCAAAGTACAATCTGCTGGCCGCTCCCGTCGTCGACGAGAACATGGTGATGCGTGGCATCGTGACGGTGGACGACGTAGTGGACTTCCTCCTGCCGCCCGCATCGAGAAAACGCAGGAGAAAAATGTGATCCATCCGCTCTTCGCACCGATCCCCGTGTCCCCAATCCATTAAACCTCCCGGCAGCGGTTTTGCCGCCCCGGGAGCATGAGGCTGATCCGTGAAACTGTTCGAACGCATCAAGAACACTCTGGCGAACAACCGGTTCCTTGTGGTCCTGTCGGTGATCGGGCCGGGATTCATCGCGGGGAACGCGGGCAACGACGCCGGCGGCATCGCCACGTACTCCATCGTCGGGGCGCGCGAGGGGTATGGACTCCTGTGGGCGCTCATCCTCATGACCTTCGCCCTGGCGGTGATCCAGGAGATGTCGTCTCGGATGGGTGTCGTGTCCGGCAAGGGCTTCGGCGACCTGGTCCGGGAGCAGTTCGGGATCCGGGTGACACTTGCCGTCATGGCGCTGTTCGTCTTCGCGAATCTGACCGTCATCATCGCCGAGTTCGCCGGCATCGCCGCGAGCATGGAGCTCTTCGGCGTGCACAAGCACATTTCCGTGCCGATCTCGGCGTTCGTCGTCTGGTTCGTCGTCGTGAAGGGGAATTTCAAACAGGTGGAGCGGTTACTGATCGCCATCAGCCTGATCTACCTCACCTACGTGTTCTCCGGCGTCATGTCCAATCCCCCGTGGAAAGAGGTCGCCCGGCAGATCGTGGTGCCGCACATCAGGCTCGATAAGGACTATCTGCTGCTCTTTATCACCATGGTGGGAACGACGATCACGCCGTACATGCAGTTCTATCTGCAGTCGGCCGTGGTGGACAAGGGGATCCGCATCGATGAGTACCGGTATGTCAAGTTCGACGTCTACGCCGGGTCCTTCATGACGGTGTTCATCGCCTTCTTCATCGTGCTCAGCACCGGGACCATTCTGCATCCCGCGGGCGTGATCGTTGATTCCGCGGAGAACGCGGCACAGGCGCTGCAGCCCCTGGCGGGCGATTTCGCTTCTCATCTGTTCGCCGTCGGCCTGCTGAACGCGTCGTTCCTCGCGGCTTTTGTCCTGCCGCTGGCAACGGCCTATGGTCTTTCGGAGGCGTTCGGGTGGGAGTCGGGGATCAACAAGACGTTTCGGGAGGCGCCGCAGTTCCTGGGCTTCTACACGGCCTTCATCGTTATCGGGGCGGGGGTCATCCTGCTTCCGAACGCGCCGCTCATCAAGATCATGTACCTGTCCCAGACCATCAACGGGATGCTCCTGCCCGTCGTGCTGATCATCATGCTGCGGCTGGTCAACGACGCGTCGATCATGGGGGAATTCGTCAACTCAAAACGGATGAACGTGATCGCCTGGTTCACCGTGGCCGTGCTTATCCTGCTGACCGTCATGCTGCTGGTGACCAGCTTTGTGTATACCTTCTAGTCAGGATAGCAGACACTACTCTTCATAGGGGATCGGGTCCTTGATTCCTGCCCCGCTAAAACCCTTCAGACGCAGTACACAGCTCTCACACCTGCCGCAGGCTCTCTCGCTGTTCTGATAACAGCTCCACGTAAGGTAGAGCGGTGCGCCGAGCTCCGCGCCCTTCTTCACGATCGCGGATTTGTTCATATGGATGAGCGGAGTGATGATCTCGGCCCGTGTATCAGGCCTTGTTCCCGTTTCGATGACCCTGTTGAAGGCCTGGTAGAAGACTTCACGGCAGTCGGGATAGCCCGAGCTATCCTCCTCCACGGCGCCGATGTAGATCTTGTTCGCACCGATGACCTCAGCCCAGGACACGGCGATGGCAAGGAGATGGGCGTTCCGGAAGGGGACGTAGGTCGATGGAATTGCGGATTGCGGGTAG
>CAYILT010000295.1:0-4104 GCA_964364055.1 uncultured Nitrospiraceae bacterium | reverse complement strand
CCTCCCGATTCCGTGAGTGCCCGCGTGATCGCCGCCCGTTCCGCGTCGGCAACAACGTCCGCGAGAGGGCGCGCGACCGCGGTCTGCTCCAGGGCAAGGAACGCCTCGTTTATCTTCTCGCACTCCAGGAGCGGAAGATGCTGCGTGTCGATCACTCTCTCCTGGGGCCGCATGTTTATCATTGCCCTGCCGAGTACGTTTTCGAGTTCACGGACATTGCCGGGCCATGGATATTTCACCAGTTCCGACACGGCTTCAGGGGCCATGCCCATCACCTGCCTTCCGAATTCCTGGTTCAGCCGGAATATGATATGTTCAACGAGCCGCGGGACATCCTCCTCGCGCGTCCGCAGCGGAGGAATGGCGATCGGCAGGACGTTCAGGCGGTAGTAGAGGTCGCCTTTGAAGGTGCCGTCCTTCACTTTCTGCTCCAGATTGATGTTGGTGGCCGTTATCACCCGCACATCAACGGGAACAGGCACGGTGCTGCCGACGCGGACGATCTCCCGCTCCTGCAGGACCCGAAGCAGCTTCCGCTGGAGCGACAGGCTGATCTCCCCGATCTCATCGAGAAAAATGGTGCCGTTGTTCGCCTCCTCGAAGAGGCCTTTTTTGCCGCCTTTCAGGGCGCCGGTAAAGGCGCCTTCCACGTATCCGAAAAGCTCGCTTTCCAGAAGGTTCTCGGACAGGGCCGCGCAGTTGACCCGTACGAACTGCCCTTTCTGCCGGGTGCTCGCGTTGTGGATGGCATGGGCAAAGAGCTCCTTGCCGGTGCCGCTCTCTCCCCGCAGGAGCACCGTGGCAGGAGTTTCAGCGGCCCTGCGGGCCTGGTCCTTGGCCGCGACCATTGCAGGGCTGATGCCGATAATATCGCCCCACGTATACCGGGCATGGAGGTGCCGGATCAGTTTTTTGGCCCTGGCGAGTTCATCGGTAAGGGCCATGATCTCGGAAATGTCGTGGATCGTTCCCACGCTGCCGTGGATCGTTCCGTCGATAAAGATGGGCGCGACATTGACGATGACCTCTTTCTTGGCCGGCCCGACCTTCATCCTGACGTTCCGCACGGGTTTCCCGGTCCTGAGGATCTGGAGGTGCATGCTGTCGCCCTCGGCAATGTCGACGGTCACCGGTTTGTTCAACACCGCCTCAGGCGGCAGACCGGTGATCCTCGTGTACGCCGAGTTCACGATGATCGTGTTGCCTTTTTCATCGGCAACGGAGATGGCGTCCTCCGTGGCATCGATCACGGCTTCCAGCAGGTTACGCGACTTCCAGAGGCCGGACATCTGCTCGGTGAGCGCCTTGACCTCGGTGATATCGCGGAACACAGCCACGGCGCCGATGACCTGGCCCATGTCGTTCCGGAGGGGAACGCGGTTCGTGATGATGGTGGTGGAATCAAGGTCCTGCTGCTGGTTAAGTTCTTCGATCCCCTTGGCAAGGATAATATGAAGCCTTGTGTTGGGAATGACCTTTACCGCCTCGCGCCCGACAACATCTTCGGCCTTCAGACCGGTAATGCGTTCAGCCGCTTTGTTGAAGAGGGTCACGACGCCCGCTTCGTTGACGGCGATCATTCCGTCATGGGTGGAGTTCAGAATTATCTCGATCTCTTGCTGGGTGATGGAAGCCATAGGAGGAATTGTGTTCCGGAGACCGTACTTTTCTAAAAGCATTTGAACACTTGAAAAAACTACAATAATTCAGATTAAATGTAAAGAAATACTTTGAAAAATATTGCAGTACATGTATAAGTAATTGATATAATGATAAAATATTTCTATTAGATATAATTACTAATCTGCTTGACAGGTGAACAAATGTTCACTATAATGGTCCCATGGCAATCGTTATAGATGAACCGGTTAAGGTCGGCGCTGTATTCAGCCGGGGGACGATTCGTCCTGTCTGGTTCGCATGGAACGGCAGGCAGGTCAGGATCAAGGAGACGACCTTTATCTGGACGACATTCGAGGGGAGTTCCACGATCCATCATTTCTCCGTGAGCGACGGAAAGGGGTTGTACGAGCTCTGTTTTCAGAGCGACAACCTTCACTGGCGCTTGGCGCGAGCTGAGGAGGGGACCGTATGAGGAATATACTCCATATTGATATGAACGCGTTCTTTGCATCGGTTGAGCAGCGGGCGGATCCGAAGCTCCGGAACAGACCCGTGGCTGTCGGTGGATCAAGCCATCGCGGCGTCATCCTCTCACCTTCCTACGAGGCGCGCGCTTTCGGTGTTAAGACCGGGATGCAGTATCACGAAGCCAAGCGCCAGTGCCCGGACATCGTGTTTGTCCCTGCCTCTCCGGGGAAGTACTCCCATGCCTGTAAACAGCTCATCACGATCTGGGAGCGGTTCACGCCGCTCGTCGAGCTGTTTTCTATCGATGAAGCGTTCCTCGATGTTACCGGCTGCGAGCCGCTTATGGGTGATCCCGTGCAGATCGCGGTTCGTCTGAAAAATGAGACCTGGGAGCTCATGGGGCTAACCTGCTCGGTCGGCATCGCGCGGAATAAGCTGCTCGCCAAACTGGGCAGTGATATGTTAAAGCCCGACGGCATCGTGCTCATTTCCCCCGGCGACGAACAGGAGGTGCTGGAGGACCTGCCCGTTAAGGAGCTCTGCGGCATCGGTCCCAGTCTGACGCAACAGCTTGCTGCCATGGGGATCAGGACCTGCGGGGAGCTGGGGCGGGCGCCGCTTGCGAAGCTGACCGCTCGGTTCGGTGTCCTCGGTGAGCGTCTTCGGGACATGGGACAGGGTATCGACGACGATCCCGTGGTTTCCCGGGCCGCGCAGGACGAAGAGAAATCCAAATCCGTGGGCCACAGTATGACGCTTGAGCAGGATTGCGGGGACCTCGATATGATCCAGCGGCATCTGCTGCAGCTCTGCGAAAAGGTGGGACGCAGGTTGCGGCGCGGGGGATACACCGGTCATACAGTATCTCTGACCCTGCGCTATGCGGACTTCCATACCTTTTCGAGGCAGCAGCGTTTTCATCGTCCCGTGGACCACGGGCTGGATATCTTTGCGGCAGCCTCGGCGATCCTGGAACGGATTTCGCTCGAGCAACCAGTCCGACTCGTCGGCGTGAGCGTGTCGAGTCTCGACCGGCAGATGCTGCAGGTACCTTTGTTCGAGGAGGAACGGAAAAGGAAGTTCACATCAGATGCTATGGATGATATCAATGACCGCTATGGTGATTTCACGGTAACCTGGGGCACGCTTGCCGAGCGGTACCGGCATGAGCGGGTCATCTCACCGGCATGGCGGCCGGGAGGGGACCGGGAGTACTAAGAAGTGCGGATTGTCGAGTGCGGAGTGCGGAATAAAGAAGAAAAAGGAGGATTTCGTGAAAACTGCGATCACCGAACGCCAGCAGGCGATATACGAATTCATCCGGGAGACGACTGCGAGTCGCGGCATGCCGCCGACCATGCGGGAGATCGGCGCGAAGTTCGGCATCCGGTCCACGAACGGTGTCGAGAAGCACCTGTTGGTCCTCGAACGGGGCGGCTACATCAGCCGGGAGCGCGGCAAAGCTCGCGGCATTGCCGTGATCGGCGGCTCACGGCAGGCAGATAGCGTCCCGCTCCTCGGACGGGTCGCTGCCGGCTTGCCGGTGCTGTCTCCGGAGAACAAGGACGGCGATCTTACCGTGGACCTTTCTCTCTTCGCACTTAAATCATCCCATCAGGTCTTTGCCCTGGGTGTCCGGGGCGACAGCATGATGGACGCGCACATCCTCGACGGGGACACGGTCCTGGTCCGGGAACAGGCCACGGCGGTCAACGGCGACATCGTCGTTGCCCTGGTCGATGGCGACGCAACGGTCAAACGGTTCTTTCTGGAGAACGGCCGGGTGCGGCTACAGCCGGAGAACAGTCGCATGGATCCGCTGTATTTCGACGGAGGAGACCTGCGCATCGTCGGCAAGGTCGTGGGGGTGATGCGGAGACTATCCTAACCCTGCTGCTCTTGGGGTACGATGAACCTTATCGTAGAGGGGATGCAGGATCTTGAAAAGGTTGTTTGGGTATAGGTTGTTTGGGTATAGAAGTGGAGACTTCGTCGAAGATGGGATTACTCATA
>CAYILT010000294.1:0-4120 GCA_964364055.1 uncultured Nitrospiraceae bacterium | reverse complement strand
TTTTCCCTCTCCCTCCAGGGGAGAGGGGCAGGGGTGAGGGTCATGTCTACCCGCAATCCGCAATTATTCTTACCGCCGTTCCAGCTCCTCCCTTGCCTCCCCGAGGTCCTCAAGCAGCTCCTCCGTCGTCTCGTAATACACCTGGGCGGCCGCCGAAAAATGCAGCAGCACCCGGTTCAGGGATTCGGGTATATAGGGGTAGACCTTTTTCAGATTGGCGACGCGGTTGTGGAACACGATGTTCACATCGTCCGAACTCAGCCGGTCCAGGATGCCGGGCGCTTCGGTGAGCAGGCGGTTCGTGGTCACGTCGCCCCGGCCGGTGATGAACACGAGGATGTTCCCCAGGCCAAAGAGGTCGTAGGCGAACCGGCTCTCCCCGTGGCGATAGTTGAAATCGTAATCGATCCACCGGTACCGCCCCGTCGTCTCGTCCTTGATGAGGTGGTCGCGCCGGATGTCGCCGTGCTTCTCGCCGCGCTGGTGAAGGAAGCGGATCGCCTCCACGATGCCGATATACTCATCGAGCACGATGGGGAAGTGATTATAGAAAAAGTCCTCGTGGTCCGACCCGAGCATGGGCGTGATCTGGGAGAGCGTCCTGCCGCGGATGTAGTCGAGGATGCGAAGCGGGTGGCCGGCGGAGTCCCTCTCCGTCGTCCCCTGCATGAAGTCCCCCCTGCCCCGGACCAGTTCCAGGATCCGGGCCTCCTTCCGGGGGCTCCGCACGCACTCGAACACCAGGGTCCCGATCCGGGCCTCGAAGCGCTCCTTGAAGACCCACTTCAGGACCTTCGTCTCGCCGGTCAGGAGGTTGATCGCGCGCTTGACCCAGAATTTCGGCTCGTCCTCGAGCCCGAACCGGCCTTCACGCTCATTGTTCCGGACGAAGTACGGCACCCCGCCCAGGATGACCACATCGTCGTAGTCCACGCGGAAAAAATCAGAAGTGTCTTTCACCTGGAGCCTCTTCGGGACACGGTCCGCGGACACCCATTTCCGGACCATGCCGCGGAGATCATTTTCGGAATAACCACTGTTATTTGTCCCCATGAACACCGTTCCTTGCCACTATTATATCAGAGACATCTTTATTCTGAATCAGGATATCTAAGGGAAAATAGGCGCTTTATCGGTGATCCTCGACCGCAATCGAAACGGCCGTTCAAAATTATCTTGCCGGATTATCACTTATATGCTATCATGGATTCATGGCGTGGGAGGTCGAATTCTATAAGGACAGCGGCGGCCGGGAGCCGGTGGCGGAGTTTTTGGACGACCTCCCGCCAAAGACGCGGGCCAAGGTCGTGAGACTCATTGAGCTTTTGGCCGGACAGGGTGTTCTCCTGAAGGAGCCGTACACCCGGCAGATACGAGGTAAAATCAGAGAACTGCGGATCAAGGACCATATGGGAAATATACGGCTGCTGTACTTCACGGGAACAGGACGGCGATTCATTTTACTGCACGGGTTTCTGAAGAAAACGGACAAAACGCCTGCGCGGGAAATCGAACTTGCAGACAAAAGAATGTATGAATATATCGAGCGTTATGGAGGCAAACCATGAGGGGCAGAACTTTGAAAGAATATGTCGCCGGTCAAATGAAAGACCCGTCGTTCAAAAGAGCATGGGACGACCTTGACCCGGAGTTCCAGGTTTTGAAAGCTATGATCAAGGCGCGGGAAAAGTCCGGCCTGTCGCAGGCCGAGCTTGCGCGGCGGCTGGGGACCAAACAGAGTGTGGTCTCCCGGCTCGAACGCGGGGCCTTCAGTAAAGCCACGTTGGAAACGATCAAGAGCGTAGCGGACGCGCTGGACCTCCGGCTTGAAATAAGGCTTCATCAGAAAAAGGCGTAAGCGGCATGGCTCGTGTCGACCGCTGAAATGTATACTCAACTGCCCACCTGAGAAGAGATGAATTTGTGTTGATATAGCGCATCGTCGTGCTGACATCCCGATGCCCCATCGCGCGAGCCACAAGCAAGATATCGCCTGTTGTTTCATACAGTGACGTTGCAAAACCCGCCCTGAATGAGTGAATTGTCAGTGCTTTTCTGATACCCGCCATTTTTTGCCACTTATCGAACCGGACCTGAACCTGCCGTGCGGACATAGGCTGATCTGCCGACCTCCCCGGAAAGAGCACAGATCGTTTTAATGATGTCTGTTCACGAAGTAGAGCATGGATTCGCTTCGCCAGAATATCGGCAAGAGGCGAAGGCGCGATCTTTATCTGCCTGGCGCCGTTTTTCGTTCTTGAAAGATGCAACACGCCGTGTCCTCGGACTGGATTACGATTTACTCGGGAAAGCCATAACCTTTCTAACGGCGAACCTACGATATACACTTAATTTTCAGCCCAATCCGCAATCCGAAATCCGCGATTGACACGTTTTCTCTTGACTTTTCAGGGAAATAACGCTAATTTTCGTTACGTTATTCTATTGTCTGACCGCCCCGGAAGCGCCGCGGGGGAAGGAACCCATGTCGTATCATGTAAAACTCGAGATCTTCGAAGGTCCCATGGACCTTCTCCTCCACCTCATCAAGAAGCACGAACTTGACATCTACGACATCCCGATCGCACCCATCACCCGGCAATACCTCGAATACCTGGAGCTCATGAAAAACCTCGACATGGAGATCGCCGGTGATTTCCTCGTCATGGCCTCCACGCTCACCCACATCAAGTCCAAGATGCTCCTGCCGCCGCCCGAGAACCCCGACGACGACGACGACGGTGCGGACCCGCGTGCCGAGCTCATCAGGCGGCTGCTGGAGTACAAACGGTTCAAGGACGCCGCTGCCTCGCTGGAGCAGCGAGAGAGCGACTGGTCCAAGGTCTATACCCGCGAGACTGGGGTGACGCCCGAGCTTCCGCCCGACGACCAGCCGCTCCTGTTCGACTTCCACCTCTTCGACCTGCTCGCCGCGCTTAAGGACGTCCTGAACCGCGTGCCCGACGCCGGCATCGAGATCACGGCCGAGGCCGTCTCCATCACCGACAAGATCGCCACCATCCTTGCCCGCCTCGAATCGGTGGACAGCATGCTCTTCGCGGACCTCTTCGACGGGAGCACCACCAGGGCGCACATCATCGCCACCTTCATGGCGCTCCTGGAGCTCATGAAGAACCGGATCGTGCGGGCGGTCCAGATCGAGCAGTTCGGAGCCATCCGGCTCATGAAGGCCGTGACGGACGAGGCGACGCCGACGGCCGGTGACCTATTCTCATAAACAAAGAAAAATCTTTATCACCGCAGAGGACGCAGAGGAAGAGCAGGGCGAGGAGGTCAAAGGCTTCCTGCCTTGTATTAAGACGTAAGAAAAAGAACAGCAGTTGACGTGGCTGTCCTCTGCGTCCTCTGCGGTAAAATGCTTTGTCGTTTTGATCTCTGTGTTTGATCGATTCCTATGGACATCAAAGCCCTTGCCCGTGAAAAGAAGTTCGGCGAAATGGAAACGGCGGTCTACGCCGACCGGTCCCTCGTCGGCCAGCTCGTGGAGCTGCTCGCCGAGAAGGACGGCGACGTGCGCACCGGCGTCCTGAACGTCCTGTCCCGCGTCGGGTTCGACTACCCCAAGGACACGCGGCCCTACATCGACCGGCTCATCGCCCTCATGGACGAAGCCGACCCTTTCGTGAAGGTCGACGCGGCGAACGCCGTGGGCAATCTCGCCTACCGGTACGAAGACGCTTCGTCGAAGGCCGTGCCGAAGCTCAGATCTCTCCTGGACCACGAGATAAGCCTGGTGCGGCAGGAGGCCGCCTACGCCCTGGGGAACATCGGGTTCTCCTTTATCCACCTGGTAAAGGACCTCACGCCCCGGCTGATCACCATGCTGGAGTCGGGCGACGACGACGAGCGGGAGGCGGCGGCCCATGCCCTGGGCAAGCTCGGCATCATCGAGCCGCAGATGATCCGCGGCATCCTGCCCAAGCTGGTGGAGGTCCTGGAGTTCTCGAAGGAAGCGTCCTGCGGCGGCGTGCTCTTCGCCCTGGGCGCCATCGGCCTGCATTACCCGAAGGAAGTGGCGGACCTGGTGCCCCGGCTGATCAAGTACCTCGACCGCGGCCCCCCCAACGCCGTGAAGAACGCCCTCGCGGCCCTGGGGAAC
>CAYILT010000293.1:0-4197 GCA_964364055.1 uncultured Nitrospiraceae bacterium | reverse complement strand
TTCGTTCCATTAGCCTGATAGGTCTAACGGGGTAAAAACCGGGGTCCCGTAAGCATTGAACTCAATCATTCGACATGCTCATGATGGTGAGCAACGTCGAACCATGAAAAGACTGGATACCCCGGCTTCAATCATGCCGGGGCAGGCTCTTTTCGCCGGCCCCGTTAGACTTCCCGCTGTATTGCGGCAATTCTCCATCATTTCGATTTGCGTCCATTGTCCGAGAAATCTAACGGGGCCGGTATGACGAAACAGGGCGAATTCCGACTTTTTTCGAATGCATCATACCTGGTTAGGCGCAAATATGCTCTGGAAGGAATAACGAACCCGGAGAGCCCATAGTTACTAAGGAATCAAATTCTACGCAAAATGGATAGAATATTTTTGTCAAGATCACAAAACGCCTGTCAATACGGGACAAATCGACTATCTTTGCGTACCTTATTTGGGTAAATTTGCAATTTGCAATTTGCAATTCCGGCTTCTCCGGGTTAGGGAGAACCCATAGAACCCATAGGAACCCATAGGGTCAAGTCTTTACACTTGACAAAATCCCTTTTGCCATGCTATCTTTCGTCATGGCCCGTCCCCTTCGCATCGAATATCCAGGCGCCGTTTATCACGTTACCTCCCGGGGCAATGAGAAAAAGCCTGTTTTCAAGGACGACACCGACCGCGGGAACTTCCTGAACATCCTCCAGCACGTTAATAAGCGCTACAATTGGATCTGCCACGCCTACTGCTTCATGACCAATCACTTCCACCTTCTCATCGAGACCCCTGACGGCAATCTCTCCCTCGGCATGCGACAACTGAACGGCGTCTATACCCAACTCTTCAACAAACGCCACGGTCGGACAGGTCATTTGTTTCAGGGAAGGTACAAAGCCATCCTTATCCAGAAAGACAGCCACCTCCTCGAGGTCTGCAGATATGTCGTCCTGAACCCGATCCGGGCAAAAATGGTAGAGAAGCCGGAAGAATGGAAATGGTCCAGCTACTTGACGACCGCGGGCAAAGCAAAGCCTCATCCGTGCCTCACGATTGACTGGGTGCTCGGCCAGTTCAACGGGAAGCGGGGAAAGGCAGAGCAGGAGTACCGGCAGTTCGTCCACTGGGGGATAGGGCAGAAGACCATCTGGACCGAGGTTCGGGGGCAGGCGCTTTTGGGAGAGGATGATTTCATCGACAAGTTGACCGATCACCTCAGGAAACACAAGGACATCCTCGAGATCCCCCGAAGCCAGCGGTATGCGAATCGACCCGCCCTCGGGAAACTGTTCAATGTGGGGCGGAACGCTTCCGGAACAAGGAGACGAAAGATGATTCTTGAGGCTGTTGAAAGGTATGGATACCGGCAGAAGGAGATCGCCGATCACTTAGACCTTCACTACTCGTTGATCAGCAGGATTGCGAAAGGTGAACGATGAATGTCAAGGGTAAAGACTTGACCCTATAGGCCCCCTGACCCTATAGGCCCATCGCCATGACTCCATAAAATATTTCAAGGAGTTATGCTCGTTTACGGCAGAACAGATCTATGCGGGTAAAAAATGCCTGCGGGAACCCTACCCGATAAATACCCGGAGAAAAGTGAATAATACCTTGACGAGGGACGGGTGCTTGGTATAATGCATGGCACGCACAAAGAATTCATGTTGTGCCGAATTAATTAAGGGAGGGGACTATGAAGCGATCCAACGTTCTTCTGGCAGCGGTTCTCGCAGTAGCAGTCATGGCATTATCGGTTTTCATCAGCGCCTGTAGCAGTGGCGGCGGCGGGGGCGGCGCTCAGCCAACACCGAAGATCCAGCTTTCGGGTACGATAGGTACAGGTTATCAGGTTGCCGCGAAGCCCTCGTCTGTTTTTTTTGCGAAAGCACTCTCGTTCCTGGGGTATCCAACATATGCCTATGCAGCAGCGCTCACAGTGGATAAAATCATCGCAATCCCGATAGACAGAGGTTCGCTCAACGCGTGGCAAATGTCAAACAGTCAGTCCGCGGCCATTACATCAGCGAATGGCGGGAAGTTCACGCTCTCGCTCGCGAAAGACACTGACTGGCTCCTGGTGCTGATCGATTCAACCGCCACCCCTGCAAACCGCTTTGTCGGTTCCGTGGCAATCGATGCGGGCTCGACTGACAGTCTATTGAGCCTTCCGGCGACTGCGTCCGCGCTTACGTCCCTGAGCCTCGGCACGATAAACAGTTCGCCCTCAAACGATGGGCTTTCCACGTATGTCGTGAGCACCACGGACTTCAGCCTGACGACCTCTCAGCTCACGGCAATGGCAAAGACCGATGACATATTCCGTAACGCGAAGAATATCATCAATAACTATAATACGACTACGGGAAAATACTACCAGCTGCGGCCCGATTTCTCGTGGAATGGCGCTTACTCAGCGCTTTCCACAACGTACTCGAACCCTGCATATACCTTCAACGGCATGAACTTTCAACTCGATACCAACACTACTGAAATAACCATGACCCAACTTTGCAGCATGGGAACCGTGACGGTGGAACTTGTTTCCTCGATGTCCGTCACGACCGATTCGGGTACCTTTACTACACTTTCGAATCATGGGACCCCCACATGCACAACTATTAATGTCACCCATCAGCAAGTGTGGGCAGGCGAAATATTTGCCACGGATGCCTATGCCGATGCGGGCGGGATGTCCTATAGCACAGGTCCGCGGATAACAACTGTTCCTCTTCCCGCTGCCACATGGACATGGAAAGAGAATAGTATTGAGAAAGCCTGGTTTGAAATTGCCACGATCAATCCCCCGGTGAATATGGACGGCACACCCAAGGGCTTCGTCCCATCGTTCAGGATCAATACGAATCCTACGACAACAACGAAGATCGATTCGGTTGATGTCAAAGGGTACTACTACGATGGTGCAACCTCAACCTATACCGAGGTCGCTCCAACCGATCTGGCTGTCCTCACGCATTTTGTTTCCTCCCTGGAAGTGAAGTTCGATGTGATGTACAATAGCACGCGAACGACCTGCGAGATGTATTTTGATCCGGCAACCACGACAAATGTGAAACCTTCAGATTTTGTTGCTCGGAGCAGCGGCTGTGCAGCAACTTGGTACTATGGCGATAGCGACCCGGCCCATGCTGCAACAAACACCGGGCTCATGGGGTTCTATGAGTCCGGCGGGTTCGGATATTTCTTCCATTTTTTTAAACCATAGCAACCTCAAATATCAGCGAACAATTATGAACAACGACAGGGCCCGGGAACATTCCCGGGACCTTTTTTTTACCTGCGGACCGTCGATACCCGGTTCCACCTTCCGGGGTGGTCAACGACCAGCGGGCGACAAGCTGCCTGGCTTGGCATTTAAGCAGGCTATCATGGTATACTACGCACGCTGCACGGCACTCTGCGGGAAAGGCGGGAAGACCATGAAGCAGGACGAGAGAAAAGACTTTGATAAGGAAGCGGCGCAGTGGGACGCGAACCCGGGCAGGGTAAAGCTTGGCCATGATATCGCCGATGCCATGATCAAGGAGGTCCATCCGACGAAGGAAATGGACGCCCTGGACTTCGGGTGCGGCACGGGCCTCGTGACGCTGCGGCTCCAGCCGCTGGTCAGGAGCGTCACGGGCATGGACAGCTCCCGGGGGATGCTGGCGGTCCTTGAGTCCAAGGTGCGCGGCCAGGGATCGGTCAACGTGCGGACGCAGTTTCTGGACCTCGAACAGGGCGGGAAGGTGGAAGGCCGGTATGACCTGATCGTGAGCAGTATGACGCTCCACCATGTGCCGGACCCCGCGGGCCTGATCGCGCAGTTGTCCGGCGCCCTCCTGCCGGGCGGGACCCTTGCCATCGCCGACCTGGACGCCGAGGACGGCTCGTTCCACGGGGACAATACGGGTGTTCTTCATCTCGGCTTCGACCGGGCGCGGGTCAAGGGCCTCTTTGAGAAGGCGGGCCTTACGGCGATTCGCGCGGTCACGGCGGCTGTCGTCGCCAAGGAGATCGAGGGCAAGGGCCGGCGGGAGTTCCCGGTGTTCCTCATCATCGGCATAAAGTGATTTCTTGCCCGGATCCGCTCTCTTCTTACCAGAATGCTTGAACCCATCCTATCCCAATTCCTGGTCCCCGGCACGCTTGTGAAGGCCGAGCGCTTCGGCTCGGGCCTTATCAACGAGACCTTTCTGTGCGGAT
>CAYILT010000292.1:0-4238 GCA_964364055.1 uncultured Nitrospiraceae bacterium | reverse complement strand
CTCGATGGAAACACCCTTCAAAAATGCCTTTCCGATGAGCTTGTCCACCGCGTTGTGCCTGCCGATGTCCTCGGAAAAGAACAGAATGTCCTTGCCGTCAGACAGGGCCGCGCTGTGGACGCCGCCGGTTTCGAGGTAGAGAGTCGAGATGTTGCGGAACTTGGTGAGTTGGTCGCGGATCGCGCCAGCCGTCATCACGGGACCGCTCGTGTCGATCTTCCGGTCCTTTTCCCGGTCATAGTTCGTGAAGGTGATGCCCTTGCCGCATCCCGAGGAGATCGTGCGTTTCTCGAACTGCTTTTCCCATCCCTTCGGAAGGCCGGCGATCTCTATTTCGATGGACGGTCCGGCGTCCGAGACCGAAAGCTTCTTGAGCGACGAGCGTTTGTGAAGGAGCCCTTCGGAGAGGAGGAACCCTATGGCCAACTCCTCCAGTTCCGTCGGTGTGCACAGAAGCGTCACGAGCGGTTCGTTATTGAGTACGAGCCTGACGGGGAACTCAGCGGCAACCTCGTCGACTGCGCCTTCGATGCCGCTGCTGCTGACCTTGAGTATGAGTGCATCGATCTTGGGCTTCACGGCTGGAATATACCATAAAGCCCGACAGGGGGGCAAGACGGAAGGGCATAAAAAAAGCCCCCGGTTTCATACGACCGGGGGCTTTTCTCGTCCTGGGAATGGGTGATGGTTAGAAATGAAGATTGAGCCTGAGAGAGTAGGAGCTCACTTTCGCAAAGTCCGCCTCGGCGACCAGGTTCATAAGAGGAAAGAACGTGAACTTGCACCCGACGAATCCCTTGCCTTGTGTGATGCTCTCATCCTTCAAGTTCACGAGGGGGCTCTTTTCCTTGCTGTCGATCCAGACCATGCCGTACCCTGCATAGGGAGTGAACACCAGAAAACCCTTGCTGATAGAAAGGTCCAGGGACTTGGTGCTGATGTCAAGATCAGTTACCCCCGACAGTTTGGTGTAGGCGCCGCGCAGGGCAAGTGCCGGTGTGGCAATGCCGCCTTTGAGTATGGCGTATTTGATCTCGCCACCCATGTACTTGATGTCCGTGCCCGGTATGCTGGCATAGACATAGCCCAGATCAATAGGGATCACGGGCAGGCCGACCTGGATATGGAACTTGGGGAAGGGAAGCGTGCTCGGGATCTTGTTCCCCGGCACGTTGGCCTCCACGATTTTCCAATAATCTTTTTTCGTATCGATCTGTACGCCGGTGACCTCGACGCCCGCATCAACGTGCGGGAGAACTCCGCCAAGGGGTTCCGCCGGTGCGAGGGGAACGTAGCTGATGGCCATCCCGAGGTCGGTGCTCAGGCCTTTAAATAGCTCCTGACCGAAACCTGCAGGCAGGGTGATCTCGGTCTTTGCCAGGGCGGGCACGGACATGCTGAGGACCAGCAGGACTGCGATGATGCTTTTCTTCATGGGAACCTCCTTAAAGGTCTATGGTGAATGGTACTATTCACATCGGAATACACGAGATCAATGGTCTAAAATTAACAGACGCATGGATACTTGTCAAGATTATTATCATTGAATCCAGGAACGAGCGCATTCCCCGTAGCCAGCTGCGGGGTTAGCGAGCGATTAGAATAACAATACATCCATGAGGATCGAAGATCCCCTGTCCCGCCAGGGCGGGACTGCAGGGAGATTCAATCGATCCGGCGTTTCGATCACCGTGTTACTCTCAGTGAAAAGCTTCTTGACAACGCGAAGCGAGCGTGTTACTAATTGATACAATAGTAACACGGAGGTCCTATGTCTGGAATAACCCGTTTTGGCATGTCCATCGAAAGTTCCCTCGTAAAAAAGTTCGACGCTCTCATTGCAAAAAAGGGATATCACAGCCGGTCATCAGCCATTCAGGACCTGATCCGCGACAAACTGGTCGAAGAGGAGTGGGAGGCAGGAGACCAGGAGATCGTCGGGACCATCACCATCGTGTACAACCACCACACCCGTGAACTGGAACATGCGCTCACGGACATGCAGCACAAGTCCTTCCACCAGATCATCTCGGCCCTCCATGTTCATCTGGATCCCCACAATTGCCTCGAGGTCCTGGTCGTAAAAGGGAAGGGCCACGATATCAAAAAGATCGCCGATCGTCTGATTGGGACGCGGGGCGTCAAGCACGGGAAGTTGACGATGACAACGACAGGCAAGGAACTCGCGTGAGCTCACGGGACAAGCCCGGAACCATTCAGGAGGCGGTCATGCGCAGGTTTGCAGGTATCGGGGTCGTCATCATACTGGTCGCAGTGCCGGTTATTGCCAGGGCAATGCATCCGCTCATCACCGATGATGCCGGCACACAGGGGAAAGGAAAGTTCCAGCTCGAGGTGAACGTCTCCTATGGGACGGACAGGGTTGCAGAAGCCGGCTCGACGGTGAAGACGGTCGAGAGCGGACTGGCGGCGAACCTGACCTACGGAGCAGCCGAGTCTCTCGATGTGTTCGTCGAGACGCCCTATGCCTGGTGGCGGGCGAAAACCGATGGCGCTGTCCTGGGCAGCGAGCGCGGTATTGCGGACGTTTCAATCGGCGCCAAATGGCGGTTCTTCGAGAAGGAGGGCCTGAGCTTTGCGGTCAAGCCCGCGGTGTTACTGCCAACCGGTGATAAGGGCAAAGGGCTCGGCACGGGCAAGGCCGGATACAGCGCATACCTGATCGCCACGAAGGAATTCGAGCCGGCGGCGATATACCTGAACCTCGGCCATGTCCGCAACGAGAACAAGGCTGATGAGGAAAAGGGCCTCTGGCATGTCTCCCTGGCCGGGACCTGTGAAGTGCTCAAACACCTGAAACTGGCGGCCAATGTGGGCATCGGGAAGAACCCGGACAAGGCCGCCGACAAGGACCCCGCATTCGGGCTGGTCGGGATCATCTGCGGCGTGAACGATGATCTCGATATTTCCTTCGGAGTCAAACGCGGGTTGAACAACGCCGAGACCGATCACACGCTGCTTGCCGGCGTGACCATGCGTTTCTAGCCAACGGAAAAAAGGAACTATCACTATGCACATGGCGGATGCGTTGCTTTCCCCCGACGTAGGGGCTGCATTCTGGGTGGGAACGATCGCCGCGATCGGTTATGCGTCAAAAAAGCTGAAAGAAAATATCGATGACAAAATGATCCCTTTGATGGGCGTCCTCGGCGCGTTCATCTTCGCATCGCAAATGATTAACTTCACGATCCCCGGGACAGGTTCGAGCGGACATTTGGGGGGCGGGATGATCCTGACCATCCTCCTCGGACCCTATGCCGCCTTTCTCGTCATGGCCTCGGTTCTGACCGTCCAGGCATTTTTCTTCGCCGACGGTGGACTGCTTGCCCTGGGGTGCAATATCTGGAACCTCGGCATCTATCCCTGCTTTATCGCGTTCCCATTCATCTATAAGCCGCTGGCGGGCGACGGGAACCCCCCCCGGAAGATCCTCATCGCCGCACTGGTGAGCGGCATCGTGGGGCTTCAGTTGGGTGCTTTTTCCGTGGTACTGCAGACAGTGCTGTCCGGCAAGAGCGAGCTGCCCTTCGGGACATTTTTGATGCTCATGCAGCCGATCCATCTCGGCATCGGCATCGTGGAGGGATTCGTCACGGCCGGGGTGATCAATTATGTGCGCACGGTCAGGCCGGAGATGCTGGATAGCGTCGTCAATGCCCGTCCTCTTGATGCGGGGGTCTCGGTGAAGAAGGTCCTGATTGCTTTCAGCGTGCTCGCGATCATCACCGGCGGGGCGCTCTCCTGGTTCGCCTCGACCCACCCCGATGGGCTGGAGTGGTCGATCGAAAAGGTCTTCGGCAAATCGGAGCTGCCCGAACAGGAGCAAGGGATCGCCGGGACCTTGAAGGGTGTTCAGGAAAGAACGGCGTTCCTTCCTGACTACAATTTCAAACAAGAGAAGAAGGAAGGGGAGCAGAAGGAGGGGCCTGCTGCCTGGCCGGGGATCGAATCAGGAACTTCGGTGGCCGGCATAGTCGGTTCCGCCATTGTCCTCGGCATGATCGTTCTCATCGGCATGGGGATACGATCGCTCCGGGGAAAGCGGACATAGTCATGCTTTGACCGCCCCGGCGAGAATGCAGGTAGCCTTCTCGCCGGCGTTTGTGGTACTATTCGTTATTGTCGGTAAGCATTCTTGCCGTTCGCCAGGATGGACCAATGACCTTCGATGAGGAATATTTCAACATCGGCCGGCTCGACCGCCTCTCCTACCAGGA
>CAYILT010000291.1:0-4251 GCA_964364055.1 uncultured Nitrospiraceae bacterium | reverse complement strand
TAGCCCACGCTGAGCAGGGGATAGGCGAAGCTCACCTCGACCCGGGAGAGGACCAGGAGCCATACTCCCACGCTCACGACATAGCAGACCAGGCCGGCCAGGACGAACACGTTCATGGAGACCTGGAGCGCGATGGGGACGAAGTTCGTCCAGACGAACTCGAAGTGGCCGATGCGGCGCATACCCTCCTTCAAAAAGAGCTGGGCCGCGGCGTTCAGCATCACGCCGAGCAGGATGAGCGGCAGATAGTTCATTTTTTGACCTCGTAATTGCATAGTATAACGTTATTTTTGTACTCTGCAATCAGAAAATGCTTTCTGCACGGCGTTTTCCTTAACTCGTTGAAGACCGTTCTCGTGGTCACGGCGTAGACCCTTCCGGGTCCCTCCCACCGCTTCCAGAACTCGGCTTCGTTGATCATCCAGCCTTTCGTGTCCTCGACGGTCGTGCCGAAGACCAGTTCGCCGGTCCAGTCCACGACGGTGATGCGCCGCTCCAGGTAGACTGGCAGGTCCTGGTAATAGGTCTTGTAGGCCGAGACCTCGTCGCCGGGCAGGAGGCGGGGCTTCAGCTCGAGGGCGAGCTGTTTCACCGAACGGGTATCGACATGGGACATGACCGTGTTGGTTACCGTGAGAAAGAGGACCATGCAGACCGTCAGGGCGGTGAAGACCTTCCTGAACTCCGACCTGCCGTAGCGGACCACGGTTAGCAGAGCGCTCGCGACGAGGATGCCGGACAGCGTGAAGAGGTGCGGCCGCAGTCCATGCAGGTCGATCTCGGACCGGTAGTGCGGCAGGACCATGAGGCCCCCGGCAAACAGCAGGGACAGGATGATCAGCAGGACATAGCCGGCGCGGAGGCCAAGCGTGTCGTTCCTCTCCCATACCCCGGCAAGGTAGTTCCCGATCAGCAGGGCGAGCGGCGGCAGGACCGGCATGATGTAGGGAATGAGCTTGGAGCTCGAGGCCGAGAAGAACAGGAATACGATGGACGCCCAGAGCACCAGGAAGATCTGGGCGCTGTTCCCGCGGCGGTCGCGCCACGAGCGCGGGAGAGCGTGCCCGATGGACTGGATCAGGAACGCGGACCACGGCAGCAGCCCCGCGATCAGGATGGGGATGAAATACCATGCCGGCTTATACCGGCCGTGTATCTTGGTGAGGTACCGCTCTAAATGCTCATGGATGAAATAGAAGTCGAAGAACTCGGGATTAACCCGCTGCACGAGGATGTGCCAGGGTGCGGCAATGGCGAGGAAGATGGCCGTACCCGAGAGGAGGTGTATGGACTGCAGGACGCGCCATTCGTTGGTGATCAGCATCCACGCGAAGATGACCATGCCGGGGATGACGATGCCGATGAGCCCCTTGGTGAGGACGGCGAGGGCTGCGAAGGCAAAGAAGCCCCAAAATAACAGCCGCCGGGCCGTTCCCGCGGGTTCCCGCGTCCCGATCAGGAACGACAGCAACGCCGCCGTCAGCAGGACGGACACGGGCATATCAAGGGTGATTGCCCGGCCCATGGAATAGTACAGAAGACTGGTCGCCAGCACGACGGCGGACAGCAACCCGGTCCGGCATCCGAACAGGCGGGTGCCGGCATAGTACACGGCAAGGCATCCGAAGAGGGCGAACAGAGCAGGCCCGAGCCGAACCGACCATTCACCCAGGCCGAAGAGCTTGATAAGACCGGCCTCGAACCAGTAGAACAGGGGCGGTTTTTCGAAGTACTTGACTTCGTTCAAGCGTGGCGTCAGCCAGTCCCCTGTTGCGACCATCTCGCGCGGGATCTCGACGTAACGGCCTTCATCAGGCACGGACAGGGGACGGCTGCCGAGCATGAAACCGAATAGCGCACTGACCAATACGGTGAGTACAATAAGATCGCGTCCCCGGCTGTTCGGCTCCGCGCCGTCTTCCGCCTCGTCCGGCGTTGTCCCAGGAAATATCAAGATACTATGATAATAGAGTGAAAGGATTACCACAGTGTTACCCGAAGATTACCGATCGGTAATGCGGGCGGGGAAAGGGAGGGGGATCAGCGGGAGAAAAGCGGGAGGGTGATGGTAAAGGTGCTACCTGCGCCGGGGGTACTGGAGACCGTTATGGACCCTCCGTGGGCCGATGCAATGGCCCCAGCCAGGCTGAGTCCGAGGCCTGTGCCCGTCTGGGTCCTGCTTCGGTCTCCCCGGTAGAAGCGCTCGAAGATGCGCGGCAATTCTTTCTCCGATACGCCGATCCCGGTGTCGATCACCGTAATGATCGCTGTTCCGGCATCGGTGCTCAGTGTTACGGTGACTTTTCCTCCTGGCAGCGTATACTTCAGCGCATTATCCAGAAGATTGGCAACAAGGCGCTGAAGCCGCTGGATGTCTCCCTTGACGGAACAGTCTGTGGACACGTCGAAGACGAGCGTGATACCCTTGTCCTCCGCGACGGGCTGGAACAGCTCGCATGCTTCCCGGACCAGCCTGGCGATATCAACTTCTTCCATCACCAATTTGCCCACGCCGGCTTCAACCTCCGTAATATCAAGCATTGTGTTGATCATTTCCAGAAGGCGGTCGCACTCCTCGATCGTATTGGCCGCAAGGGTCTCATATTCAGTCAACGACCCGCCTGTGGTCAAGGCCATCTCGGCAACCCCGCGGATCCTGCTGATAGGGCTTCTGAGGTCATGGGCGATATTGTCGGTCATCTCCCGCATTCCCGTAATCAGGGAATGAACGCGGTCGAGCATGCTGTTGAACGTCGTGGCGAGCCTGTCGATCTCTTCGCCCCTTGCTTTTGTAGGGACCCGCAGTCCCAGTTCTCCGTTCGCTATCGCTATCGCCGTGCCCGTCACCTCTTCCACGCCCTGCAAGGCACGCTTGGCCATGAACCATCCGATCAGCACTGCAGGAAGGATAAGCACGGTCAAGGTGAGCACAAAGATTCCCCGGACGATTTCCAAAAACGCTTCGTCGTCCTTCAGAGACTGGCCTATCTGTATAATGGTTTTTGGACTGATCGCGCCGTAGGCCACGCGTATGGTATGAGGATGTTCCGAAACGGTCATCGTTTCAAATACATGGTCGGCGCCCGCCGCCAGCCTTTTCAGAGCGGCTCCGTTGATCCCGATCCCCTTCCACGTCTCCATGTTCGACGAAGCGATCTCCTCCCCGTCCACAGTCACAATGCGCAGGAACATTTTCTCCACACCGTTTGATTCGGCTTCTATGTTGATGTTCGCTATGACCGCGTCCATATCATGGGAAGTAAAGAGGGAGGAAAACTCGGCTATTTCAATCGAAAGCTCCCGATCCGTGCGGTGCTGGGTGATGGAAATGATTGACAAGTAAAAGAGGAGAAAGGCCGCCAGGGAAGAACAGGTATATATCCCCGCATACCAGAGCGTCAGGCGGAAGGCGAGGGTATGCCGCAGCTTAAGAAGTTTTACGAAGAACATATCCGGCCCCGCGAATGGTGTGGATCAATTTCGTGGCAGAGTCCTTGTCCACTTTATCCCGCAACCGGCAGATCCGGGCCTCGACCACATTCGTCTGCGGGTCGAAGTTGTAGTCCCAGACGTGCTCCATGATCATGGTCTTGGAAACGACCTTGTTGGCGTTGCGCAGGAGGTATTCGAGGAGAACGTATTCCCGGGGCTGCAGATCGATCTTCCGCCCGCCACGCCATGTTTCCCGGGTCAGGATATTGAGGGAAAGGTCTTCGTATTCAAGCGTGATGGGTTCCGGCGTGCCGCTTGCCCTCCGGATCAGCGCCTGGACGCGCGCCAACAACTCGGAGAAGGAAAAAGGTTTGGTGAGGTAGTCGTCGCTCCCGCTCTGGAGCCCCCGCACCCGGTCATCAACGGAGCGTTTGGCGCTCAGGACGATGACAGGCAGTGTGATCTTGCGCCTGCGGAGTTCCTCAATGATCGATAGACCGTCGCGGCCGGGCAGCATGATATCGACGATTGCGGCGTCAAATGACTCCGATACGGCGCGGTGGAGTCCCGCCTCTCCGTTCGATTCGTGCTCGACGGCGAAGCCCGCCTCTTTGAGCCCCTTTACCGTAAAGCGGGCGATCTTGAGGTCATCCTCGATCATCAGGATGCGCATGGCGCATACTCCCTTCATCCCCTCTACGTTCCCGTCGGGCCGCGGCGTTCAGCATCACGCCGAGCAGGATGAGCGGCAGATAGATCATTGCTTGACCTCTTTATTGGATAGTATAACGGTATTTTTGTTCTGTGCAATCAGAAAAA
>CAYILT010000290.1:0-4288 GCA_964364055.1 uncultured Nitrospiraceae bacterium | reverse complement strand
ATTGCTTCGCTACGCTCGCAAAGACGACTTTCTCGACTTTTTACGAATGCATCAATATTGGAATTTATTTGTAATTTGATATTTGGAACTTGGTGCTTCATTTGACCATATTCGTGCCTCTGTGTCTCTGTGGTGAATTCCTACAATTTTGTTATCTTTATCTTGTCGATCTTCCTGCCGTCCAGCTCCAGGACCTCGAACTTCAGGTCCTTGTAGCGGAGCTGCTCGCCCGCACGCGGCATCCTGCCGAACAGGCCGAAGACAAAACCTCCGATGGTGTTGAAATCCTTCGTCTGGAGACGGGTATCCAGGAGCTCGTTCACCTCATCGATCTCGGCCTGTCCGGAGACCATCACGTTCTTCTCGTCGACGATCTCCACTTCCTTTTCCTCCGCGTCCAACTCATCGTGGATGCTGCCGACGATCTCCTCGATAAGGTCCTCCAGGGTCACCAGACCGGCGGTGCCGCCGAACTCGTCAATGACGATGGCGATCTGGAACTTGTCCCTCTGCATCTCGGCCAGGAGCTCGCTCACGCGTTTGTTTTCGGGAATGAAGTTCGCCGGACGAATGAACCGCTGGATAGGATCGTCCGGCTTCACATCACCCGAGGACATGGCGATCAGGATGTCCTTTACGTAAAGGATGCCGATGACCGTGTCCACGGTGTTTTCAATGACCGGGTATCGGGAATAGCCGAACTCGGAGACGAGCGCGAGCACGTCCTTGATGGCCGCGGCGGCATGTAGGCTGATGACCTCCGTCCGTGGACGCATGGCCTCCGATGCCAGGGTATCGCCGAACTCGAAGACCTTGTGCAGGAGCTCTTTCTCCTCCTCCTCCAGCGCCCCTTCCTCCTCACCAAGGTTGATCATCGCCTTGATGTCCTCTTCCGTGACCACCGCGGTGCACGACAGCCCCTTGGGTGACGCAGGGCCGGCAAAGAGGTCGGCGGCGGCCGTAACGACACGGGACACCGGGGAGATCAGCTTCAGGAGGAACCGCATCGGACGCGCGACGACCAGCGCGAGGCGATCAGGGTCCCGCGCGGCAAGGCCCTTGGGCGCGAGCTTGGCAAACAGCACCACCACGATGCTCATGGCGACCGACGTGGCCGCGATCGCCGGCAGCGCTTCGCCGAAAAGATGCAGGGCAATAACGGTGCTCTGGACCACCGCGAGGACCAGAAAGAAGTTCTCCACCAGCAGCAGGCTGCTGTGCAGGCGGTTCCGCTCCAATGCCAGTCCGAGCGCCGCTTCAGCCCGCGCATTGCCCTCATCGGCAAGCTGGTGCAGACGCGCCTTGTTCGCGAACAGCATGGCCGTCTCCGAGGCGGCGAAGAACGCCGCGAGCAGGATGCTGGTGAATACGCCGCAGAAGAGCGGCCAGTGGCCGGAGAGGAATGTGATGAAAGTGTCCATGGTTCGATTGCGGATTGCAGATTGCGGAATGCGGATTCAAATCCGAAATCCCAAATCTGAAATTAGATCTTCTCCCCTGTAACGCGGATCACCTCGTCAAAGGTGGTCTCGCCGTTCAACATCTTCCGTACCGCGCCTTCGCGGAGGGGCACCATTCCGTCGCCGATGGCCGTACGCTTGATGAACTCGGAGTCCGCCTTCTCGGTGATGAGCGGCCGGATCTTCTCGCTCACTTCCATGACCTCGAAGATCCCGGTCCTGCCGAGATAACCGGTGCCCCGGCACTGAACGCAGCCCTCGCCGTACTTTACCATGATCTTCTGGTTCAGCTCGGACGAAAGGCCGACGGCCGCAGCCTCCTCGGGCAGGAGCTGGTACGTCCGCTCGCAGTTCTTGCAGACTTTCCGCAGCAGCCGCTGGGCCATGATGCCGACCACGGTCGATGCGATGAGGAACGCGGGGAGTCCCAGGTCCAGGAGACGCGTGATGGAGCTCGGCGCGTCGTTGGTGTGCAGGGTCGAGAAGACCAGATGGCCGGTCAGGGACGCCTGGACGGCGTTCTCCGCGGTCTCAAGGTCGCGGACCTCGCCCACCATGATGATGTCCGGGTCCTGGCGGAGGATCGTGCGAAGCGTCGTGCCGAACGTGACGCCGATCTGCGGCTGAACGGCCACCTGATTAAAACGGTCATAGACCATTTCGATGGGATCCTCGACGGTGATCACGTTCACTTCGGGCGTCGAGACGGTCTTGAGCGCGGAATAAAGCGTGGTGGTCTTGCCGCTTCCCGTGGGGCCCGTGACGAGGACAATGCCATGGGGCCGGGCGATGAAGGACCGAAAGAGCTCATACTCCCGCGGCGAGAAACCCAGTTCCTCCAGGTCCTGCAGGATGATGTCGGGGTCGAAGATCCTGAGCACCACCTTCTCACCGAACGCGACCGGCATCGTGGACACGCGAAACTCGACTTCGCGCCCCTTGTACTCGGTTTTGATACGGCCGTCCTGGGGCCGGCGCTTCTCGGCGATGTCCATGCGGGAGAGCATTTTGATGCGCGACACGAATGCGGGATGGACCTGTTTGGGGACCTTGTGGATCAAATGGAGCATGCCGTCGATCCGGAATCTGATCTCGGAGTGGTCGCGCTTGGGCTCGATATGAATATCGCTGGCCCGCTGGTCGAAGGCGTAGCGGAACAGGAACTCCACGGCGTTCACGATATGCTTGTCCGTTGCCTCGATCTCGGATACGGCCTTCATCGTGACGAACTGCTCGAGGTTCCCGAGGTCCACCTCGGACCCCATTTCCTTGGCCGCGGCGCTCACCGATGAACGGAACCCGTAAAACTCGGTAATGATCTTCAGAATATCCGTCCGGGGCGAGAGGACCCGGGAAACCTTGAATCCCATCCGCTCGATGTTTTCCACGACCTCAAGGTTAAAGGGGTCCGATACGGCGACCATGAGCTTGTCCTCGACCCGATCGATCGGCACTGCGCCGTTCCTGCGGGCAAAGGCTCGCGGCAGGATCTGGGTGACGATCTCCGGATTGAGCTTCAGGGGATCGATCTTTCTGAAGGGCATGCCGACGTGCAGGGCGACGGCCTCGGTAATGAGGTCCTCGGTCAGGACCTTTCCCGGCGCACCGGCCTGTTCGAACTCCAGCGACGCAGCGACCTCGATCGCTGACACCTCGTCCTCGAGGTGGACCCTGCCGCGGTGGATCGTCTCGCCCCGTGCCTTCAGGATCTTCATCCGCTGATGGTCCTGCTTGATCCTGATCTCTTTTGCCTGCTCCGGCGTCAGTTTCCCCGCCTGCAGCAGGATCTCGCCGAGCTTGTCCGTCGTAAGCCTGGTCATAGGGTTTTCCCTTACTTCTTATCGTATAGCATGAGAGGGCCATCACCGGAACGTTGCATCGCGCCGGTCCCATCATGACGTTCTTTTCCAAAGAAAAGGCCCCCTGACGGGGGCCACAATAGGGTCACAAGCTGATAGATCCCGCGGTAAATTACTTCTTTGCCGGCTTCGCAGGCGCGGGTTTCGGCGCTGGCGCGGGCGCCGGTGCCGGTGCGGGCGCCGGAGGCGGCGGCGCTACTGCCGGGGCCGGTGCAGGCTTCGGCGGCTCGGGCTTCTTCTCGCAGCCGATAAAGACGAATGCCGCTACGATAAGCAATGAAAGCATGACTGCAAACAGTTTTTTCAAGGGGTGTCACCTCCTTCTTTCACGGGATGGTTGCTGAATGAACGGTATTAATTGCATTTGCAGAAAGTACGGGCTGCCCCGCAAATGACCTGCATCACATGATCCGCGTCGCCACCGAGCGCGTCACCGTCAGCTCTTTCACCTTCTGTCCCCAGGTTTCGGCGATGGCCTGCTGCTGCTCTTCGTTAAGCCGGAGCCGGAAGACCCTGAGCTTGTTCAGCGACCGCTTGGTAATATGGATCTGGGTAAGGTCGAAACCGATCTGTTTTTTTATCTCGGCGCTCTGTTGGGGAGTAAGAGTCAGCGTAAAAGAATCATCAGCCATTGGTGTGCGCCCTCCATGGTTCAAATTATAGGCACTTCATGGCGGGAATTCAAGTCTTTTTTCCCGGTTCCGCCTGCTCCGGCCTTACCACGATGACCCTTTCCACCCAGGGGAACTTTGCGGCGAGCTCTTTCTGCAAACCCTCGACCAGGGCTATCCGGGTCACGTGTCAACGCCAGCAGAAGCCCGTCGGCGCGATCTTGACGGTGCCGCCCTCGACGCCCGCAAAGATCACGTCACCCGTCCGGGACTTGAATCGTTCCGCCTTTTTCTCGATGATCGCCTTGATCTGTTCGACGTCCTGCAGATTATTCTTGCCGTCCACTCCGCACTCCGC
>CAYILT010000289.1:0-4306 GCA_964364055.1 uncultured Nitrospiraceae bacterium | reverse complement strand
GGTGATCGCCCTCACCCTGCTCGTGATCAACGAATATTACTCCGAGCACCCCATCGTGAACCTGAAATTACTGAAGGACCGCACCTTCACGAGCGGCTCCGTGGTCATGTTCTTCGTCTTCCTGAACCTCTTCGGCAGCATCATCCTGCTGCCGGTCTTCCTCCAGATGATGATGGGCTATACCTCGTTCCACGCCGGGCTCGTGCTCGGCCCCGGCGGCATTGCCACCATGCTCGCCATGCCGCTCGTGGGCAAGTTCATGGGAAGGGTGGACCCCAAGCGATTCCTCATGACGGGAATATCGATCTGCGCCCTCAGCACCTACATGATGTCCCGGTTCACGCTCACCACTGACTTCTGGACCTTCGTCTGGCCGCGCGTGGCGCTTGGCTTCGGCATGGGCATGACCTTCATCCCCCTCACGACCCTGACGCTCTCCCACATCCCCCGGGAGCATATGACCGAGGCCACGTCGCTCTACAACCTGCTCAGGAACCTCGGCGGCAGCGTGGGCATCGCCTTCACCACCACCATCCTGTCGCGGCGCGCCCAGCTCCACCAGACCCGTCTCGTTGAGAACCTTTCGCCCTTTGACCCGTCGTACCAGATCTATCGGGAGAAGATCGGCGAAACGCTGACGCTCAAGGGACTCCCGGCCGCCGGAGCGGACAGCTTCCTGTACCGGGAGCTCGTGAGGCAGTCCACGACGCTCGCCTTCGCCGACGCATTCCTGATCATCTGTCTGCTCATCCTGTGCATGCTGCCGCTGGTGCTCCTGATGCAGCGGGCTCCGTCACAGACAGGGCCGCCGCCGGCCCATTAGCCGCAAAGAGGCCCAAAAAGCACAAAAAATTCCATTCCTATTTGCGTCTCTTGCGCTTTTTTGCGGCAAATATTCTTGCCATTTTTTTGGTAGAATTTGATTCCATAGTTACTAAAATACGAAAGAACCGATATTCTAATATCGCATCTTGTCTGAAAGGAACCGCCATGGGATTCATCGTTTCCAAGGTCTTTCTGTACCTCCTCCTGCCGCCGGCCAGCCTTATCCTCCTTATGCTCGCAGGCTTTATCCTCCTGCGCCGGCACCGGAACACCGGAAGGACCCTTGTCGCCGCGGGAATTGTCCTCCTCTATGGCTTGAGTCTCAATCCCGTGGCGGATAGGCTGATCAGGCCCCTGGAGGCGCACTATCGGCCGCTTCCCGAAGGTCCGGTCAAGGCTGATGCGATCGTCGTTCTGGGCGGCGGCGCACGAGACCTTTCCTGGGTCCCCACAGGTCCAGAACCTTCCGAAGGCTCCCTGGAACGGCTGGTGGCCGCGGTCCAGCTCGCCAGGAAGCATCACCTCCCCCTCGTGATCACCGGTGGCAGCGGCGAACCGATGCCGGGTGCCGTACGGGAAGCGGACGCCATGGCCGATGCGGCGATCAGGCTTGGATTTCCCGCGCGGGACATCGTCATCGAGGACCGCTCACGGAACACCTGGGAGAACGCTGAGGCCGTTCAGAAGCTCCTGCCGGGAAGGACCCTTGTCCTCGTCACGTCCGCCTTCCATATGCGGCGCGCTGCGCGCATGTTCAAAAAACAGGGCTTTTCCGTTCTGCCGTCGCCTGCGGGCTACCGGTCACAGACGAGGCAGGGATCCTATACAGACTATCTCCCGCAAGCCGCGGCGCTCGCAACGTCCTCCACGGCGGTCGCCGAATATCTCAGCCTCTCCTGGTACAGGATGACGGGAAAGATATAGCTCTCCCGGCACCACTCCTGAACGATCGGGAACTACACGGATAAAACCATAGCGCGGCCTCCGGCCGCAACCAAAGGTAACGTCAATCGGTTACGATGCCCGTATCGTCAAGCGTCGAGCGGCAACGTAAAGGACTCAGCCGAACAACGTAACCTTTATAGACGAAACGGACCTCGTTACCGTAACCGAACGACGAAAATCGTTCAAACATTCGCGTGAACATGTCAAGTCTTGAAAAGAAATAACATATTGACAGAGAACATTTTTTTTGATAACATTAGTTCAACATTAAATTGTTTGATATGGAACTGATATGGGAACAAAGTACACAGGTACAAAAGAAGAAAAACGGGCATTGAATGCGTTCATCAAGCTGATACGCGCCGGCCAGTCCCTGTCCGGACGGGTGGAGGCCCATTTCAGCGAGCTCGGCCTCACGGTAAGCCAGTTCGGGGTGCTTGAGGCCCTCTTCCACCTCGGCCCCCTCAATCAGAAGAGCCTGGCGGCAAAGATCTTAAAAAGCACCGGGAACATCACCATGGTCATTGATAATCTCGAAAAACGCGGCCTTGTAAAACGAACGCGCGACGAAAAGGACCGCCGCCACTATTCCGTCGGGATCACCAATAAAGGCGCCGGCATGATAACGTCCTTCTTCCCGAAGCATGTGGCACGGATCGTCGAGGAAATGAGCGTTCTGTCCGGCGCCGAACAGGATGCATTGGGTAGCCTGTGCAGGAAGGTAGGACTGCAAGAGGCACGGCCGCTGGGTCAAAAGGGTAACCGAGCGGCCTCATGACCGCTTTTCGCTTGAATCAGCAGGAAACGAGAGGAGGTAAAGGAGAATGCCGAAAAACATTCCATTCAGTGTCACGCTGGGTCCGGGAACGTACCACTGGTGCAGCTGCGGCCGGTCGGGCAGAGAGCCGTTCTGCGACGGGTCCCATAAGGATTCAGGCAAGGAACCGGTCGAGTTCACGATCGTCAAAAAGGAGCAGGTCGTACTCTGTGCCTGCCAGCGCACGAAGAATCCGCCGTTCTGTGACGGGTCGCATGCCCGGTAGGACATCGCAGATCAAGGAAAGGAGACTACTATGTTTAAGAAACTGATCAATACGGATAATGATGTTGCAAGCCTGGTGTTGAGGATATTCCTGGCTGTCGTGTTCTTCCCCCACGGGGCGCAGAAGGTGCTGGGCTGGTTCGGCGGATACGGCTTCGCCGGCACCTATGCGACATTTACGGACACGATGGGCATTCCCGGATTTCTCGTCCTGCTGGTGTTCGCGGCGGAGTTCCTCGGCCCCCTGGGGTTGATCGCCGGCCTGTTTACCCGCGTCGCGGCTTTCGGCATCATGAGTGTCATGGTGGTGGCCGTTCCGATGCTGCACTGGCAGCATGGGTTCTTCATGAACTGGTTCGGGAACCAGACGGGCGAGGGGTTCGAGTACCACCTCCTCGTGATCGCCATCGCCGTCGCGCTGATCATCAAGGGCGGAGGCGCGCTGTCCGTGGACCGCGTGCTGTCGGGCAAGAAGGTGTAGTGCAGGAGTAACCAGGTGGGGAAGCTGTACGGGGGGCCGCTGGGGAGCGGCCCCCCCCTTTTTTTTTATTACTTATCATTTCCTTCCCGGGTGTCACCATGCCGCGGCATGCTCCCGGTGAGACTTTCATGAATCGTGCTTAAAGACTAAATCTGCGTCAATCGTTCGACTGAGCTCACGACGAAGTCTGCGAAATCTGTGGATAAGTTTTTCCGCGTCTTCCTTCTTCCTACTCCGCCTTCTCCCTGTTCTTCGGCCGCTTGCCAGCCTCAAGGACCCTTTTCCGGAGCCGGATGCTCAAGGGCGTGACCTCCACCAGTTCGTCGTCCTTGATGAACTCAAGCGACTGTTCAAGCGACAGCTGCCGGTGAGGCACGAGCCGGAGCGCTTCATCGGCGCCGGAAGCGCGCATGTTCGTCAATTTCTTTTCCTTGATCACGTTCACATCCATGTCGGTCTCGCGCGAGTTCTCTCCCACGATCATGCCTTCGTAGACCGCCGTGCTTTCACTGATGAAAAGCTCGCCGCGGGGCTGGATATGGTAGAGGGCGTAGGTCGTGGTCTTGCCCGCCCGGTCCGCCACGAGAGCGCCGGTGGACCGTTTCGCGATCGCTCCCTGCCAGGGCTCATACCCGTCGAAGAGGTGGTTGAGAAGGCCGGTGCCGCGCGTGTCGGTCAGGAACTCCGACCGGAAGCCGATGAGCCCGCGCGCGGGAATGCGGAACTCGAGCCGGACCCGGCCGTGGCCGTTGTTCGCCATCTTGGTCATGCGTCCCTTGCGGCCGCCGAGCTTCTGGGTCACCACGCCGATGAACTCATCGGGGCAGTCGATGACCAGATTTTCCATGGGTTCAAAGGTCTTTCCCTCGCGGACCTTGGTAACGGTCTCGGGCTGGGAGACCGACAGTTCGTAGCCTTCACGCCGCATCATCTCGATCAGGATGGCGAGCTGAAGCTCGCCGCGGCCCAGGACCTTGAAGGTGTCGGTCGCATCACCCTGTTCGACCTTGATC
>CAYILT010000288.1:0-4371 GCA_964364055.1 uncultured Nitrospiraceae bacterium | reverse complement strand
AAAGGGATGGACTACACCATCACTAAAGAAAACAGGGCTGCAAGTCGCCCATTAGATTTCTAACGACTTTTCTATTAAAATCACAGTTTGTCTGAGTGCTGCCAGCAGGTTGATAGCATAACTCATCAGTGCCGCTCGCATGGATAATCCCGTAGTTACAGGTGATCTGATTGTTCCCATCCGTAGTGCAATCTGGTTTATCCTGGTGAACGGTAGAAATATGCGTGACACCATATCGAATCACGTCTCCCTTACGAATGAGTTTCGTGCCTGCATCAGTTCTGGGCCAGTAATAAAGCAACTCCCTGTTTTGGGTGTTAAAAAATCTGCGCACATTGGTATTCATTATTGCGTTGTTCGCCACGTTGTTGTTATGGATAGTTGACATTGAACCACAGTTCTCGCTTGTACAGACCCTTCCAACATTGACGCCGGGGATAAAGACGTCACCACTTCCATCCAACATCTGTTGCCCAGCATAGAGCACGGGATTATCGGCATATCTCAGCCCCTGCAGGGTAAGCCCGATGCAATCGATGCCTGCCCAGTTCTGATGATAGTAACGATGATTGGCGCCACCCGCGAGACCGGAATTATATTCGCTGCCCCTGTACAATCCCGGCCACATGAGTGTGCCGACGCCGACGATTCCGTGCGTTCTGCGAAGGTTATTCGTCTCGGTTTCAGGGGCATCTCCTATATTCGCGTGATAACCCTGATACGTACTATATGTAGGATTAGATTCAATATTAGAATACGTCGGCGCTCCGTGTTTTGACACCGACATGTTGAAGTTATTGATGGTCTGTCGGCCGCCATAACTGTACGCAACAGCAGAATACTCCGTTTCTCCTGTGCGGGATACCCACTGGCTGAGTGCATTTGCAGGATTCACGTTGAGTGCGTAGCTATCTGCAAGACGAATCTGGAAACTGTTGAACCGTTCAACCGCATTCGTATACAACTCATACAACCCCGAATCTTTTCGCGTATTGTCTAGATTTGTATTCAGCAGAACGTCCGCATTACCCACTGTTACGGCGATATCGGGATCTGGGATGCGCCTATCTTTCCCCAATAGTACATTCCTGTCGATGATTTTATTCTTCCAGTTGAGATCGCTGTTGAAGTCCAGCAGGTCTCCGGCGAGCCACGGATTGCCCTCCCGTCTCTTTCCGTAATCCTTCATCAGCTTGCGGAAGATGTCACTGGTATTGTCGATTGCAGGATCGAGGCTGTATGACGGAGAACCAGACGGCCCGACCGGCTGAAACGGGCCGACTTTTTCATTCACGCCCAACTTGAAATTCGTCTTGAATGTGACGAAGGCGTTGTAGGTATTGCCTCCAAATCGGCCGTCTTCATCAATCAGGCTGAACGTGTATGGCGTGTCGAGCGGATTTGTGAGCGTTCTTTTCCTCGGCACGACTTGATTCAGGATTTCCTGAACATAATAGAACCCCTTCTGTCCGCTTATGTCGGCTGCGCCCGGCTTTGCCCCGTTATCATACACAAACACTGCTGCCCCCGCCAGGACTTCATCCAGCGTCACATTTGCATTATTCCTAACCCGGAGCTTCACGTGCGTTACGTGCGATTGGGGATTGTTCGCGTCGGGGATCAAATTCATGATGTCGGTTATGGAAGTCTGATCGATCTCGAATTCAAGGTTGATCTCTGTTCCGGTAAAAGTCGGGCTTGTCTTGAGCGTAAACCGCGCCAGACCGTCGTTGTCAACTGTGGCGCAGGGCGTGTTCGTACCGGGGCAGGTGGTCGCAATGCCTGCTGTTTGCACGGTGATTTCACCCGGCTGCGCAAGAGGCACTGTGGGCGAGACGCCAATAAACTTCACCCTTGCAGGCGGTTTAAGCGGCGTCACCCACGTCCAATCCCGGCCCAAAAGGGTTATGGTCTTTGCACCAAGCGCTGGGTAGTAGTCCTCACAGACGAGTTTGACGTTTTCCCCAAACTCCGGATCGGCGCAGGAATGTTCCAGGTACACCGGATCATAGTTCACGACCTTCATGCCGCTGTTCTGGTTGGCCGTGTACACCCACCCGCCTTTTTCCGCGATGGCGGCGTTTGCGCCCGTGCCGCTGACCGTGCCGATGACTTTCGGCGCTTTCGGGTTCTTGATGTCTATGGCGATAACGCCATTCCAGGTGCTTGCGAAGGCCATACCCGCTGTGGTGCTGATAGCGATGTCGGTTGCGAAAACGTCCGCAAGCTCTCCGATCTTATGAGGGTTGTAGGGATCGGTGATGTCGATGACGTACAGCCGGCCGAAGCCGCCGGACACCAAAGCGATATCGATGGTCTGAGGCGTGCCGGTCTCGTCAATGTAGGCGTAGTCTCCTGCCACCTCGACCCTCCAGGCGTGGAAGTCCGAGCTTGGTTCGATTGATGCGATCTTGTTCGGAAACTCCGGCATACCGAGGTCGAGCGCGAGGAAGTGGCCGCTCGTGGTCGTAACGTAGAGCTTGCCCTTAAGGAATCCCAAATCAGCCGGGGTACGGAAGCCTTCAGCCACGGTGTCATACAAGCCCACAACGGGCGTGTCCGATTGACCGGACGGCGGCGGCGGGATGGCTTTGCTCAAGTCGACCACCTGCACTCCCTGCCCTGCGCTTGCAATATAGGCATGGGTTGCTGATAGAGCGAGCCTTCCGGGAATACCGGTATACGATTCTCCCAGCTTTGCCCTGCCCACCACCGTGGGAGCGGGCGGATTGTTCACATCGTAGAGCCGGAGGTAGCTGTACTGGTTGCCATCGGAGAAAGCAATTTGCTCGGTGAGGGCCGCGAGGTCGCCGTTAAAGGCTCCGTTGTTGATCTGTGCGCCCTTCTGGACTGCCACGCCTCGGTAAGTCCAGGTGACCGAGCCTGCCTGGGTGTGGTTTTCACTGTAGGCAATGACAGGCGTTGTGGGGTCGCTGATGTTTATGACCTTCCAGCCGCTCTGGCCGCCTGCCAAATAGGCATAATCTCCCATGACAGCGATGTCGCGTCCAGAAAACGTGGGATCGTCAAGACTGTATACGTCCGGGATCTTGGTGTCGAATACGCTTTTGAATCCCGTGGGGTCGTTTCCTTCGAGGGCGTTGCCTTCGTCAACGTCGGTGATGGCGTTGCTCAGGCGTATCTCGTATGTTGTCGAATAGAAGAGATTGCCCGCGGGCGTGAACGTCGCCTTCACGCGGCCGCCTTCAAAGCCCGTCACCACGTCTCCCGCCACCAGGCCGGGCACGAAGCCGGGGTCGGCGGTGAGGGAGCTTACGGCGTGGAGGGTGAAGGTGGTTGTATCGACGTTATTCACCGGCTCGGAGAAATACGCCACCACTCTCGTGGCAGCCGTCATATTCTCCGCTCCGGGCGCCGGGAACAGGCCGCCGTCGAGCACCCGTGGCGGACCAGGGACGCCTTCCGGGATATCCGTCTGGTTTACCACGCTCAGAGCGATTGTGCGGTTGCCGGTGTTGACGGGCTCGGCCGTGTCTTTTGCCGTAACCGTTATCGTGTACGGCCCCGCCGTGGAAGGCTGATAGGATGCCTGGCACGTCTGTACAGCATAGGTGATATCGTTTATGATCACCGGCGCTCCGTCCTGGCAGTTTAACGCGGGCGAGGCCTGATATGCGCCGGCAGGGGGCGTGACCTGTGCGGCTGCTCCGCCCTGCTGAAGTCCGCCTTTGTCCATCACCTTGGCCGTTATGGTCAGGTTCGCGCCGAGAGGCGTGGTGCCGGAGATGAAGCCTCTGTCGGACGTTACGTTGACATCCACCCTAGGCGCTTCGTGGTCCGCCGAGGGCGGCACGAGGAAGGAAAAGCCGAAGTCCTTACGCGCCGTATACGGCGGCTCGCAGAGCGAGGAATTAAAATTCTGCGTGGTCTGCGTGTATGGATCTATCGCGATGATCCGGTAATCGCGGCAGGTCCCGATATTCGAGATGGTCCAACTGTAGGTTGCATAATGGCCTCCCGAGTTGGTGCGGGCGATGTAGCTCACGGCCTCAGGACTGCGCACCACGCCGCCTGAGATGGCGATGTCCGTGTCGGGCTCGAAAAGACCGTTTTGGTTCCTGTCCCGGTACAGGGAGCCTTGCACGATCACCGGCTGGACCTCGGGATACGCGAAAACGTAGGTATCACCGACCAGAATTCCGTCAAAGGGCGGACTTGCGGTCGTAAGGCGTCCGTTTATGACTTTGGCGCTGTTGACGATTTCGTAGACTTTTTCCGTCAGGCCTTCGGTATTTACGTATTCCGATGGACGCGCGACAAAGGGGACCGCGCTTACAGGAATATTGGACGGCGCGGGAACAGAAAGTTTCACTTCTTTCAGGAACGTTGCTCCGCTCGCATCGATATTGG
>CAYILT010000287.1:0-4390 GCA_964364055.1 uncultured Nitrospiraceae bacterium | reverse complement strand
TACTTCCGGACGAATTCCGTGGACGATACGGAAAAGGATACGGTTTCCTGGCAGCCTGAGATCGCCTATGAGAGGGTCTGTTTGACGCAGAACGGAGTAGAGACCTGTAATTCCATAAGCAGCGATCAATACCAGTTAAAAGATCAGCTTGGACATTCCCTGCTCAGGTTTGAGTCCGGCAAGGAACTCCGCCTCTCGGGATACCCCGAGAATAAATGGCATCCCGGCGCCAAGGGCACCGTCAGGATCAGCGGGAAGGCCGTCAAGAAGAAGACGACCGATGATGTTACCTTCGCACTCACCTGGAACGGCAACGTTCTCTGGTCGCAGAGCGCCGCTGCCGGTGATACCGGCGAGTATTCGCACAACCTTACGCAGGCAGTCATGCCGGGAGATAACAAAACCGGCAATCCGGGCGATGAGATCAGGTTCGATGTCTATTCCGACACGACCGTGGACCCCGAAACGGTCGCATGGCAGCCTGAAATCGTCTATGAGAACTACTGTTTCGAGAAAGCGAACTCGAATCCGACGGAATATGCCTGCGGCGCTGTTACGTGCGCTCCGGATGAGAACCAGGTGGTCCAGTGCAAGATCAACGTAGACCCGTCCGTTCTTCCGCCCGGCGCCGAGATCGAAGAGAAGGACTTGCACCAGTACGGTCAGCCCAATTATCCGCTGTATTATCTCACCCCGACGGAGCTGAGCAGGTTCTGGGTGGCCCCCTACGACGGCACAGTGCGCATCCGCGGCAACGTGGTCCGCACGATCGAGCGGCAGCAAACCCCCGTGGTGACGGAGCGTGCGCTTGCCATTGCGCGAAAAGTGAACGGCCTGGTATGGAAGCAGTGGATGCCGGCACGACAGGTTCCGCCGGCGGACCCGAACGACCCGCCCACATTCGAAGAGCAGTTCCCGCATGATATCATTGTTTCCGTGGCCAAGGGCGAGCAGTTGTTCTTCGATATCCAGTCCACAAGCGTTCCGGGCGATCCGGCGCAGTTCGGCTGGACGCCGGACCTCACCTACACCGAGTACTGCTTCGTTGACGCTGCGGCGAACCAGAAGGTCTGCGAGCCGGTCACGGAGACCAGGACCGGAACTCTGCTCGACCCGAAGATCACCGAGAAGTACTGCCATAATTACGATGACAACCAGGACGGCGTCATCGACCGCACGGTCTGCGAGGAGTCGACCTGCCCGGTGCATACGGGACCGGAGAGCGATTTATGCCAGTACTGCAAGACCGTTACGAATGCGAATGACCCGACGCACCCGGTGACATCATGTCAGCCGATCTCGTGCACGAACGATGCCATCGCAGGCGTCACGGACTGCGCACCCCTGGACTTTATCTACAGGGGACGGCCTGCGAACGTTAGATATCTTGATGTCCATTACTATGAGGCGGATCGGGCGGATGCCGAAGCGTTCGCCGGCGGATACCGCTTCTGGCATTACGGGGAATGGAACGGCAATATCGCCTGGGACGCAACCAAGATAAAACGGACGCGGAGCGGCGACGTGCCGAAGGAGTCTGAATTCAACGGCGACTACAAAAGTCTGCCGTCCTACTATTTTGTTTACATGGTTCCCCGGTGGCAGGGTGTCGAAGGTTACCAGTATTCTGCATGGGCAGGCAGGGGCGACAAGGAATACATCAGCGCCGACCAGGCAAGATCTTCCCGGTTGGGCGCCAATGTCAGCGCCGTTCTTGCCACGGTCAATGGCGCGGGCGTCGGCACGATCCAGCAGAGTGTTTCGCACAATACCGCCGCGGGCGTTTCCCTTGGCGTCGGGGGCGTCAGCTTCAGCAACGGAGACGCCAAGAACAATCTCGACTTCATGGACATGAATGGAGACCGGTTCCCGGACCAGGTTTCCCAGGGAGGCGTGCTGTTCAACAACGGCGTGAACGGATTCTTCACGCAATCGCTCCCGCCGGCGCCGGGCACCGTACGCAAGATCGACAACAAGAACGTGAGCTATCAGCTCACCTTTGGCGGGCTGCCACAGAACCAGCCAAGAGGTTCCGGAACAACTGTGAAGGTCACTTCTGCCGGCGGCGCTCCTGCCCTCGGCCTCGCGTACGGCTACTCCGATACCGCCAGCGACCTCATTGATGTCAACGGCGACGGCCTGCCTGACCGTGTATCACGCTCAGGCAATGCCTACAGCGTGCAGCTGAACCTCGGATATCGCTTCGGCAGCCCGTCCGTATGGAGCACCGATTCCTGGGACCTCGGCAATATCTCGAACGATGGCCAGGAAAGCATCAATCCGGACGCGCTCCAGATCAATGAGAACGCCACGTACAGCCTCCAGGCCTCCTTCTGGGGCATCGGCGGCGGTGCCAGTTACACCGTGGCCAGAGGCTTAGTAGCCCTGCGGGACATCAACGGGGATGGTCTGCCCGATCAGATTCTGAAACCCACGAACGGCTATAAGGGCGCCTTCTTCTACGTGAAGCTTAACCGTGGCGATCATTTCGGTCCCACGGAACTCTGGCATGGCCCCGAATGGGGCGTGGAAGTGGCGGACAACAACATCGCTACCTGGCTGCCCGGCGGCAACGACGCGATTAATTATAATGCCACACTTTCGTACAACGTCTCGGGCGGCGTGGTTATCATGATACCCATCATCCCTGTCCTTACTGTCGTCTGGATCGACATAGCACCTACGGTTGCCGTATCCGGTGGAACCGGTGGGTCGGAACTCGACTTTAACGATATCAACGGAGACGGTCTGCCGGACCATCTTCTGAAGCTTAAGGACTACTCGACCGTCTACGCGCGCATAAACAATGTCGGCCAGACCAACCTCCTCAAAGAAGTGCGCAGACCCCTGGGCGGGAAGTTCTCGATCGAGTACGAGCGCAGGGGCAATAAAGTCGATTATTCCCGTCCCTCGCGGAAAATAGACATGCCGAACAGCCAGTGGGTCATGCGTCGTGTCAATCTCCGCGACGGCCTGGGCAACACCTACAAGACCGAGTTCGACTATGGGGACGGGTACCATGATCGCCTGGAACGCGAGTTCTACGGCTATAACCGGGTCATCGAGACCCATGCGCCCGGTACGGCCATACAGAGATCAATAATTCAGCTGTTCGACAACCAGAACTACTATCTCAAGAACATGGTCCAGAAGACCATTACGATCGACAAGCAGATCCATGCCTGGGCCATGTCCAAAAACACCTATGAGCCGACGCTGGTGGCGAACGGCAGCCAGTTCCCCGAGCTCAGACAGACGGAAACCCATTTCTACGATGGAAAGACCTACTATGACGGAGATGCCGCGGGAAATTACGGTTCGCAGAAATATACCTATCAGCGGTATCTCTATGATGCCTACGGCAACGTGACCACCTTCTTTGACGCGGGAGAAACAGGGACCAGCGCCGACGACGTCACCGCCACGATCAGCTATTTTGCCGACGTGAGCGCCTATATCGTCGGCAAGCCAGATACCATCATTGTTGCCGACGCCGGCGGGCGGCAGCTGCGGAAACGGACCGCGCTGTACGAGAACACCACCGGGAACCTCCGGACGCTCACCATGCACAATACCGCGGGGCCGAACTCGGTCTGGAACATGTCCTATTATGAGAACGGCAACCTCAAGACAATCACCGACCCCGTAGGGTATGGCCTGACCTACACCTATGATAGCGAAGTCGCCACCCATGTAATCCGGATCGAAGACAATTTCTCCTCCGGCGACGGCGGACCTTACTACTCCAAGGCCGCCTACAATCTTCTCTTCGGCCAGATGGCATGGTCCCGCGACCTGGCCGGGAACTACCAGGTAAACGGCTACGATGATTTCGGCCGGATGATCTCGGTCCATGGGCCGTTAGATACGACTAACGCGGAGCCGCCGGCAGGCATCGGCGTTCCGACCATCGCCATGGAATACCGGGCCCCGCAGATCGCCGCTGACGGCGAGACCGTGGAAAAACCCGCACGGGCGATCACGCACAACAAGGCCGTCTCGATCAAAGGCAGCAACGGCAATATCCTGGACACCGTCACCTTCGCGGACGGCATGAAGCGGATCCTCCAGACCAAGAAGGAAGCTGATGTGAATGGCAGTCACAGCATGGTCATCTCGGGACTGATCGTGTTCGATGACCTGGGCAGGGTCGATCTTCAGGGCCAGCCGGTCCCGCTTTCCATAGGCAGCAGCCAAGCCTATGAATTCAACGACCTGCGGACCTGGCCGGGTCAGCCCCTCAATCCCACTCTCTTCACCTACGACACGCTGGACAGGACACTGAGCACCGTCATGCCTGACCGGGCCACAACCACCATGGCCTACGGCTTCGGACAGGTGGGCAACAGCGGCGCCCTTTACGCCACGACCCTTGTCGTGGACCCCGAGG
>CAYILT010000286.1:0-4392 GCA_964364055.1 uncultured Nitrospiraceae bacterium | reverse complement strand
TGATTCACTGCTGAGGAGGTGGCGACGATGCCGAAACGAAAAAACGAGGACCTGTTAAAACGTATCACCGTCAATCCGAAGGTCATGGTCGGCAAGCCGACGATCCGAGGGTTGCGGCTAACCGTCGAGCAGATATTGAAAGCGCTCGCCGGCGGGGTAACGGCGGAGGAACTGCTCAAAGACTATCCTGAACTCGAACGGGAGGACATTCACGCGGTCCTTTTGTATGCGGCTGAGCTTGCGAATGAAGAGCGGGTTTACGCAGTGAACGCGGGATAACGTAATGCCGAAGAGTAAGCTGAAGTTCCTCATCGATATCGGCGTCGGCAAACAGGTGGAAAAATGGCTCCAGGACCAGGGCTATGATACCAAAACCGTGCGCGATATCGATCCGAAGGCGGAAGACGGGGTGATCCTGAAAACGGCTGCTTCCGAGGCGCGCATGGTTGTGACCATGGACAAGGATTTCGGCGAACTGGTGTTTCGATCGGGAAGAACGCATGCCGGCGTTTTGATCCTCAGGCTTGAAGATGCAAAGGGAAGTGAGAAGGTTGAGGTCGTGAAGACCATCCTCGATGAACACGAGGAAAAACTTGCCGGGAAGTTCTGTGTATTCCAAGCCGGCAGGTTGAGAATATCGCGATAGTGTTTTCAGCATGGCTTGTAAGGTTTTTAAGACAGTTCGCAACGCGTTTGCTCACCTTCCTTTTAATCTTCATTCTCTCTCCATAGTATTTGACATCCGAGGAATGTCGCATATGAAAGCCCTCTATTACGACGAACTCAAGGGATATCAGGGCATCAAGGTCGGCGAGTTCCCCACGCCGGAGATCACGGACACCGAGGTGCTGGTCCGGGTCAAGGCCTTTTCCCTGAACCACCTCGACGTGTGGGTCATGAACGGCGCCTATCCCGGCACGATACCCCTGCCGCATATCTTCGGGTCCGACGCCTCGGGCGTTATTGAGAGGACCGGGAAGGCCGTCACGCACCTCAAGGCCGGTGACGAGGTCATCGTCCACCCGGGTCTGTCCTGCGGTCATTGCGACCGGTGCCTGGCCGGCCGCGACAACGAGTGCAGCGACTTTACCATCCTCGGCGTGGTCACTCCCGGCGTCTCGGCCGAGTACGTGAAGGTCCCGTCGGCGAACATTTTCAAAAAGCCCGCCGGGATCTCCTACGAAGAAGCAGCGGGCATCGGCATTACCTATGCGACGGCATGGAACTCGCTGGTGCTGCGCGCCAATATCCAGTACGGCGATACGGTCCTGGTCCATGCCGCGGGGAGCGGCGTCGGCACGGCGATTATCCAGGTGGCAAAGCTCTTCAATGCCACGATCATCACCACTGTCGGCGATGACGGGAAGAAGCGGAAGGCGCTGGACCTGGGCGCCGATCTCGTCATCAATCATCATAACGAGGATTTCGTCGCCACCGTGAAGCAGTTCACCGGCGGCGAACTTGCCGACATCGCCGTGGACCATGTCGGCGCCGACACGTTCAGCAGATCGCTTGCCGCGGTGAAGCGCGGCGGCAGGGTCGTCACTTTCGGCGCCACGAGCGGCGACGAGGCGCCCATCTCCCTCCGGCAGGTGTTCGGCAAGAACCTCACGATCCACGGCGTTTATGTGGGCCCCAAGGCCGCGGTCCTTCGGTACCTCTGGCTCTTTCCCCGGAAGCTCAGGACCGTCGTGGACTCGGTGTTCTCCTTCGAGGACGCCCCCCGGGCCTATGAAAAACTCCTTTCCCGCCAGTTCTTCGGCAAGATCGTCGTGCGCGTCTGACCTGTCCCGTTCACCCGCCCTGTTTACGCCTCAATGATCCTGATAATTACCTTGCAGACACGGCACGTTTGTGAAATAATTTGACCGTACTAGGGTGTCAATCGGTCGTGTTGACCTCCTGAAGGAGGAACGGAATGAAGGCTGCGGACGAAAGCGCTTTTGAATACAATTACCGGGGTCTCGACAAGGAGTCGATAAAGCGGTCCCTGATGAACCTCCTGGTCTATGCCATGGGCAAGGACCACATCATGGCCACGCACCGCGACTGGTTCCATACCACGGCCCTTGCCGTGCGCGAGCGGCTGATCGAGCGCTGGATGGAGACCATGCGGAGCTATTACCGCGCCGACGCCAAGCGGGTCTACTACCTGTCGCTTGAATTTCTGACCGGAAGACTTCTCGCGAACAGCCTGCTCAATCTCGGCATCTACGACGCCTGCCGCGACGCCCTCGCCGACCTGGACCTGGACATCAACCGGCTCAAGGAGCTGGAGAACGATGCGGCCCTTGGGAACGGCGGGCTGGGCAGGCTCGCCGCCTGCTTCCTCGACTCCATGGCCACGCTGGACCTTCCCGGGTACGGCTACGGCATCCGCTATGAATACGGCATGTTCACCCAGCGCATCGAAAAGGGCTGGCAGGTGGAGCACCCCGACAACTGGCTGCGCTACGGCAACCCCTGGGAGTTTCCGCGGCCCGAGGTGCTGTACGCCGTCAAATTCGGCGGCCGCGTGCTGGAATACAAGGACGAGCACGGCGCGCTCCATTACCACTGGATCGACACCGAAGACGTGATGGCCATGGCCTTCGATACGCCGGTGCCGGGCTTCGGCACGGACACGGTGAACAACATGCGGTTGTGGTCGGCCAAGGCGTCCCGCGACTTCAACCTCAAGTACTTCAACGAGGGGAACTACATCCAGGCGGTCGCCGAGAAGAACGAGTCGGAGAACCTATCGAAGGTCCTCTACCCCGACGACACGACCATCATGGGCAGGGAGCTGCGGCTGAAGCAGCAGTACTTCTTCGTCTGCGCCACGCTCCAGGACATCCTGCGCCGGTTCACCAAGTACCATCCGAATCTCGACGAGCTGCCGGACGAGGTGGCGATCCAGCTGAACGATACGCACCCCTCCATCGCCATCCCGGAGCTGATGCGGATCCTGATCGATATCCACCATCTCGACTGGGACCGCGCCTGGAACATCACCCGGAAGACCATCTCCTACACCAACCATACGCTGATGCCCGAGGCGCTCGAGACCTGGCCGGTCCAGCTGTTCGGCGAGGAACTCCCGCGCCATCTCCAGATCATCTACGAGATCAACCAGCGCTTCCTCGATGAAGTGCGCCACCAGTTCCCCGGCGACGCCGAACTCGTGAAGCGCGTGTCGCTCATCGACGAGACAGGGGGGCGGCGGGTGCGGATGGCGCACCTGGCCATCGTGGGCAGCCACGCCGTGAACGGCGTGTCCCGGATCCACACCGAGCTCATGAAGGAGACCATCTTCGCCGATTTCGACCGTCTCTACCCGGGCAGGATCGTGAACATCACCAACGGCGTCACGCCGCGGCGCTGGCTTCACCAGGCCAACCCGGACCTGTCGAAGCTCATTACGTCGCAGATCGGGGAATGCTGGCTCACGGACCTGTCGTGCCTGGCGAACCTCAGGTCCCTGGCCGACGATGCCGGCTTCCGGGAGGAGTTCCGCCGGGTGAAGCGGGCCAACAAGCAGCGGCTGGCCGAGAGCATCGAAGCCCGGACCAGGACGAAGGTGAACCCTGACTCGCTGTTCGACGTGCAGGCCAAGCGCATCCACGAGTACAAACGGCAGCTCCTGAACGTGCTCCATGTCATAACACGGTATAACCGGATCCGCGAGGGACGCGCGACGGGCATGGTGCCGCGCACGGTCATTATCGGCGGCAAGGCCGCGCCGGGGTATTTCATGGCCAAGCTGGTCATCAAGCTCATCCACGGCGTGGCCGACGTGGTGAACCACGACCCCGCGGTGGGCGGCCTCTTGAAGCTGGTGTTTCTGCCCAACTACAACGTCTCGAACGCCGAGAAGATCATCCCCGCCTGCGACCTGTCGGAGCAGATCTCCACGGCCGGCACGGAGGCCTCCGGCACGGGCAATATGAAGTTCGCCCTGAACGGCGCGCTCACCATCGGCACCCTCGACGGCGCGAACATCGAAATGAAGGAAGAGGTGGGTGAAGAAAATATTTTCATCTTCGGCCTCACGTCGGACGGCGTCGCGGAGATCCGGCAGGAAGGATACGACCCGTGGCACTTCTACAATACCAACGAAGAGCTCAGAAGGGCGCTGGACATGATCGCCCTGGGCTTTTTCTCGCCCGATGATCCGCATCGCTTCCGGCCCCTCTTTGAATCCCTCACCGGAGGAGGGGACCATTACCTCCTGCTCGCGGACTACGGGTCCTACATCAAGGCCCAGGAACAGGCGGACGCGCTCTATCACGACCAGGAGGCATGGGCCCGCCGCGCGATCCTGAACGTCGCGGGCATGGGGAAGTTCTCGAGCGACCGGAGCATCCTCGAGTATGCCGAGAAGATCTGGAACGTGAAGCCGGTGAAGCGGGG
>CAYILT010000285.1:0-4407 GCA_964364055.1 uncultured Nitrospiraceae bacterium | reverse complement strand
GTTACCCTCTTAAACTCGACTCTTTATTGTCTTGACAGAGGGGTCCACTTAACTGCTTTGTGTTTGTGTCTCACAAAATCTGAGGATTTATGCTCAAACTCTATCTTAATCTCTTCCCACTTGTTCTTACCAATAAACCTTTTTGCGATACAATCAGGGTAACCCGTCCTAATTAACTCTACGTACATACCAAACTCATGGGCTATTTTTCCAAATAGAAATACTACTCCCTGCTCGTTAATAGGCGCGTAAACCAACCCCCGAAAATTTATGAGGTTTCCTACTACAGTTTTTCTTTTCATCGATTAGCCCTCTCCGTTCAAGTGTCTGTTCAGCCTATCAAGATCGCCATCAACAGCCAAATTGGCTTACTAAGCCAGCTATCGAAATATTCTCCATAATTGCATCATGCGGAATGAGCAGATACTTCCACTGCTTGCCGCCGTTATCAGTGGAATGCTTCGTCGCGTGGGCGCACCATTTGACGGCAGCCTCCTTCTTGGCCAGCACCTCTGCGCTTTCCATATCATTCCGTGCCTTGGATTCCATCATGTAAATACATTTATCGGTCTCTGCTACGAAGTCCGGCACATAATCACTCTGGATAACACCTGACTTATAGAAGATCTGGAACTGACCAATGGCTGGTCTGAGCCATTTCTGAGCTTCCCGATCTAGTATGACCGCAAGTTTGCGCTCCGTATCAGAGTGGAATTTCTGTTTTGGATAAAGACAGTGCTTGAACCCGCCAAACAGCATCTGACCGATCCGGGCCTTATCCTCGACGGTATTGCGGAAATCAAAGACAGGCTCATTGGCCCTGTTCGTAAAGACACTTTTCTTCAACTCCGTGAAGCCCTTGTTCACAACTACTTCGTAATCTGCCGCCTTCTCCCACAGGTGCGCCTGCATTTGGGCATGTATGAATGATGCCAGCTGTTTCTGATGGTATAGCAGCACGTTTTTCGTGTCGTCTTCCGAAAGGTATGAGCGCAGATGCTTCACCATCTGACCAGCAAGGTCGTACATGAGGTCCGCGTGCTCATCATAGGAAACATCGTCAAAGTCGATCAGTCCCCGGACAAGGTAATCTTCAAGCCTGCTCTCATGCTGGCCGCTGCCGCTGAAGCCCAGGGTTTCCTGCGCGTTCGTCCGAAGATGTTGAATTAGAAGGTCCCGCTCAACCGGTTGATACCTGATGCCAGAGCAGTCGAGCGTGAATTGATGAAATCCGACCGTCACCTGACCCTTGGGCACAACCAGGATACGAGGAATATCGATTGTCTGCTGAACCACGAACGCAGCGGTTTTGGCAACCACGGCCGCGATATTCGGCTTTTCAGCTATCCCCGGCAGGGCCTGCTGCATCGGAGCAACGAACTCGGCCACTTCCTCGGCAATCTTCTGCTGCACTTCCTTCTTCAATAAGTGGTTCGACGTCGGTAGATTTTCGTACTTCTTAATGATACTCATGGTTGCCTGCGCTATGGCACGGTCCGCATCGTTTGTAAACATCGGCGGAGCAGCTTCACCAGCTGCTTTACCTGCTATTTTCGCTGTAGTTACAGCCCCGATCTGTGTGGCAAGGGTGGATTGCACAACTACTGTCTGCATTTTCTGCATATCAGTAGCCGGATCAAGAATGATCTGCTGGAGCCGAATTGCGGAATCGGGCCTATTGGCCTCGTCAATGATCTCCTGAAACCGGTCATGGGCAACGATGTTCAACCGGTCTACGCTACTCACACCGGTCCGCTTGCCGTACGGCAGCCGTAGTCCTCGCCCAATCGACTGTTCGATCAGAACACGGGCATTAGCAGCACGGAGCGGCACGATAGTGTATAAGTTTGTCACATCCCAGCCTTCTTTAAGCATGTTCACGTGGATTACAATCTCTGTCGGTTCATCGGAGCTCTCAACCTTCAGCAACCGCGCAACCATCTCGTCTTCCTCAGCCCCAGTCTTGCTCGAGTCGACCTGGATCACCTTGTCCTTATAGCGTCCTTCAAAGAACTTGTCAGATTTGATGTGTTCGATCAACTGGCTTGCATGGGTCGTGTCCCTGGCAATGATCAGCATAAAAGGCTTCACGATGCGCTGCTCGGTCTGGCGTGCATACGTCTCAAGTTCGACCTTGGTGTTCTCATGCAGGCGTATCCCGTCTTCAAGCTTTATCTGCTCGATCTGCTCCGGAGTGAATTGCTTGGGATCGAAGTTCTTCTGCGTAACAACAGCGGGCTCCTTCACAAAGCCATCTTCCATTGCTTTTGACAGAGGGTAATCGAAGATCACGTTCTTGAACTGGATCGCGCCCTTCGCTGTCTCCACAATGGGAGTCGCGGTCAGTTCCAGACCAAGAACAGGCTTCAGTTCATTGATCGCCCGAATGCCGGCGGAAGCGCGGTAGCGATGTGATTCGTCCATAAGAAGAACCAGGTCGTCAAGACCGGCAAGGTATTCAAAATAGCTTTCCCCAATGTACTCGGACAAACGCTTGATGCGCGGAGACTTTCCACCCCGGACTTCGGAATTGATCTTCGAGATATTGAAGATGTTTACATGGACCGACATATCGATCCCAGGCAATACACCTGCCCGCACACCCACGCCGGATTCGTAATTGTCACCAGTGATGATGACAGGAGGTTCAACAGCGAACTCGGCTATCCCCTTAAACACATACTTCGGGGTATTCGGCGTAAAGTCGGCAATGAGCTTGTTGTAGATCGTGAGGTTCGGCGAAAGAACGAAGAAATGGTTAATGCCGTGAGCGAGGTGAAGATAACTGATAAACGCACCCATAAGCCGCGTTTTTCCGACACCTGTTGCCAGAGCAAAGCAAAGCGAGGGAAAGTCTCGCTCAAAATCTGTTACGGTCGGGAATTCAGACTTGATCGTAGCCAGAGCGGCCTGAATGTCCGCTCCCTTGCGAGGAGGTACAATTTCGGTGATTCTATCCAATATTTCGAGAGATCGCCTTTGAGGCGGCCGGAGGCTGAGCCGTCCTGAAATAGCATTCACATGACGGTTCATTATTCTGCCTCCTCTTCAAACAAGGCCTGCTGTCCCTTCTTCGGCGGGGCCTTGGGCAGGTTTTCCACCTGCAGGCTATAGTCGTCGTGTCCCCATTCGCAGCGTTTTAAGACCGCGTTCGGGATCTTCTTGATCGTAAGGTTCGGATAGCGGTCGGATTTACCACGGAAGGCGGAGCACAGGACCAGAAGCGACCTGCCCGACCCCACTTCATCCGATAGTGCCTGAAGTTGCTCATGGTTTAGGTTCTGCGTCGTAACATAGATGAAATCCTGTTCGCTCGAATGGCCATGGTGCCAGTAAATTGAATCGCTCGGGGCGTAGGTGAAGCCCTCTAATTTGCACAACGCCTCTGTCAGCATCGCGGCATTGTATTGCTTGTTAATGACCCAGTTGTCCCACTTGTCTTTTTCTAGCAACGAGGGCGCAAGCCGATAGTACCGGAAGCCCCCGCCACCCTTCCAGCCTACGGTCTCCGTAATGCCGCCCGGATCCTGACCGTCGATCACCTTCTTCATACGCGGAATAATGTGGGTATGGCAATGCTCGCCCAACTCCACCATGATCCACCGGCGACCCATCTTATGGGCTACGGCGCCGGTGGTGCCGGAACCGGCGAAGGAGTCGAGGACGAGGTCGTGTTCGTTCGTAGCCAGACTCAACACCCGGTGTAATAGTCGCTCAGGCTTTGGTGTATCGAAGAATTCTCCGTCTACAAACACGCGAACCTCGGCACTCGCCTCGCGCGTCGTTCCAACATCGCTAGCAAACCACAACGTCTCCGGTACACGCCCCTCCTGATCAGTCAAGTAGATCTTCCGAATGATTCGGACCTCATTCTTGGAAAATACAATCTTTCCCTCTGCGAACTCCTTCTCAAAGGTTTCGCGACTGAAACGCCAACCCTTCGGCGGGTGCTTGATGATCTTGCCGCTCGGCGTTTTGATGTCATACATGAGGTTTGGTCTTACCAGCGAGTTGCGTACGTCGCCAGCGCGCCATAGCCCACGCGGATCATTATCTGGATTCGAGTAGTTGACGTTGTGCTCTTCAGTTCTTGGAAGGTCTCTTAAAACGAACTTCTCTGATCTTTGATAAGCCAGCACGTAGTTGTGATGTACTGAGAACTTCCCGCTGTAGCCCTTGGACTGAACGCTATGATTCCATACAACGCTTCCCAAGAAGTTCTGTCGACCGAACACCTCGTCGCCAAGTACTTTCAGGTAGTGGCCCTCGTTGTCATCAATCGTGATCCAAAGCGAACCATCCTCCGACAGCAAACGGCGAATAAGCTCCAGCCGGTCGCGCATCAGCGACAACCAAATGGAATGCTCCACTCCATCGTCGTAATGCGTGAACGCACTGCCTGTGTTA
>CAYILT010000284.1:0-4421 GCA_964364055.1 uncultured Nitrospiraceae bacterium | reverse complement strand
AATGTATGATACAAACAGCACTATGTGATCACCCGAAGAGGCGATACTCTCATGAAAGCTTCGCCGAAATAACTGGTAGATTTACCGAATTGAGAGGACGGTTTTTGTCGAAACAGGGGGAAGGATTCACAGGAATTAGCATCGAGTCTTTGAAAATAGGATTCAACTCCTAAGATGTCTCAAGATTGTGAAAATTAGATAAAATAGTAACAGCAGTCTCTTCTAAACCCATCCCTCTTGCATTTACTAGCAACTTAGTAGTGAATTCACTGTCACGAGGATGAACGGGCCTACCTTCATGCTTACAGAATGGTCCGTCAGTTTCAGTCAAAATCCGATCGACCGGTAGTGCCACGACAAGATAGCGCTGATTATTATTCATCAGCATGCTGGCGTTAACTGAAAAGTAGCATCCCAGGTCAATAGCGCGTCGAGACTCTGCCCGGCTTCCGGTAAACCAATGTAATACTATGTGACCTCGTGAACGCGGTAAATATAACTCAACAAGGTCGAGGACCGCACTTGCGGCGCGTACACAGTGTACAGATAGAATCTTATCGCCAGCACGTTCACAGAGCCTAAGCATACGTTCAAACACTTTTCTCTGTAAGTCGATAGATCGATAATATCGTGGTCCCGCATCCAAACCAATCTCGCCGACATAGCGCGTTTCCGGAAGGTAGTGTTTTGGCTCAGCGTGAATTGGACTTTCAGCCGATTTGAGATAAACTATCTCGAACGGAGGAAGGTCCATGCGAAAAAAGCGTCACAATTACACACCCGAGGAGAAGGTTGCGATCCTCAAGCGCCACCTGGTCGAACAGGTCCCGATTTCAGACCTGTGAGACAAGTATCAGTTGCAACCAACAGTCTTCTACCACTGGCAGAAGCAGTTCTTTGAAAACGGTGCGGCAGCCTTCACTCAAGGCAAGGATCCCAAACGCAAAGATACTCAGCGCATCGAGCAGTTGGAAGATAAACTTCGTCGGAAACACGAGGTGCTCTCTGAACTGATGGAGGAGCACGTTAAGCTAAAAAAAGAACTTGGGGAGCTTTAACCGGCGTCTGGGTTCCCCATGATACGCGAGACGCCGTTGTAGACTTTACCCGGACATGGAACGGAAAGACCGGCATCCCGATCAAGCGGTTCGTCGACTGGCTGGCGGTCAGCAAGAGCAAGTTTCACACCTGGATCAACCGGTACGGCAAAGCCAACGAGCATAATGCCCCCATTCCCCGCGATTTCTGGCTGGAGGACTGGGAACGGCAGGCCGTCATCGCTTTTTATCACAACAACCCGCTGGAAGGCTACCGGCGGCTCACGTTCATGATGCTCGATCAAAATGTCGTTGCCGTAAGCCCCGCCAGCACCTGGCGCATTCTTTCTCAGGCCGGGCTATTAAACAAGTGGAGCAAGAAAATCAGCAAAAAGGGAACCGGCTTTGTCCAGCCGCTTCAGCCTCACGAGCACTGGCATGTGGACATTTCGTACCTGAACATCTGCGGCACGTTTTACTAACTGTGCAGCCTTCTTGACGGATGCAGCCGCTTTATCGTCCACTGGGAAATCCGTGAGCGGATGCTGGAATCCGACATAGAGATCATCATCGAGCGGGCCAAGGAGAAGTTTCCGGAAGCGTTGAACATCTCTTTGATGTTGTTGTGAGGGACGCAGACTTTCTCGTACTACTGGATCGTTTAGGGCTCCGAAATCTAAATAAGCGTGTCTAAGACACCCATAGTCGATCTCTTTGAGCATGCGAGTTACTTGCAGGATGTAAGATTCTATTCACCGATAATCTTTACTAGGACCCTTTTCCGCCGCTTGCCATCGAATTCCCCATAGAACACCTGCTCCCATGGACCGAAGTCGAACTTGCCCATCGTGACAGCGACGATGACCTCGCGGCCCATGATCGACCGCTTGAGGTGGGCGTCGGCGTTGTCCTCGCCGGTATTGTGGCGGTACTGTGCGACCGGCTCATGGGGGGCGAGTTTTTCAAGCCAGACCTCGAGGTCCTGGTGAAAGCCGCGCTCATCGTCGTTGATGAACACCGAGGCCGTGATGTGCATGGCGTTCACGAGAACGATGCCTTCCCTGATGCCGCTCTCCCGGAGGCAGTCCTCGACCTGGGAGGTGATGTTGATGAAGCCCCTGCGGGAGGGGACGGTGAACCAGAGCTCTTTACGGTAGGATTTCATTGTCTTGGTTTGCCACTAAGGCACTAAGACGCGAAGAAAGACTGAAGATCTTTTCTTGGCGCCTTCGTGACTTTGTGGCGCATTCTGTTTTCTATACGAACTTGACCGCCTTCACCGCTTTCAACCCCACGCTGCCGCGGGTCATGACGCCGTAGTTCTTGAGGTCGATGACCTTCTCCTTGCCTTTCTCATCGATGACCTTGACCTGCTCGCCCTTGCGCACCGCGCGGAAGAGCGTTATCTCGCCCTTCTTCACGTTCACGAGCTTCACGCCTTTGCCCGCGCCGGTGAGCAGCGGAATGTCCTTCCCGGCGACCACCACGGCCTTGCCCTCGGAGGTGAGGAACAGGACGTTCGGCAGGTCCAGGATGTCCACGCCCATGATGCTGTCGCCGGTCTTGAAGCCAGCGAACTTCTTGCCCGCGCGGGTGGTGACGCTGTTGAACTGCGACAGGTCGAACTTGAAGCCCACCCCTTTGGCTGATATGGAAAGCGCGATGACCGTGCCGCCGGACAGCGCCAGCTGCGGCTGTTTGCCCTTTGCCTTCTCTTCGTCCTCCGCCGCGACCGGAGACCCGGCAAGGACGGTCGAGAGGTTCATGGCCATGATGGGCCGCTCGCCGTCGCCGAACTTGAAGAGGTGCTGGACCGGCTCGCCGAAACCGGAGCCCGACGGCAGGTCGAAGGCCTTGATCACGTAGGCCTTGCCGGCCGACGAGAAGATGGCGATGTTGTCCCGCGTATTCGCCGGGATGAGGGAGAGGAGGTCATCGCCTTCCTTGAACCGGAGGTTCTCGCCCACGGTCTTGACGCGGCGCACCCAGCCCATCTTCGTCAGGATCATGGTGACGTCCTCGTGGACGACAAAGTCCTCCTGGGAGAACTCCACGTCCTCGGCGGCCTTCATCACCGACTTGCGCTTGTCGCCGTATTTTGCCTTGATGTCGAGCAATTCGGTCTTGATGAGGCCCCAGATCTTTTTCTGGCTCCCCAGGATGGCTTCGATGTCCTTTTTCAGCCTGGTTTTCTCGGCCTTCTCCTTCAGGATCCGCTCGATCTCGAGGCCCGCGAGCTTGTAGAGCTGCATTTCGAGGATGGCCCGGGTCTGCTCGTCGTCGAACCTGAAATGCTTCTTGATCTTGACCGCGGCTTCCTCGCGGGACTTTGACTTGCGGATGAGCTTGATGGCAGTGTCGAGATCGTCGTATAGCATCTCGAAGGCCTTTAGGATGTGGAGCCGGGCCTTCAGCAGCCGGAGGTCGAAGTTCAGCCGCTTCGTGGTGATCTCGAGCCGGAAATCGAGAAAATACCGCATGATCTCCTTGAGCGACAGTCGCTCCGGCCCCATGTTCGGCTTGAGCGCCGTGAAGTTCACCGGGAAGCTGTTTTCAAGGTCCGTGTGCTTGAACAAGTAGGCGGTGACGAGCTCGGGGTTCGTCTCGGCCTTGAGCTCCAGCACGAGCCGGATCACATCCGTGGACTCGTCGCGCACCACCGTGACCTGGGGGAGCTTTTTCTCCTCCATGAGGCCGATGATCCGCTCAAGCACCTTCGCTTTGTTCACCTGGTAGGGAATGGACGTGAACACGATCGCCTGTCTGCCCCGCGGCATGTCCTCGACGCCGTACTCGCCGCGGACCCGGATCGCGCCGCTGCCGGTATGGTAGATCTCCTTCAGCTCTTTTTTCGAGTTCAGGATCTGGCCGCTCGTGGGGAAGTCCGGCCCCTTGATGAGCTTCAGGATGTCCTTGAGGTCGATGCTCGAGTTGTCGATGACGGCCGTGAGGCCGTCGATCACCTCGCCGATATTGTGAGGCGGGAAGGAGCAGCTCATGCCCACGGCGATCCCCGATGTGCCGTTCACCAGGAGCTGGGGGAAGCGGGCCGGCAGCACCACCGGCTCCTTGAGTGAGTTGTCGTAGTTCGGCCGGAAGCCGACGGTCTCTTTCTCGATCTCGACCAGGAGCTCCTCGGCGAGCTGCGAGAGGCGCGCCTCGGTGTACCGCATGGCAGCGGCCGGGTCGCCGTCGAGGCTGCCGAAGTTCCCGGAGCCATCCACCAGCGGATAGCGGAGCGAGAAATCCTGGGCCATCCGGACCATGGCGTCATAGGCCGCCTGGTCGCCGTGGGGATGGAACTTGCCGAGCACCTCGCCGACCACGGCGGCGCTCTTCCGGAACCTGGCCGCCAAGCCCGTCTTGCCCGCCGGCTCGCGCACG
>CAYILT010000283.1:0-4429 GCA_964364055.1 uncultured Nitrospiraceae bacterium | reverse complement strand
ACACTCCGCACTCGCCACTCCGAACTCCGAACTCGACCGAGCTTTCATCGAAATCAGCGTCGCCGACACCGGCATCGGCATCGCTTCTGATGACATCAAGAAGCTCTTCAATGAATTCACCCAGCTTGAATCGGCATATACGAAGCAGCATGAAGGCACCGGGCTCGGGCTTGCGCTCACGAAAAGGCTGGCCGAGCTCCATGGCGGAAGGATATGGGTGGAAAGTGAGCCGGGGAAGGGCAGCAGGTTCACGTTCACTCTGCCGGTGAGGCAGGCTCCACGGCCGATACCTGTTGCAGGGGAAGATCGTCAGGCGGAAAAGAAACCAATGTCCGGGCGGAGCGCGCTCATTATCGACGACGATCCAAAGACCCTCGGTCTCATGAAAGAGGCCTTGATGATCGAGGGCTACAGCGTGTTCACGGCTACGGAAGGAAAAACAGGCGTATTGACCGCGAAGCGGGAGATGCCGGATTTCATTGTGCTTGATCTGCTGATGCCCGGGATGAGCGGTTTTGAATCGGTGGATATGCTGAGGTCCAACGCGAAGACGGCGGCTATCCCGATCATCATCCTCACGGGAATGGACCTTTCTTCCGCGGACAAGAAGAGACTGCAGGGCAGGGTCCAATGCATCCTCGAAAAAGGAACCATCAAAAAAGAGAAATTCGCCGCACTGGTCAGGAAAGCGGTTGGCGGGTAATTTCAACAGGAGGGATAGCATGGCCAAGAAAATATTAGTCGCCGAAGACCAAGATATGAACAGGATCTTAATACGGGACATCCTGTTGTATCACGGGTATGAGGTCTTCGAGGCGGCAAACGGAAAGATCGCCGTGGAGCTGGCAAAAAAGCATCTGCCCGATCTCATATTAATGGACATCCAGATGCCGGTCATGGATGGCTTTACGGCGATAGCGCTGCTGAAAGACGACCCTGCCACCAGGCCTATTAGAGTGATCGCCCTGACCTCCTTTGCCATGAAGGGCGACAGGGAAAAGATCATGCAGGCCGGGTTTGACGATTACATCGCAAAGCCGATCGATACGAGAAAACTGCCGGAGATCGCGAAGAAATATGTGGGGAGCGGGGTATAGCTATCCCTCTTCGGAAAAGATGGACTGAGGGAGTTTCATGCCTTGTTGTGCCCCGCAACGGCGGGCACGGACGTGTCATATGGTCTGACATTCGCAGGGTTCCCGTTCCCCGACTGAAACGATCGAGGACACGTTTCATGGGAATGATGACTTTTTTGCGACGTTGTCAAGGATGATAACAGGAAAAATGAAACAGATTGTCAACACTGCAATGCTGTACAGGCATGCCGCACTACTCGCGGTAATCTGGACGCTATTGATTGCCGCCTCCCTCTGCTGGACCGTATATCAGGACCGCAGGCAGGTGGATGAACTGGCGCTGAAAGAGGCGCGGACGACCTTTAACAAGGACCAGGCTTTCCGATTATGGGCGACCAAGCACGGCGGCGTTTATGTGCCGGTAACCGAAGAGACGCAGCCGAACCCCTATCTGAGCCACATTCCGGAACGGGACATAAGGCTGCCTTCCGGCAAGCGGCTCACCCTGATGAACCCCGCATACATGCTCAGGCAGGTGATGCACGACTATTCCGGACTCTACGGCACCAAGGGACATATTACCAGTCTGAACGCGCTGAATCCCGCGAATGCTCCCGACGAGTGGGAACGTAAGGCGCTTGCGGCTTTTGAACGGGGCGTTGGGGAAATGACAGAATTCACCAAACTGGACGGCAAACCCTATCTCCGGTTCATGCAGCCGTTAATCACACAACAAGGGTGCCTGAAATGCCACGGCCATCAGGGGTATCAGGAGGGAGATGTCCGGGGAGGGATTGCGGTCGCTCTTTCGCTGGCCCCGTACCTGGCCCTGGAGCGGACGAGGACCGGCGCATCGCTGCTGTCCCATGGGACCCTGTGGCTGATCGGGCTGACCGGTATCTGGATTGTTTCCCGCCGCGGCAGGGCCGTGGTCCGGGAGCGCATGAAGGCGGATGAAGAAGTCCTGAGACTCAATGCGGAGCTTGAGCAAAAGGTCAGGGAGCGCACCGCGCAGATCGACCGTGCCAACCTTGATCTCCAGTCAGTTAACCGGCGGCTTCAGACGCAGCAGGAGGAACTCCGGAGGGCGAAGCTCCAGTCAGAGGCCGCGAACAAAGCCAAGTCGGACTTTCTCGCCAACATGTCGCACGAACTCAGGACGCCCCTGAACGCCGTCATCGGGTTCTCCGAGCTCCTTCAGGACGAGCTGTTCGGGAAGCTCAATAAAAAGCAGCAAGATTACGTGAAAAACATCTACGGCAGCGGCAGACATCTGCTCAATCTGATAAACGACATCCTCGACCTGTCGAAAGTGGAGGCCGGCAAGATGGAGCTTGAACTGAGCAGGTTCTTGATAAAAGACGAACTGAACGCGTCGATCATGATGCTGAATGAAAATGCGATAAAGCATGGGATCAGGCTCGGTAGTGAAATAGCACCGGATGCTGACATCGAGATCGAGGCGGATGAACGAAAGTTCAAGCAGATCCTGTTCAATCTGCTCTCCAATGCCGTGAAGTTCACGCCGGAGGGGGGCTCCGTGCGCGTGCAAGCACGCTTAAGTGCGGAATGCGGAGTGCGGAATGCGGAATTAATGGAAGAAGAACACTCCGCACTCGCCACTCCGAACTCCGAACTCGACCGAGCTTTCATCGAAATCTCGGTCGCTGATACCGGCATCGGCATCAAGCCCGAGGACATGCCTAAGTTATTCTATGAATTCACCCAGCTTGAATCCGCGTATACGAAGAACTACGAGGGCACCGGGCTCGGTCTTGCCTTGACAAAAAGGCTGATCGAACTCCATGGCGGAGGGATATGGGTTGAAAGTGAATTCAAGAAAGGGAGTACGTTCAGCTTTGCGATACCAATAAGGCAGGAGTCGGTAGACGGGAGGCAACAGCCATGAGTGCAAAAATATTGGTCGTGGACGACACCAGGGAAAACAGGGCGCTGCTGAAGGATGTGCTCATGCATTACGGCTACGAAGTCATCGAGGCGCAGGACGGCGCTGAAGCCGTAAGATTGGCAAAAGAGCGCATGCCCGCGCTGGTCCTCATGGACGTGCAGATGCCGGTGATGGACGGTATAGCGGCGATGAAGACGCTCAAGGCGGACCCGGAGACGAAACACATCAAGATCATTTCGCTCAGCGCGTTCGCTGTGGATATGGAGATGGGACAGTTTCTCAGCGCCGGCTTCGATGATTATATCTCCAAGCCGATTGATATCAGGCAGCTCCCGGCATTGATACAAAAGCATCTGGGAGTTGGCGAGGAGACATCGCTGTGAACTTCATGATGAAACCATTGGACGCGGACGGGGCGGAACAGGCGCAAGAAGCTTGATTTAAATGAACGGAGTTTCGACTCTGACCAATGAAACAAAACAAAAACCTCTGCCTCAGACAGGATAACAGGATGAACTGGATGTTTAACAGGCTGTCGAAAAACATTTTTGAGGGTCTTTGCGAGCGAAGCGAAGCAATCTCGTTTTTCAATAAATCAAGAACTTATAGATTGCTTCGTCGCTTACGCTCCTCGCAATGACGTCAAAGGGGGACTTTTTCAACAACCTGTTAAAACAGTTTAGGCATTCATCGGACTATATCCTGTGATCCTGTCAAGCAGGTTATGCGTTCGGTTTGTCGGTCAAAGGAGGCGATCATGGCAATCACCAGGAAGCGGGTCCTCATCGTGGACGACGATGAGAAGAGCAGGATGGTTTTCGATGGGCTGCTGCGGTCATTGGGGTTCGAGACGGTCTTCGCCTCAGACGGCGAGGATGCGATCGATACGCTCGCGTTCGACTCCGGGTTCGACCTCATTGTCACCGACCTCATCATGCCCCATATGACCGGGTTCGACTTCACGCGGAAGTTGAAGGAGTTTCCCCGGACCAGCGTCATTCCGGTGATCGCCACGAGCGCATACCATGATTGGCGCAGGACGAACGACAAACAGGAACTGGCTGTGGACGGGTTCATCGTAAAACCCGTGGAGCGCGACGCGCTTGTAAAGGAAGTGGACCGGGTGTTGATGGGGAGGTAGGGGGAGGGGCGAATGCGGAATGTCCTCACACCCCGATAGAGGCTTTGCCTCATACGGGGCCGCCGGCCCTCTCCCCTTGCGGGAGAGGTCAGGTGAGGGGTCGATGGGGATGGGCTACGCGGCCACGGTCTCAACAGGGAGGTTGGCGATGGTTATGGTGGTGATATTTTCGAGGGACAGCTTCTTGCTCGCACCGAGGATTTCGATGCCGATGATGTGTTTATTTTCGTCGAGGTCGATGGTGACCCCTTCCTCGACGTCCACGTTGTCGTCCACCCGCGCTTCTCTCAATAGTATGTATAA
>CAYILT010000282.1:0-4437 GCA_964364055.1 uncultured Nitrospiraceae bacterium | reverse complement strand
GCGACCGGCGCTACGACGTGCGCGGGATCGTGCGCGAGGGCGTGAAGCTCAAAGCCACGATCAAGGCTGTTCGGGGAGAGAAGGCCGCGCAGCGGTTCCACCTTGATACTGTCGATCTGTACTCCAATCGAAGCCGCCTCTTCTTCGCCAAGGCGTGCGCCGTGCTCTTTGCCGAGAAAGAAGAGATCATCACGGAAGACATCACCAAGCTCATTGACCTCGCCGAGTCCTGGCAGCCGGAGAATAAAGACGCCTCTTCTGTCCAGAAAATGACCAAGAGCGAAGAAGACGAGGCCCTTGAGTTTTTAAAAGACCCGGAACTCTTCTCCCGCATCCTCGTTGACTTCGAGACCGTCGGGATCACCGGCGAGGATGCAAACAAGCTCATGGGCTACCTCGCGGCCACGAGCCGGAAACTCGATGAACCGTTGTCCGTCATGATCCAGTCAAGAAGCGCAGCAGGCAAGAGCACGCTGCAAGACGCGGTGCTCTCGCTGGTCCCCGAAGAAGACTACATCAAATACACGCGCATCACCGGCCAGGCCCTTTTCTACAAGGAGGAAGACAGCCTGGTCCACAAGCTTATTGCCATCGAGGAAGAGCACGGCGCGCGTGACGCATCGTACAGCATCCGCAATATCCAATCATCAAAAGGGGCATCTTGGGGAGGGGCATCTTGGGGCATCTTGGGGACGTTGTTGCTATTTGATATATTCCTTGACGGAGAGCGGAAATTCCCATAGAATTCATTCATGCCACGCCAGGCCAGACTTGATGTCCCCGGCGCCCTGCACCATATCATGTTGCGGGGAATCAACAAGACCGACATATTCAAGGACGACCAGGACAGAAGCCTCTTCCTCGACCGCCTCGGCCGGAATGTGGCAGAGGGGAAAAGCACCGTCTACGCCTGGGTCCTCATGACCAATCACGTCCATATCCTCTTCAAGAGCGGCAAAGAGGGCATATCAGGGGTCATGCGAAAGCTCCTCACCTGGTATGCACAATATTTCAACCGCCGTCACAGCCGAACCGGCCACCTGTTTGAAAACCGGTACAAATCCATTCTCTGCGACGAAGACAACTACCTGTTAGCTCTTGTCCGCTACATCCACCTCAATCCCATACGAGCCGGCATCGTCAAAACGATTGAAGAGCTCGATCTCTATCCATGGAGCGCCCACCGGACGCTCATCGGAAAGGCAAAGCACCCTTGGATGGATATCGAGAGCGTCCTGTCCCAATACGGCGGCACCCGCAGGAGCGCCCTTCATGAATATCGCCGTTTTATGACGGAAGGAGTAGCCCAGGGGACGATCAAGGAACTGACCGGTGGTGGGCTTACCCGAAGCCAGGGCGGGTGGTCACAAGTACTGGCCATGAGAAGGAGAGGCCAGAAGGAAGAATATGACCAGCGCATCCTGGGCGGAGGCGAATTCGTCAATAAAATATTGAAAGACACGGAAGATCGTCACCTGCGCCAACTCAAGCACAAGCGGGCAGGGAAAACGCTGAAAAACATCATCGAAGAGGAATGCCGTAGGAGTGGAATAAATCCGCTGGAACTGCAGGGTGGCGGCAAACGCAGGGCTGTAAGCGGAACGAGGTCAATCATTGCCAAGCGTGGCAGAGACGAATTGGGCTTGTCGGCCGCCGCTATTGCGCGTCGTGCAGGCGTAAGTACTTCCGCAATCACAAAGGCCATAGACCGGGTGGAAAAAGACAATGAGAGTTAATGTATAAAATAGCAACAACGTCCCCTTGATTCCTCAGAACGTAATCGCTTCATGGACCATCGAGCAGCTGTGTTGGATGACGCAGGACCTTGATGATGATGATGATGATTGAGGCCATCCCCTGAAAATACCCTGTAGAATAGTTGACTTTTACTGCCCACCTGTGATAATTAATTGCTTCTGTCATACCATCAGAATATATGGAGGATGTTCCATGGAAAAGTTCCGGATAGTATCTATCACTTTCCTTGTTGCACTCATCTTGTTCATCGGCCGCGAAGGCCAGGCGGTCATCTACCAATATGTGAACGAAAAAGGCATCCCCACCTACGCCGACGACATGCAGAAGATCCCCGAGCAGTACCGGGCGCAGGCGGTCATCGTGAGCGGCGTGGTCTCGGACGAGAAGGCCGAGGAGGAGCGGGCGCGGCTTGCGGCTGAAGCGCTTGCCCGGACGGAACAGAACGCGGCTCACGTAAAGAGGGAGGAGCCGCTCAGCGGCCGGCTGGTCCGGTCCGGGGTCGCCGTCGGCATTTTCCTCGCCCTCCTGTTCGTGGCCTCGCACATCGACGCGCTGAGGGAGCAGGCGCAGGTTCTGTCCCGCATCCGGACAGTGCTGGTCGTGCTCCTGGTGGTGTTCCTCGGGGTTACGCATGTGCGGGATGTCATAGGTCTCTTCGGAAGGGTCGGGGAAACGGTCTCAAATCCTGTGGCGGGCCTTCAGGAAAGATCGGCGGAGCGGGGGAAGAAGGCCGCGGAAGCCTACAAATCCATGGACAAGGTCCTGGACCAGCGGGCGCGCGAAGAAGAAGCGCGGTCAAAAGAGACCGAGAGGAAATTCGATGATGCGGAGCGGGGGAAGTAGAACTATCCTTTTTCCGTCACCGTTTTGATCGCTGCGTAGACGATATCGAGCATCCGCCCCAGCTCCTGCAGCGATATGGAGAGCGGCGGCATGAGCACGATGACGTTCCCCAGGGGCCGGATGATGAGGCCGTGCTTGCGGCACTCCTGGACAACCCGGAAACCCGCTTTCTCTTCAAGCGGGTAGGGTTCCCTGGTAAGCCTGTTCTTCACCAGCTCGATACCCACCATGAACCCTTTCTGCCGCACCTCGCCCACAGGGGCGAGCTTTCTGAACTCGGCCAGCCGCTTTGCGAGGAACGTGATCTTCGGCTTGAGCCGCAGGAGCGTTTTTTCTTTTCTGAACAGGTCGATGTTCGCGATGGCCGCGGCGCAGGCGAGGGGATTGCCGGTGTAGGTATGGCCGTGGAAGAACGTTCTCAGCTCCTTCTGCTCTCCCAGAAATCCAAGGTAGATATCCTCGGTCGTGAGCGTCGCGGCGAGCGGCAGGTAGCCGCCGGTAATGCCCTTGGCCACGGCCATGAGGTCGGGGGACACTTTTTCCTGGTCGCAGGCGAACATCGTACCTGTCCTGCCGAAGCCCGTCGCGACCTCATCGGCGATCATCAGGATGTTGTTCCGGGTGCACATCTCCCGGAGGCGCTTCAGGAATCCGGGCGGCTGCAGGAGCATACCGGCAGCCCCCTGAACGATGGGTTCGATGATGAGGGCGGCCGAGACGGAGGCGAACTTCTGGATCATCCTCTCGGCATGCATGAGGCAGGTCATCTGGCACATCGGATAGGTCAGCCCGAACTTGCAGCGGTAGCAGAAGGGCGACTCGATCTTCCGGGTCTGGAACAGGAGCGGTTTGTAGATCGAATGAAAGAGCTCTATGCCTCCCACGCTCACGGCCCCAAGGGTATCTCCGTGATACGCTTCGGTGAGCGAGAGGAACCCGGTCTTGCGCTGATATTGCGGGCCTTTTTGCTGCCAATATTGAAAGGCCATCTTCAGGGCGATCTCGACGGCGGTCGAACCGCTATCGGAATAAAATACCCTGGAAAGTCCTTTTGGTGCTATAGTGACAAGCTTTTCGGCGAGCAGGACCGCCGGGACGTTTGAAAGACCGAGCAGCGTCGAATGGGCGATCTTCCTGAGCTGTCGCACCACTGCCTGGTCGATCTCTTTTTTCCGGTGTCCATGCACCGTGACCCAGAGCGACGATACCCCGTCGAGATACCTTTTCCCCCGGGTGTCGACCAGGCCGCTTCCCTTGCCGCGCTCGATGATGATCTGCGGTTCCTGCTGCCAGTCCCGCATCTGGGTGAAAGGATGCCAGAGGTATTGCTTGTCGAGCTGATGGAGCTTTGTCTCGGCGGAGGATGGTGCTCGTTTCGGGGTCGTTTTTTTCTTCGGCATATCCTGCTCCCTGGGTTTCCGAATGGTCACTTGCTATTATATTTCATCCCATCAAGGTGTCAATCAGAAAAAGGGCTTGAAAATATTCAGTTCTTTTTGGTACAATATACCGCTACGCCAGCACCGAGTAAACACCGGGAGGAATTTTTCCATGTTGGACAAAAAACGCTTCTATTTTTCCGCCGCATTCATCCTCATGGTCGGCGTGTTCGTAGGCCTTGCGCTCTCGTCGCGTCTTGACCTCACGTCACCGCTCGCGGCCAGGAACCAGGTTTCGTCACGGTCCGTCGAGACCCTGTCCCAGCTCTCCGATGCCCTCTCCGAGGTGGCGGGAGTGGCAACGCCGTCGGTGGTGAACATTTCCACAACGCGGTTGATCAAACAGAGCGAACAGACCCCTTTCGATTTCTTTGACGATCCTTTCTTTCGCAGATTT
>CAYILT010000281.1:0-4442 GCA_964364055.1 uncultured Nitrospiraceae bacterium | reverse complement strand
CCTCTGTGTTCGGAGACGGTTGACTCTGGGAAGTATTCAATCTATAATGCACTTATCACAACGCTGGTATAGAGGCAAGGAGTAAAAAATGTCCCAAACTACGTTAAAAGATGATATTGTCCGGGAGATCAAGAATCTACCGGCATCGAAGGCAAAAGAAGTGTTGGATTTTATCTGCTTTGTCAAAAGAGCACTTTTGGGGACGTTGTGTCCCGAGTGTCTTTCCTCTGTGTTCGGAGACGGTTGACTCTGGGAAGTATTCAATCTATAATGCACTTAGGCAGTGTCAATAAATAAAGGTATCAACTCGGATAGCGCGTTAAGGGGTGAATGATGTAATTCCAGTCGCCATGAAACGTGTTCCGTTTCAGGTTCACTCGTTTAAATTCCTCATCCGTCACCTTCCGACCGGTCGGGTATTTCCGACGATCCAGACGGCAGGTCACTTGGAGCCCTTTGGCGGTCGTCGTGCGAGCAATCAGGTTTACGATCGTCTCAGGAGCACTTTTGGGGACGTTGTGTCCCGAGTGTCTTTCCTCTGTGTTCGGAGACGGTTGACTCTGGGAAGTATTCAATCTATAATGCACTTATCACAACGCTGGTATAGAGGCAAGGAGTAAAAAATGTCCCAAACTACGTTAAAAGATGATATTGTCCGGGAGATCAAGAATCTACCGGCATCGAAGGCAAAAGAAGTGTTGGATTTTATCTGCTTTGTCAAACATAAAGAAACCTTGTCCCGGATCGATCCTACCCAGGCGTATTTTTATACGCTGAAATGGAAAAAGATGGAACTGGCTGCGGAGAAGGACATAAAGGAGGGCAGGGTTTCCGAGTCATTCGCCGAGTATGAAACGGATCGTTTGTTCGCGGATCTGAAAAAAGGAAAGCGAAAGGCCGGGAAGTGAAAATCCGTAGAACGAAAACGTTCGATAAGGCCTTTCTCAAACTCTCCGCGCAGGTTCAGCAAAAAACCGAAAAAGCCGTAAAGCTTTTACTACTCGATTTTTATCATCCATCATTGCACACGAAGAAAATGAGCGGGCAGAAGGATATTTGGGAAGCGCGGGTGGACTATCATTACCGGTTCACGTTTACCCTTGACCACGACACGATCATCCTGCGCGTTGTCGGCAATCACGAAGATGCCTTGAGGGATCCGTAAGGGAGCATGAGGTGGAGCGGCGTGACATTTCTGCCATGTCCATTGTTATTTTTACGCCGTCGTTCTTATGAGCATTTATGAGCAACAACGCCCATTCGTTAATCGAAACAGAGGATGTTCCGCTCTCCGGGATCCTCCAGGACATCAAACAGAGCTAACATGAGCTATCGTCTGTCTCCCTTTTCATAAGCCTGACAAGCATAGGGGACGTTGATACGTGACGAGCATTTTGCCTGATCATCACTTACGCTTCTATGGGGTCGCTTCTTGACCGGTTGTTGCCGAAACCGATTTTGTGCTTCGACAGGCTCAGTACGAACGGAAATAGTTCATACTTTCTAATACCATACCGTTCACCCTGAACTTGTCGAAGGGTGAACAGGCTGTTGAAAAAGTCTTTCAGCCGTCTTTGCGAGCGGAGCGAAGCAATCTCGTAGTTAAATAAATCAATGACCCCCGACCCCCGACTGTCGTCTCCTCTTCACTCACTTTTTCGGCGGATTCATCGCCGCGTCGTAGCGCTTCATATAATCGTTCACGATGCGGCCGGGTTCGTAGCCGATGGCCTTGGCGTACATGACCAGGAAGCCGCGGAGGTAGGGGCGGGCAGGGAGTTTCTTGTAGTTTTCCTCTTCGATTCCCTCCACATACCGTCCGCTCAACTTGGTGGTATCCGCCACGTTCCGGGCGGTGAGGCTGCGCTGTTCCCTCATCATCCTGAGGACCGGCCCGGTTAGCTCGGTGATGTCAGCGGGAACGGCTTGGAGCGTTTCCGGCAAGGGAGGAGGCGCGGGTGCCGGCTGCGGCTTCGCAGCACGAGATTCCGCAGCGGAAACCGTGGGTTCGGCCATTCTCGGTGTCCGTGATGGCGCTGAGAGAGGGCGTTGCTGGTACCGCAGTTCCGGCTGCTGCGGCTCCGGGGTGAGGGGAATGTCGCGAAGCGTCCGGTCGTAGTCCCGCCGGTTCTCATCGTAGATCAGGGTGCGGTAGGCGTCCTCGACCCGTTGCCGGATCTTCTCGGTCTCCTCGGTCGAGAAGAGCGAGTAGAGGGCGATGGAGTTCGGGTCGTAGATCTTCCGGACGCGTTCGTAGGCCTTGTGAATCTCCTGCGCCGTCGCCCGGAAGCTCACTTCCAGGAGTTCGTAGTAGTTCAAGTCGTCGATCTTTTTGAGCATGTTACGCCCCGCAAACGTCAAATAACAAACGCCAAATAACAAATAAATTCCAAACACCAAGTAAGAATGAAAATTCAAACGTTTCAGAAATTGAAATTTTGAATTTGAGTATTATTTGTGATTTGGTGCTTGAGTTTTAGAACTTCTCCTTTTCAGTACAGCATACTGAGGGTCATCTGTTCCTTGCGGAGCAGGTTGTGGACGATCCGTTCGATGCACCGCGCCGGCCGCGAGTAGGGGTATTCGATGACGAGGGGCCGCTTGCTGCGGATGGACTGCCAGACGCAGTCGTCGTACTCCACGTAGCCCAGGTACTCCAGGTTGATGCCGAAGTACTTCTGGCAGGCGCTCTTCATGGAAAATCCGATCTGCACGTCGTTCTTGGTCCGCACCTGGTTCACGATCAGCTTGGGACGGAACTTGAGCACCTCGAGCTCCAGGATCTCGCCCACTTCTGGCTCCATTCCCTTGACGCGTTCGATGAGGTCGAAGGGTGTCCGGATGCCCATGGTGTTCTTCTGGTCCATGGCCGCGTCGATGAGGTCCTTGATGTTCTGGTTGGCCACGACCTTCTTGAACCGGCGGTAGAACGCGCTCTTGATGAACCGGTAGGCGTTCTCGATCGCCGTGGGCTCGGGAAGGACGACCAGGATTCCGTGGTCGGAGAAGAGGAAAAAATCCAGGATATTGAAAGACGTTCCAGCGCCGAGGTCCAGCAGGATGTAGTCCGCGTCCAGGGTCTCGAGGTGCCGGAGGAGCCGCGTCTTCTGAGCGAAGTTGGGGTTGGCGGCGTCGAGGAAGTCCTGGGCGCCGCTGATGAGGTTCAGGTTTGGGATGGACGTCTTGATGATGACGTCGCTGATGTTCTCGACGCGCCGGTTCAGAAAGTCCGATAAGGTCATCTCCGGGACGCCGATGCCCAGCGTGGTGTGGAGGTTGGCGCCGCCCAGGTCCGCGTCCACGAGCAGGACCTTCTTCTTCATGCGGGCGAGAGTTATGCCGATGTTGCCGGTGATCAGGCTTTTGCCGATCCCGCCCTTGCCGCCGCCGATGGCCCAGATCTCCTTTTTCCGCAGGGCTTCCTGGAGTTCGATCATCCTTGCCTCGATGCCTCCGAGGTGACCGTTTCGTCCGCCGATCCCTCACCTTCGGCCTGCGCCGTATCTGCGGCATCCAGGGCCTCGGACGCTTCTTCCTGCAGCGGTTCGCTCTCGCCGCTTTCACGCTCCGGAAGGTCCTCCATCATGGCATTTTCGCCCGCGTCGAGCTCCTGGAACTCCTTCAGCGTGGGCAGGGAGGAGAGGTCTTTCAATCCGAAATACTGCAGGAACTCGACAGACGTACCGTAGAGCATGGGCCTTCCGGGGACGTCCTTCTTCCCGACGATCTTGACGAGCCGGCGCTCCATGAGGTTCCGCGTGATGCCGCCGATGTTCACCCCGCGAATGGCCTCGATCTCAGGCCGGGTGACCGGCTGCTTGTAGGCGATGATGGCAAGGGTCTCGAGTGCCGGACGCGATAGCCGCGTCGTGACCTTGACGGTCTTGAACTTTCTCACCCAGGGCGCCTGCTCGGGGCAGGTGGCAAGCTGGTAGCCGTTGGCCACCTCCGCCAGCATGACGCCGGCGCCGCGCGCGTCGTAGTCCGCTTTGAGCGCCTGGAGCTGCGCTTCGATCTGCTCCTTGGATGCGTCCTCGAAGATGCCTTTGAGCCGTTCCACGGACAGGGGGCCCCCGCCGATGAACAGGAGCGCCTCGATTGCTGATTTCAATTGCTGGTCGTCCAAACTAACACCTCGTGAAAAAAATCAAATTCGACACGGGGACACGGGGAAGGGGGGACGCGGGGAAAAAGCCTCAAGCCTTGTCTCCCCGTCACCCTGTCTCCGCGTCTCCGCGTCGGGTCACATCCCCGCCGGGTCGCCGAGCCTGCCCAGCGCCACCTTGGCGTTCATCTTCACGTCGAGGTCGGAACTGTCCAGGTGCTTCCGGATCATCGGGATGGCGTCCTTCACCGCATCGGGATTCGAGCTGCCGATGTTCCCCAGGGCCGCGATGGCGTTCTTCACGAGGGTCGAGAACGTCGCGGTGCCGCCGGTCGGA
>CAYILT010000280.1:0-4449 GCA_964364055.1 uncultured Nitrospiraceae bacterium | reverse complement strand
ACCAAAAGTAGGCGCTTCTAAGCGACACGGATGAACACGGATAAATACACTGGATTCCCGCGTTCGCGGGAATGACGGTTTTCATTCCGCAATCCGCAATCCGCATTCCGCAATCGTTTCTTTCCTCCCATACGGACAAATATTGATGCACAGTCCGCAATTGGGTTTGCCCGTGGTCTGCCGCTTGCTCGTCTTATGGCTTCTGCACTCCCCCAGCCGTACAAGCTCTACAAAAGGCGATGACCGCGACCATTGCAACCCGGTTATGGCCTTCGAAGGGCAGTGCTCCATGCAGAGCATGCACTCACCGCACAGACAGTGTTCGATAGGCACATCCGGCCGGAGCGGGGCATCGGTCAGTACCGTGGCAAGCGACAGGCGCGGCCCGCAGTCAAGGCTGATGAGAAGCCCGTTCTTCCCGATCCAGCCCAGCCCCGCCGACGTCGCCGCCATCTTGTGGTTGAACAGGGAGTAAAGCTTCGAGATGAACGTGTCCTTCTTGCGGTCCGAGTCCGGCGGGATGGCAAGGGTGCGATGCCCCCGGGCCTTCAGGAACCGTACCGCCCGCTTCTCAAGCTTCACGAGCAGGCTGAGGGTGTCTTCATTCAGCCTCCGGTCCACACCGATGGACACCGCCCGGTCCAGATGGGCGATCTCCCCGCTGAGGTGCCCCTGCAGGCCCGCGAATCCCACGACCGTGGCGCCGTGGTCCACCAGCTCTTTCCTGAGCGAGGTCTTCATTTTGCTCTCTTTGCTTCCGCCTCATCCTTCAGCTTCTTGAGCGAGCTGACCATGTTGATGGCATCCTTGAGCGCGTTGCTTGCGTCCTTGGCATATCCATCGGCGCCGTACTTGTCCGCCACGTCCTGGGAGACGGGAGCGCCGCCGATCATGATCTTCACGTTGGGATTCTTGGCCCGGAGGTCGTCGATCACCTTCTTCATTCCGGTCATGGTGGTCGTCATCATCGCCGAGAGGCAGACCAGGTCCGAGTCCGTCTTCATCTGCTCCTGCACGAACTTGTCGAGCGGCACGTCCCTGCCGAGATCATAAACAGTGAAGCCGGCCACATCGAACATCATCTTCACGATGTTCTTGCCGATGTCGTGGACATCGCCTTCCACGGTTCCGATCACGACCGAGCCCTTCATGCCCAGATCAAGCTGCTTCACGTGAGGCTTCAGGATGTCGAGGCCCGCATAGAGCGCGTCGGCGCACATGAGCATCTCCGGTACAAAGTACTCCTGGGCCTCGAACAACCGTCCCACTTCCTCCATGCCGCTCACGAGGCCGTTGAAGATGGCATCATTGGCATCCAGACCCTCGTTCAGCGCCTCCTGCGCCGCCTCCTTGGAGGCGTCTTCATCATATTGGACCACGGCGTTTCGCAATTTCTCTTTTATTTCCTTTTGTTTTTCTTCCGTCGCCATCGCATTACCTCCTGTAATTTCTGACTTCGTCCATCATGGCCTTGACATTGTCGGGCGGTACGGTGGGCCAGATGTCGCACCCCGGCCAGACCGCGCTCACGCCGTCGTCCATGCATTTTTTTATGGTTTGCCGGATGAGGTCCGGCGTACCGGCCACCAGCACGTTGTAGGGGTCATAGTTCCCGAAGACCAGCGCTTTGGGTCCGAGCTTCTTGCGCGTTTCTGCAACGTCGTTCTTCTGGTCCACGCTGATCGCCTTCGCGCCGCTCTCGGCCATGGAAGTGACGATGTCGTTCGTCTTACCGCAGATATGGAGCACGCTCGGGACGGTCAGCTTTTCGAAGATCTTCTTGAGATACGGCAGGATCAGACTTTTGAACACCCGCGGGCTCAAGACGTCCGACGTGGCGCCCATCTCGCGCACCGAGATATAGTCCACACCGGCCTTTTCATACTCCTGCGCCACCTGGATGATCACGTCCGCCATCTGGTCCAGGAGCTTCCCGATCTTGTCCGGCTTCTTGAAGGACAGCTTCAGCAGGTCGTTCAACTCCATGATCTGTCCGGCCAGCGTAAAGGGGCCGAGCACGTAGGAGCCGACGGGCGCTTCGTTGCCAATATCCTTTTTGAGCAGTTTGATGACCTCCACCATGAGCGGGACCCTGCCCCGCCCCGTGAGACCGGACGGGATCACAATATCCAGCTCGCCCTCGTTGTGGATCAGCTTTTTCTTGATCGTGGGGTACAGCAGGTCCTCGGAATGGGCATACACGTTGATCTCGCATCCCAATGCCTCGGCCTCGATGCAGAGGTCGAAGGGGGCCACGCCGCATTCGAAGCCGAAAAGCTTGTAGGTCGATGCCGCGGCCGCGGCCATCATCTTCGCGTCAAGATGCGTTGCCGCGAAGTTCTGGTTCAGCGATTTCAGCCCCTCGGTCGTCACATTGCCGAAGCCGCTGAAGCAGGGGGGCCGGTCGACCTCCTCGCCGGCGAACATCTTCAGTACCCGTTCTCGTGCGTTCATCGTTGTCATGCAACCTCCTTACGTAAAATATCATTGGAAATTGTAATTTGTAAAATGCAAATTGCAAAATGGCAGTGAAACGATGTTCGATTTGATATTTGCAATTTCCAATTTGCTATTTACAATCAGGGTCTCACGATCTACATCCTTGCCGCTCCCGCGGTCAATTTTCCCAGAAATTCGGCAAAGTACTTCTTGATCGGCAGGTCAGGGTTGTCGGGGATCCGCTTCGTCTCGTCGTAGAGCAGCGTCGAAAGCAGAATATGGGCCGCCGCCACCGCCGGGAAGATGCGCGGCGCCGTGACGATGGGGCCGTAGAAGTTGAAGTCGCTCCAGAGCACCGACGACATGCCCTGGACCACGGCGTCCATTGCCTTGAACCCGTCGAGGCTCCAGATGGTCTTCGTCTCTTTCCACATGTGCGTGCCGTTCGAGTAGGCGCCGCCGCAGGGGAGGCCGAGCTTCTCCTTGATGAGCCGGTTGGCGATGAGCGAGAACGACGTAGCGGGCAGGTTCATGACCGAGGTGTCAACGATCACGGTCTCGAAGTCCCCCGCGCCCTGGTCGAGCAGTTTTTCCAGCGATTTCACGCGGCCCGCCGGCGTCTGGTCCTGGTCGTCAAAGGCCTGGACCACCACGTGTTTGATCCCCAGGTCCTTGAGCTTCTGGACCTGGCCCTTGATGTCCTTGTCCCAGGGCGTGATGCTGTTGTACAGGAACTTGTCCTGCAGGCCCAGCTTGGCCACGTACTCCGTGGCCTCTGCCCGTTTCTCGGCGACCCACATGTCGATGCCGAAGGGCATGGAGGTCGTCTCGCGGTAGAAATCAATGTAGATCTTCGCCTCTTCCGCCGAGTTCGCCACCATGGCCACCATGGACGGGATGCCCGTGGAGGCCGACAGCTCTTCCTGCTTCCTGATCAGTTCAACCGCCTTCGGCCGGTCGAAGTTGCCTTTCCGGTCCGTGACGATCCGGTCCTTGTTGTGGAACATCGATGCGATCAGCAGAGGCGGGTTCTCCCCCGCCTGGCCGCCGACCTTGGTCCCGTCTATGGTGAAGACCTTCTGTTCGCGGTTGAATCGAAACATCGTTATCCTCTTTTCGCCAGCGTTATTAACGACAAATACCGAAAATCGAAAATCTATGATCTACCACAGAGGCACAGAGACACAGAGACACAGAGAAGTGCTCACGACACTGCTGAATTCCCATTTTACATCTAAGAAATGCTTTCCTCTGTGCCCTCTGTGCCTCTGTGGTTAAATGCTCTTGTCGTATGAATGCGTATGAATGTATGAGTCCAAAAGGCGGGGGAGCCTTCGAAACGCTCCCCCCGATAGTTATGGTTAGAACACCCCATGGTCGAACTTTGGCTGCGGGAGATACTCCCACTTCTCGCCTTTCTTGTACTTGGTTTCTATGTCGAGGCACTTCAAGGCATACTCAAAGGCATAGGGAATGCCCGGTCCGCCGGGCACAAAGCCCGCGAGGATCATGCCGACCGACGCCGCCTCGAAGATCTCCATCGTGGTCGCGCCGGCGTTGATCGCCGGGATCACGTGGATGATGCACCGCGGCGAGCAGTAGGACACGCCGCCCGCCATGAACATCAGCTCCTTCACCTTCCGGGAAAGGGCCCCGTCGGCGAAAATGCTCGCATAGAAATCAGCGAAGGTCCTGCCCGGCTCCGGTGTCACCGTGTTGATGACCTGGAACATCCTCGGAACGAAACCGCACTGCTTCTTCATGTACTCATTCACTTCTTCCACAGTCATCTTCTTGTCTGCCATGTTCGTTACCTCCCCTTGCCCTGACGCTGTCTGCGCCCGGGAAAATAGTTTCTTCAACTCCTCCAAAATTCCCATTCATCGACCTCCTGTTTGAATAGTGAGCAGTGTCACCTCCTTTTACGGGAATACTTGTAGGGGCAGCCCTGTGTGGCTGCCCAGCTGCGGGCGACCACATGGGGTCGCCCCTGCGAAACCAGTGCGATTA
>CAYILT010000279.1:0-4453 GCA_964364055.1 uncultured Nitrospiraceae bacterium | reverse complement strand
TAGAATTTGATTTGTAAATCAGTAAGTCACTAATTTTGAATGCGCACAAGAGGTGTTTTTGTGTTCAAGAAAATACTGATAGCCAACCGGGGTGAGATAGCCCTCCGCATCATCCGGGCGTGCAAGGAAATGGGCATCAAGACCGTGGCCGTTCATTCGACAGCCGACGCCCACGCTCTCCACGTCCGGTTTGCCGACCAGAGCGTGTGTATCGGCCCACCCAAGAGCGCGTACAGTTACCTTAACGTTCCCAGCATCATCAGCGCAGCCGAGATCACCGATTCCGAGGCGATCCATCCCGGCTACGGCTTTCTTGCCGAGAACGCGAGTTTCGCCGAGGTCTGCAATTCCGCGGGGATCAAGTTCATCGGGCCGAGTCCCGAGAGCATCAAGCTCATGGGTGATAAGGCCAAGGCGCGCGAGACCGCGGAAAAGGCCGGCGTGCCGATCCTGCCGGGCAGCGCAGGCGTCATCACGGAAGAATCCGATGCGGTGGCGCTGGCAAGGGAACTTGGGTTCCCGGTCATCATCAAGGCGGTTGCCGGCGGAGGCGGAAAAGGCATGCGGGTGGTCATGGAGGAAACGGAGTTCGCCTCCGCGTTCGTCATGGCGCAGTCAGAGGCCCTCGCCTCATTCGGGAACGCCGACGTGTATGTGGAAAAATACATCACCCAGCCCCGTCACATAGAGATACAGATCATTGCCGATGAAAAGGGGAACATCGTTTCCCTCGGCGAACGGGAATGTTCCATTCAGCGCAGACATCAGAAGCTGATCGAAGAGGCTCCCTCAGTCATCGTCGACGGCCCGCTCCGTAAGAAGATGGGGGACATGGCGGTCGCCCTTGCGAGGGCCGTAAAGTACCGGAATGCGGGGACCATTGAGTTCCTCATGGATGTGGACCGCAGTTTCTACTTCATGGAAATGAACACCCGGGTCCAGGTAGAGCATCCGGTCACCGAGATGGTCACGGGCGTGGACATCGTCAAGGAGCAGATCAGGGTCGCCGCGGGACAGACGCTTTCCTTTACCCAGGAGCAGATAACCGTGCGTGGCCACAGCATAGAATGCCGGGTCAACGCGGAGTGTCCGGAAAAGTTCACGCCGTCTCCCGGCACCATTACAACCTATAACCCGCCTGGCGGTCCCGGGGTCCGTGTCGACACGGCGGCCTACACCCAGTATGTCATCCCGCCGTACTACGATTCAATGATTGCCAAGCTCATCGTTCATGCGGATACGCGGGAAGAAGCGATCATGCGGATGCAGCGGGCTCTGGACGAGTTCATCATCGAGGGCGTGAAGACCACGATCCCCATGCACAAGAAGATCCTCTCCGACGCGGACTTCCAGCAGGGAAATATTTCCACCAAGTTCATGGAGCGCTACTATAGCCCGCCGAAGTGATATCAGAGGGCTTTGTCTCATTCTGGACGCGGACCTTCTGACCCTGTCCGCCGGGAAAGCCCTTGCCGTGGCCCTTGCGGCCGGCGTTCGCCTGTTCCAATACCGGAATAAGAGCGGTTCACGGAAGGAGGTCTACAACGTGTCGTACGAGCTTGCGGGCATGGTGAAACGGTCGGGGGGAGTATTTATCGTGAACGACCATGCTGACATCGCGAAAGCGGTGGATGCCGACGGTGTCCATCTGGGACAGGAGGATCTTCCCCTCGAATACGGACGAAAGGTCCTGGGAAAGGACAAGCTCATCGGCATTTCCACGCACAGCGTGGAGCAGGCCAGGGAAGCCGAGGCCGCCGGTGCCGATTACATCGGATTTGGGCCTCTCTTCCCGACGATGACGAAGGATGCCGGACCTCACCAGGGTGCTGAGAGGCTCCGGCTGCTGCGGAACGCGGTGACGCTTCCCGTTCTCGCGATCGGGGGCATTACGCCTGACACCCTTGCGGAAGCGATGCAGGCCGGTGCAGACGGTGTCGCGGTCATCAGCGCTGTTCTCTCCGCTCCGGACCCGGGTGCAGCCGCACGTGATCTGATCAAACGCATCAATACACTCGGCTCCACAACGAACAGATGAAAGGGGAAAAAGCGATGAAGCGATTCGGTGCTTATCTGTCCGTGCTCGGTGCAGTTGCGGTTCTTCTGCTTGCCTGTCAATCGCAGCAGCAGAACGTCATCAGGATCGGCGCAGCAGGGCCCATGACCGGCGACCAGAGCAAGATGGGGATCGACCTCAGGAACTCCGTTGAACTTGCCGTAGCCGAATGGAACCAGCAGGGCGGCGTCCTCGGCAAGAAGATCGAAATGCTCTCGGGCGACGACCAGGCCGATCCCAAACAGGCCGTTTCCGTGGCGAACAAGTTCATCAACCAGAAGGCCGCGGCGGTCGTGGGACACTGGAACTCGAGCTGTTCGATCCCGACCTCGAGGTATTACAGCGATGCGAACATGGTCATGATCAGCCCGGCAACGACAAACCCTCAATTTACGCTCCAGGGGTTCAAAAAGGTCTTTCGGGTATGCGGCACCGACGACCAGCAGGGCCGTATCGCAGCGGCGTTCGTTCTGAAGACCCTGCGCCCGAAGAGGGTTGCCGTGATTCACGACAAGACGGCCTATGGACAGGGTCTCGCGGACTTTTTTCAGAAGGCGCTCGGGAACAACGCGGAAGTGGTCTACTACGGCGGCATCGTTCAGCGTGATCCCGACTACAAGGCGGTGCTGACCGCCATCAAGGAAAAAAAGCCGGACGTCTATTTTTTTGGAGGGATCTATCCTGAAGCGGGAAGGCTGGTGCGTCAGGCCAAGGAGGTCGGCCTTTCCATTCCCATGATCACGGGGGATGGCGTATACGATCCAACGTTCGTCAATATCGCCGGGAAAGCCGCTGAAGGGACCTATGTGACGTTCGGGAAGGACCCCGCAGGCTTGACGACCGCACGATCGTTCAATGAGAAATACAGGAAAGTATACGGAGAACCGGGGCCGTATTCCATCTATGCCTACGATGCGGCCAATGTCATCCTGACCGCGATCAGGGAGACCGGCGCCACGGACGGGACCACGGTCGCGGAATACATAGCGAAGAACACCTTTCAAGGCGCGTTTGGTGACATCTCTTTTGACAAGAACGGGGATGTGACCAAGGCGCCCTACGTTGTCTGGCAGGTCAGGGATGGGAAATTCATAGAGGTAAAATAACCGCGAACGCTCTCCCATGTTTGCCCAACAGCTCATAAACGGCCTTGCCCTCGGCGCGGTGTATGCATTGATCGCGCTGGGGTATACCATGGTCTACGGCATCCTCCACCTCATCAACTTCGCCCATGGCGAGGTCTACATGCTGGGCGCATATCTCGGCATCATCGTCATGGGCGTCCTTACGCTGGCGGGACTTCCGGTCTACAGTCTGTCCCTTACGATATTCCTCACCATCCTTATCTCGATGGCGTTCTGCGCATTGTACGGAGCAGCCATCGAACGTTTCGCCTATCGTCCGCTTCGCACGGCGGCGAAACTGGCGCCGCTCATCAGCGCGGTGGGTGTTTCCATTATTCTGCAAAATGTCGTGATGCTCACTCAGGGAACGGAGTATAAGAATCTCCCGCCGCTTCTGCCCTCGGAGGGCTTTGACCTTCTCGGGGCCAACGTGTCGCCCGTGCAGGCCTTCATCCTGAGTTCTTCCATCGTGCTCATGCTTATCCTGCATTTCTTTGTGGCAAAAACGCGGCTCGGGAAGGCCATGCGCGCGACATCCCAGGACCGCATCATGGCGGGACTCCTGGGGATCAATATCAACCAGGTCATTTCCATCACCTTCATGATCGGCTCTTCCCTTGCAGCCGCTGCAGGCGTTATGGTGACGCTTTATTACGGCGTGGTGCACTTCTTCATGGGTTACCTGGCAGGGATCAAGGCCTTTACCGCCGCGGTTCTCGGCGGGATCGGCAGCATCCCCGGCGCCGTGCTCGGTGGTTTCATGCTGGGGTTGATCGAGAACTTCGGGGCAAGCTACATATCCAGCGTTTATAAGGACGCATTCACATTCCTGGTGCTTATTATCACGCTGATCCTGAGGCCTTCCGGTCTTCTCGGCCAGAAGGCAATGGATAAGGTGTAATATATAGAAGCTCCCTTCAGCACCGAGAACGGGAAGCCTGTCGCCATATCCATGGTCTATGGCTACGACGCCCTGGGCCAGATCAGGAACGTGACGGACGCCAAAGGCAATCTCACGACCGTCGCCTACGATCTCCTGGGCCGGAGACTGTCCATCGCGAACCCCGACACAGGCCAGACGAAATATACCTACGATCCGAACGGCAATGTGACGAGCAAGGAAACGGCCGAGCTTCGGAAGGGCGCCAAGAAGATCACCTATATCTACGAATTCAACCGGCTGAGGGGGCGGTGATTTCGTTCATGCGATACTCAAGAAGACCGAGGAAAGAGCACTCCGGCAGCTCAAACTGAAACGATCCGGGAAGACCAT
>CAYILT010000278.1:0-4497 GCA_964364055.1 uncultured Nitrospiraceae bacterium | reverse complement strand
TACCCTACACCTTCCCCTTCCCCTTTTTGGCCAGGGTAATGCGCTCGACGCTTGCCTGTGAGATTGCTTCCATTTGCTTCCAAAGCTCCTGATAGGTTTTGACCCAGTCAAAAACCGATTCTTCCCACTCACGGGGAACATGGACCATCTTTCTCTTTCCCTGGTCCCGTACCGCAAGACACCATGATTTATGTCTATCCCCCTTCGTACATTTACAGTTCGGCTTTCCGCAGACCCGTGCCATTTCCACTAAGCTTCCGACGACAAACGGTGAACTATGGATCAGTTGTGTGGCCCTTGATCGGGCGCTCCGCTCCTTTTGCGAGAAATTCCGATGTTTCATGGCTGCACCTCCTATCTGTAATATCATATTATGTCAGATTGGAGGCGAAAGTCAAGCTCTTTCTTGAATGCGAATTTGCTCGCTTAAGAGTTATGGAAAAAAATGTCGGTATTCTAGAGGGTTACGCAGAATAAGTAAATTTGTTGCGGAATTGCTGTCTGCGAGGGACCACCCGCTGTGCGGCCACGGTCACGTCAAAGTCGACCATAAACCCCTATAACGTCATTCCCGCAAGCGAAGCGCGTCGGGAATCCTTCTGAAAATACAGGAAAGATTCCGGACAAGCCGGAATGACGGCAAAAGACGTGAATGTGCGGGGAAAAGCTTATGTTATTGCACCATTGCATTAAACAATGACACGACCCTGCTGTGCGGCTGACTGAAGCATTATGCTACCCAGAATTATCTATCTAACCCCTCGCCCGAAATGGACGCTGAGAACGGACCTCCGCCAGGTTGTTTGCATCTGATCTTACAACGCTCATACGCCAACTGATCGATCTGTCGCGCCGACTGCCAATTGGCAATGCGACGTAAACACCAACGGTCCGAAGGTTCTTTCGTTGCGAAAGTCTAACATAGACCTGGCCCTATGGGGGTTGAAACATCAAGAAACTAGACCCCGGAGATTCCGGAAAATAGAAACGGCGGCCGGGGTGGCTTCCCGGCCGCCGTTGAGCGGATTCACGATGACGCCGCCGCTACTGCTTCGGCATCCGTTTCTGCATGTCCTCCATCGCCTTCCGCATGCTCTCGCTGGTTTTCTGCATCTCCTTGATCTGCTGCTCCGAGGTATTCTGGAGCGCCCGCGAGGCGAAGCCCGCGCCGATGCCGATGAGCAGCGCGGCCGCGCCGAGTATCCCGAACACCAGCCACGCCCGCTGCGCCGCGATCTTGTGCGTCTCGACGCTCGCGATCACGTAGAACCATGTCCAGCCCGCGATCATGAGCAGCAGCCCGGCGTAGGGAATGATCGCTATGATCGCCATGACCGGCATGAGCGCCGAAAGGTACGCCGTGCAGCGGTAGGACGTCTCGTAGGGCTCCTGTGAGCCCATGAGCTTCCAGATCACGAACAGAATGGCTGCGCCGATGAAGCCCGCGACCGCCACAATAAGGGGAAGGATGATCACCCCGGCAATGGCCATGCCCGTGCTCAGGACGAACTTGAGCCCCGCGAGCCCCAGCACCGCATTGACGATCGCCGCGACCGCCGCCATGATCATCATGAACACCAGCGGCCCGCCGAAGCCCCCCGTTTTCTGCATCTCCCGGAAAAACGCGGCCGGAGATGTCACCACTTTGACTGCCGTCTGCGCCATGGCCGCAACATCGATACCCTGCTTGTTCATAGCTCCTCCTTTTCGATACAATATTTCCGGTAGTGAAGTTCACACCGGATGGTCAGGCCTTCCGCAATATTGATGCCCCCCTCACCTTCGCCGCCGCACGAAGCCAGAATCGCCTTGATGACGAAAGACTTTGCTTCAAATCCCATTGCTCTTGCTGACTTTTTCTATTATTTCCCGCAAAAGAATTTTCCGTATGAATAGTGTCGTTCGCGAGGGAATTTGCTCAAGAAGCCCGGCCACTTCAGTGGGGGTGAGCTGCCTTCTCCGAATGACCCTGATCAAAATACCCAGTGTGCCGAATGCCCGAATCCCCGCCGCCTTCGCCGCGAGCCTCACCGCCGCGTCATCAGTAAAAAGAATCGCGCCCGGATGAAGAGGACAAAACGCCAAAGCTTCCTGTTCTCCGCTATCAAGATTAAACGCCTCGCATAAGGCGTAAAGGGCGCTGGACAGCGGCGGGGCTTGCTGCTTTATGAAGGTAATGTGACCGCAGCTTAATGCGGATGGTCGATGGCGCTCTACTTCTTTCCAGACGGCGTCGGGGACAAAAAGTTCTTGAAAATCAGACAGGAGGGAAAGGCAACCAAGCTCGTCAAGATGGATAATGGGACCTGCATCGAGAACAGCCGTTCGAACAGGCGAGGCATCAGTCCTTTCCATACAGGCCCCACTCAACATCTTCCCGAACAAACTTTGCCATCAGCTCGGGCTTGTGGGTTTCGAGGAATCGCCGCAGGGCTTCGGTGATCACGTCCTTCTCGTTGGTGAACCAGCCATCGTCGATCAGGGCCTTAATTTGATCATACAGTTTTTCTGGTAGTTCAGCCTGCACAGTCTTCACGGCCATTACGCGCTCCTTTCTTTAATCAATCGATTTACGTTTTCATTACATTATATCGTTTTCATTATATCATTTTAACACAGCTTCAACAATCCCTATCTCCTCCTCCGTCAAGCCATACAGCTCATACACCAATTGGTCTATCTGCCGGTGGAGTTCCATCAGGAGGAGCCGCAGGCTCTTTCGATATTCGACATCCCGCAGTCCCACCGAAACGGGACGATCGCGGGAACGGTGGCGTCGAGATGGCTTGTCCCGAAACAGTCAGAAAAAAAATGATAGCTCATCGGAGCGCTGGAGAGCGGTCTTTTCATAATCGATTTTGGCTAATGACGGATACATCCGCAATGCAATTTCAACAATAACGGCCCCCTGGCTCTTTCCGGAAGTCAACGCGACGCGCTCCGGTCCAGGGCCGCCTTGATCGCGGACGGGCTATAGCCACGGATGATGGTCCCGTCGATATCGATGAGCGGTACGCCCGAGGAACCGCCGCTCTTCTTCCGCATTTCGTCCTTCCTGCCCTCGTCCCTGTCGATGTTGTATTCGACAAGCCTCGCACCGAGGGAGCGGACGTATTCCCGCGCCTTCTTGCAGTAACCGCACCAGTCCGTCATGTACATGACGACCGTAGCGTCGCCGTAATCACGTTTTCGTTTCTTCTCTGATTCCGGAACGGGCGAGACAGCGGCGCTCTTCCCTCCCCGGTGTGGCTCGGGTTCGTCCTGCGGCGACGACCAGAATATGCCGTCGTCCTTCAGCTGTTTTTTCTTAGCGTCCGATCCCTGCGGCGGGCTGTCGGAATACACGATATTGCCATTCTTGTCCTTGTACTGGTAGATCTCGGCCGAAACTGGAGCGCTTATGGCCAGGATGCCCAGTATCAGGATCAGAATGTACAAAAGATTCTTCATGAATTTATTCTTCCTCAATGCGTTCTTGCTGACATACGCTTACACATCTTATTTTTCCTAGAGGGCGGTTTTTCGTGGACGGAACTGAGAATCACAATTTTCAAGTCTGACCCCAAAGGCCCCATGGACGGAACTGAGAATCACAATTTTCAAGTCTGACCCCAAAGGCCTCCTATCGCTGTCAGGGTCGGTGATCTCGTAGGGCTGCGCAACATCGACGGACGCTTCGCCCTTGACAATCGTGATCGTCGGGAGCTGTTCGATGAGGGCCGGGGCATCATTTTCGACATAATCGCCGACGGAATGATGGAACTGAATAATGGTGGGTATCCAGCAGATCGTCAACATCAGAAGCAGGTAGGCGAATCCGGTCCCCTTCCAATGCATGTCCACATCACGATAGAAACTCTGTGAGAAAAATGACATAAACGGCGCATGGAACATTCCATATTGTCTCATGATCCTGTATTCCTCCATTTTGCTGTCGACGAAAGCATAGAAAGTATAACGTCACCGTCCTGTATTGAATTGATATTTGTCAAGCCGCAAGACCTGATCCTATAGACTATAGATTTTTGACCCTATAGATTTTCAGTCCAGCCTCATTAGTTCATTTTTTGCTTCTTCTACAATTTCTATCTCAATACTTCTGATTTCACGATACACGGACATTGCAGCTTCGGCAGGCGCATCTGGATTATGTGCTTTTGTCATAGCATCTCTAACTTTATCAATTTTTGACAATATGTTCTTTCCCAATACCAGGCCAGCGATAGCTTCACATTTAGTAATGATTTCTATTGCAGACAATATTTCTTTAATTTGACTATCTCCACTGACAATAGGCTTTCCATGCTTCGCACTTACTGCGTATTTAAGCAGTTCAGATCGCATTGACGATAAGGCCTCCAACAATTCCTGAATTAGCTGCCGCTTAAAATCCCATTGCTTCATGGCCTTCCAGTTTTCATGAGCGATAGTAGTTTTAATTTTTTGCCGCTTCAGGCTTCAGTGTGGTAAGCCCCAAGATGTTGTGGTTCGAAGTCT
>CAYILT010000277.1:0-4500 GCA_964364055.1 uncultured Nitrospiraceae bacterium | reverse complement strand
GCAGGGAGTGCGTCGTGGAGCACGTGTTGTGCGGTTTCGTCGAGCCCATGTCCTTTCATGACGACGCGGTCAAGTACAACAAGATCGCGAAAGGGATGGACGAGCGAGCGGTGATACAACGCCGGATCGATGAACTGGCCGACTGGCGACCCGTGCCGGCCCATCCGCCGATCCGGGGTGCATAGGATAACGCAGCGTCCACAATGTCTCCCTGTTCTTTCAGAGTTCTTTTGAATCCCATAGGGTCGCGTCTTGTATTTTGATATTGGGAGATGAGTGACCGGTGGAGCAACGACGACGCCAAAGAGAAGCGTCGTCTCGGCGAACCGTGGGCGCTCAAGAGCAACGGGACGTGCCGGTTCGTGATGCCGCAGGGCAAGGATCGGGAGACGGTCCGCGGCGCGGCGACGGCGCGGGCAACTCCGCCTGCATCGAAGAACCCCGCCTCGTAGTATTTCCAATCCACGCAACCGCCGCGTTGCGTTCCCTGATGGGACCCGATACGCAATAATAATGGTTCAAAACAACTATTTGTTGACAATGGGCGGTTCCCGCTGTATAGTGTCCGCATTCGTTCACACACAGCCCTGTTGCCGCCTATGAGACCGCTTACCGACAAGAAGATCTCGTCACCCGACAAACGCCTCGAAGCACGCCTTGCGCCCGCCGCCGGATCGGTCTGGGACCTGTCCCACGCCTCGCTGGCGCTGCGCGACCTGTCCTTCGAGGCACGCATATTCGGATGGAACGGCGTCTGGTCGACTTGTTCCCGCTATTTTGCCATCACCGAGTGGCTCCGCATCGATACCGCTCACTGTCCGGACATGCAGCTTGTTGTCATCGACGTACAGAACGGCAGGGAGTGCGTCGTGGAGCACGTGTTGTGCGGTTTCGTCGAGCCCATGTCCTTCCATGACGATGCGGTCAAGTACAACAAGATCGCGAAAGGCATGAACGAGCGAGCGGTGGTACAGCGCAGGATCGGCGAGCTGGAAGGCTGGCGACCCGTGCCGGCCCGTCCGCCTGCGAGGTGAATAGGGGTGACGCATCGTCCGCAAGGCCTCCCTGTTCTTTCAGAGTTCTTTTAGGATGTCGACGCGCGCACGGCCCGAGGCGGTATACCCCTCGGGCCGCCGCATTTTGAAAACAGAAAAGGGAACGGAAAATTCCCTATCAATCGCGACCGCATTCGGTGCGGGGTTTATGAACTCTCGCTCCAGAGAACTTTTTTCAGCCTTGTCAATCGCCCTTCAAAGGGTCCTCCCTGCACGAAACCCGCATGAAAATTGACTAAATATGGTATTAGTTTAACCTTGACTCCACTATATGTTGTGGTATACTTTCTATCGTTATTTCCGGATTTTACACGGTTCATCTGCAAGTTCCCAAGAGTGTTTCCCTCTTCTATCTCAAACCAGGTGAGATGCAGCGTATGATCTACGGTAAGCCAGCGCTTCACGCGAAAATCGCTCAAATCGTGTTTTATCGCATCGTCCAGTAATCCAGCCGGGGCGGTCACCATGACCGTCCCGCATTTATTTTGAATTTCATTCAAGGGGGCTTTACCATTATGAAAAGTGCGGTGTCCGCGGGAACGGCAACCGGTGCAGGGCTTCAGCTGTCCGGGAACAGCCTGAAGGTGCTGGAAAAACGCTACCTCATGCGCAACGAGGACGGTACCGTCGTGGAGACGGCCGTGGACATGTTCCAGCGGGTCGCCCGGACCATCGCCGCCGCCGACGCCGGGTACGGCAAAAAGCCCGGGGAGGTCGAGCGAACCAGCCAGGAGTTCTACCGGCTGATGACCTCCCTCGAGTTCCTGCCGAACAGCCCGACCCTGATGAATGCCGGGCGCGAACTGGGACAGCTGTCAGCCTGTTTCGTGCTGCCGGTAGGAGATTCCATGGACGAGATCTTCGAGTCCGTGAAGCACGCGGCCCTCATTCACAAGTCCGGCGGCGGCACCGGCTTCTCCTTCTCCCGCATCCGGCCGAAAAATGATGTGGTGAAGTCCACCAAGGGCGTTTCGTCGGGCCCCATCTCCTTTATGACCGTGTTCGACGCGGCCACGGAGACGGTAAAGCAGGGCGGTACGCGCCGCGGCGCCAACATGGGCATCCTCTCGGTGGACCACCCGGACATCCTGGACTTCGTCACCTGCAAGCAGCAGAGCGACCGGCTGAACAACTTCAACATCTCCGTGGCCATCACCGACACCTTCATGCAGGCCGTGGAGAAGGACGAGGAGTACGATCTGGTCTCGCCGCGGAGCAAGACCACGGTCCGGCGGCTCAAGGCCCGGAAGGTCTTCGATACCATCGTGAACATGGCGTGGAAGAACGGCGACCCCGGCATCGTCTTCCTGGATCGCATCAACCAGTACAATCCCACGCCCCATGTGGGCAGGATGGAGTCCACGAACCCCTGCGGCGAGCAGCCGCTCCTCCCGTACGAGTCCTGCAACCTGGGCTCCGTCAATCTGGCAACGATGGTCACGACGAAGGACGGCCGTCCCGCCGTGGACTACGACAAGCTTCGCCATACCGTGCGCGAGGGCGTGCATTTCCTCGACAACGTGATCGACGTGAACAAGTATCCCCTCGAGAAGATCGCCGAAAACACCCGTGCCAACCGCAAGATCGGCCTGGGCGTCATGGGCTTCTCGGACATGCTGCTCCAGCTGGGCATCCCCTACAATTCCGAGGAGGCGGTCCGTATCGGCGGGTCGGTGATGCAGTTCCTTACCGAGGAAGGCCGGAAGATGAGCGAGGAGCTCGCCGCCGAGCGCGGCACGTTCCCGAACTTCAAGGGGAGCATTTACGACCGGCCCGGCAGGCGTCCGGTCCGGAACGCCACGGTCTCGACCATCGCCCCCACGGGCACTCTCTCCATCATCGCGGGCTGCTCCAGCGGCGTCGAGCCCCTGTTCGGCCTCACGTTCGTGCGGCGGGTCATGGATGGCGCCGAGCTGGTCGAGGTGAACCCGGTGTTCGAAAAAAAGGCAAAGGAGCGGGGAATCTATTCCGGGGGCCTTATGAAGGAGATCGCCGAACATGGCGGGTGCACGGGCATCGAGTCGGTGCCTACGGACATCCAGCGGGTCTTCGTCACGGCCCACGACATCAGCCCCGAATGGCACATCCGCATGCAGGCCGCCTTCCAGCAGTACACGGACAACGCGGTGTCCAAGACCGTAAACTTTCCCCACAGCGCCACCCAGAAGGACGTGGAAAAGGTGTATATGCTTGCTTACCAGCTCGGCTGCAAGGGCGTGACGATCTACCGCGACGGGTCCCGCGACGAGCAGGTGCTTTCCACCGGCGCGACCGACAGGGCCCGGAAGGCAGCCCAGCTGGCGGCCTTGGCCGCGGCCTCGCCGGAGCTTGCCGAGGAAAAGAAACCGAGAAAGCGCCCGACCATGACCCACGGCGTCACTCAGAAGATCCCCACGGGCTGCGGCAACCTCTACATCACCATCAACGAGGACGAAGAAGGCATCTGCGAGGTCTTCTCGACCATGGGCAAGTCCGGCGGCTGTGCCTCCAGCCAGTCCGAGGCCGTCTCCCGCATGGTGTCCCTGGCGCTCCGGTCCGGCGTGTCGATCGATTCCATCATCAGGCAGGTGAAGGGCATCCGTTGCCCGTCGCCCGGCTGGGGCGAGATGGGGAGGCAGATCCTGTCCTGCCCCGACGCCATTGGTCTGGCCCTGGAGCGTTACAACAAGGACAATATGGGGCCCCGGCACGGGAAGCAGAAAGAGAAACCGGCGGCTACGGAGGCGACGCCGACGGTCTCCTACGTTTCCTCCGACTACGCCACGGAAGCAAATACCAACCATCTTGGCCTCTGTCCCGAATGTCCCGATTGCGGGGGGCTCCTGGAGTTCGGTGAGGGGTGCGCGGTTTGCCGGGGATGCGGATTTTCGAAGTGCGGATGATGCCAAATGTGGATAGCGAAATGCGGAATAGAAGGACGGGGTATGAAGAAACAGGACCTTTTCCTTCAGTATCGCGAACAAGAACGCATGACATGATCTGATTAAACCAGCCGGGGGCCATTTCCCCCGGCTTTTTTATGCTTTGAATCGGAAGGACGTTTTTTGACAGGTCACTGCAGCGGATAATGCATCATCTCGCAAATAAAAGGAGATACTATGACGCTTGACGATGTTATCCTGGAGCTGTACCGGCTTGCAGAGACCAAAGAGTGGGACGGCGGAAGGTCCAATGAGGCCCTGTCCATGGCGATCGAGGGCATGGAGCAGATATGGAGCCTCCGGCAGGCCGATATGCGAAGGAACGCCCGGGTGCAGGCCCTGAAAAAACAGCCGCGCATATGGTCATAGGGGGATATTTCCTCGGTCAAGGCTTGAAAACCCTTGACATTTGATGGCTCTAATTCTACATTATCAGTATCTATGATCCTCCGGGGTTGCCAAAGGATCTGTCTGGGCCTCGGGGAAAACGACGATAACGAATCCCGCGGGAGCGGGTTATCCGG
>CAYILT010000276.1:0-4501 GCA_964364055.1 uncultured Nitrospiraceae bacterium | reverse complement strand
CTACTGAGGTTCCCATGTCCAAGGTCTATTTCTCCACCGCCCGCACGCTCCGCTGGAACTACCGTGACAGCGTTCCGGGCAAGCTCGAAACCCTTCTTGAGACGATGGACCTCTCCAGTCGCTTCACCGAAGAAGACTGGGTCGCGGTCAAGACCCACTGGGGCTCGCAGGGCGCGTTCCGCATCATTCCCCCGGTCATGATCCGGAAGGTCGTTAACGCGGTGAAAGAGACCGGCGCCAAGCCCTTTGTGACGGACACGGTCAGGATCATGGGGCTGGACTATCTCGAAGTGGCGAACCAGAACGGGCTGAACCATCTCTCCTGCGGCTGCCCGGTGGTGCTGGCCGACGGCATCTACGGCAAGGACAGCATTTTGGTCAAGGCCGGACCGCTGCTCGGTCAGATCGCGGTCGCATCGGCCATCCACGACGCGCCCGCCATGGTGGTCTGCTCGCACACCAAGGGGCATATCAACTCGGGCTATGCCGGCGCCATCAAGAACCTCGCAATGGGCTGCGTGAGCGGACGTCACCGGGACCAGGGATGGCAAAAGGGCCGGGGCTCTATGCACTGCCACGGTGAGAAAGGTCTCCAGTGGGACAAGGACCGCTGCACGCTCTGCCAGCAGTGCGCCGAGATCTGCCCGCTGGACTCCATCGAGTTCAAGGACGGCGAGTTCACCTATGACGGGGAGACCTGCTGGCACTGCGGACGGTGCTCGCGCGTCTGCCAGGAAGGCGCCTTGACCCTTCCCCAGGACGACGAGACCTTCATGAAGAGCATGGCGGAATCGGCAGCAGCGGTCCTTTCTACATTTCCGGACCGAAAGAAGGTCGTCTACGTCAATTTCCTCTTTCAAATACAACCCGAATGCGATTGCATGCCCATCGCCGACGTACCGGTGATCCAGGACCAGGGCATCATGGTCTCCGACGACCTCGTCGCCATCGAACAGGCGTCGATCGACATGCTCCGGGCCGCCCCTCCCCTGCCCCAGTCTGCGGCTGATGAGGCAAAGCTCAAGCCGGGAGACGACATACTGGTGAGGCTCAATCCCCGGCCCCTTCAGCTCCAGATCGATGAATGTGAGCGGCTGGGACTCGGGACGAAGCAGTATGAACTGGTATCCATAGAACCATAGAATTCCTTCTGCCACGGATAGACACACATTGACACGGATCGTCCCTCCCCCTTGATGGGGGAGGTTAGGTGGGGGTGATGAGCATTAACGCCGGATACTTCACCCTCCCCTTAGTCCCCTCCCATCGAAGGGAGGGGTGAGTTAAAAACGATTGAAGAGGTTATCATGCCCAAACGCACCAAGATCATCGCCACCATCGGCCCGGCGTCCAGTTCACCCGCCGTCATCGCGAAGCTCATCAAGGCGGGAATGGACGCGGCGCGGCTCAACTTTTCCCACGGTGAGCGGAAGGACCATTTAAACCGCATCCGTCTCATCAAGCAGGCGTCGCTGCGGGCGGGAAAACCCATCGCCATCATCCAGGACCTCCAGGGGCCGAAGCTCCGGGTCGGCATGATGCGGAATGACGGAGTACTGCTTAAGCGTGGAGACCTGATCACGATCACGGCAAAGAAGGTACTGGGCACCGGCAACATGATCTCCATCACCTATCCCCGTCTCACGAAAGATCTTACGTCAGGCGACACGGTCCTGTTCGACGATGGAAAACTTGAGGCCCGGGTCGTTCGCAGGAGCGGAAGCGATCTTCAATGCAAAGTCGTCCGGGGGGGGGTCCTCAAGAGCCATAAGGGGGTCAATCTCCCCGGCGCCCGCCTGACCCTCCCCTCCCTGTCACGGAAGGACAGGCAGGACCTCCTGTTCGGCATTGAGCAAGGCGTGGATTATATCGCCCTTTCCTTTGTCCGCACCGCGTCAGATATCACGGCAACGCGGGCCTTTCTCCGTAAGGCGGGCGCGAACATCCCGATCATCGCAAAGATCGAGAAACCGGATGCGATCGATAATCTCGAGGAGATCATTCACGCGGCCGACGGCATCATGGTGGCACGGGGGGACCTCGGCGTGGAGATGTCGCCCGAGCGGGTGCCCCTGCTCCAGAAACTGATCATCCGCGCCTGCAACGAAGCGGAAAAACCGGTCATCACGGCAACCCAGATGCTCGAGAGCATGATAGAGAATCCCCAGCCCACGCGGGCGGAAGCCTCCGACGTGGCGAACGCCATCCTGGACGGGACCGACTGCGTCATGCTCTCCGGCGAGACGGCGGTCGGAAAGCATCCCGTGCAGGCAATAGCGGTCATGGCGCGCATCGCCGAGCAGGCCGAGACATCGCTCGAACCGTTGCCGCCGGACAAGCACATCGGCGGCATGGACGAGAGCGTTGCCCACGCGGCCTGCCGGGCCGCGGCGGAGCAGCACGCGCGCGCCATCGTGACCTTCACGCAGACCGGCAGCACCGCGCTTCTCGTATCGAAGCACCGGCCGGCCGCGGACATCATCGCGCCGACACCCTTCGAGCGGGTGGCGCGCAAGGTCTCGCTCTACTGGGGCGTGATCCCGGTCATTCTGAAGGCAATGAAGACCACCGATGCCATGATCAGGGGCGTGGAATCTATCATGCTGGAAAAGGCCCTGGCGAGAAAGCGCGACCTGATCGTGATCACCGCAGGAGTGCCGATAGGGGTGGCCGGCAGCACGAACATGATGAAGCTGCACCGCGTGGGGGAATTGAAAGGCCTTGAAGCGGACCGTCAGCGGAAAGAGTCCATCAGGCGCTACCGGATCGAGAAGGGCCTTCCGTGATCTCGGAGAAGCAGAAAAACACGATTCTCCTTGCGCTCAAGATAACCGTCAGCGGGTTCCTGCTGACGTTCGTTCTCCGGAAGGTCGGGCTTCAGAACATCTTTTCCCATCTCAAGATAATGGACCTCCGGTTCTTTTTCCTCTCCTCGCTGATCTACCTCCTGACCATTGTTCTCGCTTCCCTGCGGTGGGGGATCCTGCTTAAAAATTCTCAGCCCATGAAAAAGCTCTTCTCGCTCTGCCTCATCGGCGGCTTCTTCAACCATTTCATGCCGGGCGCGGTCGGCGGGGACGCCGTGAAAGCCTACTACCTCTACAAGGAAACCGGCCAGGGCGGCAGCAGCCTCGGCTCGGTGTTCCTGGACCGGTATGCCGGATATCTTGCGCTCCTGTCCATCGGGCTCATCTCAGGCATCGCCGGCTATAGCGATCTAAAGGCCCTCGGACTGCACTGGCTCACGCCTTCCCTGTTCATCCTTTTCCTGTCGGGAAGCCTGCTGTTCCTCGGACTGCGCATCGGCAGGCGATTCGCGGCTATCGCCGACTTTTATGACTTTTTCCATGATACGCTCAGGGACCGGAGTGCCATCGGAAAGGCCTTTCTGCTGTCCCTGATGATCCAGGTCCTCACCATCCTGGAGATCTACCTCATCTCCCTCGGGCTTGGTCAGCATCCCTCATTCACCGCGCTGTTCGTATTCGTTCCCCTCATCATTACCGTCATGATGGTCCCTGTCTCGATCTCCGGCCTCGGCCTGCGGGAAGGCGCCTTCGTCGTTCTCTTCGGCCTCACCGGCATATCCGCCGAGGCCAGCACCGCTATTTCTTTCCTGTGGTTCCTGTCGGTCATGGCGGGATCGCTTCCGGGACTGGTGGAATACATGAAGTATAGCAGGACGCAGTAGAGCAATAATGCTGCTCCTGCTCACGGATACTGCGTATCGTGGGATCAGGGTTCGATGCAAGCGGGAAGAGCTTCGTGGATAGGATCAGGAAAGCGAAGGCGCCAGGTCGTGGAGCAACTTCTTGATGTCCTCGGGCATGGTGCCCTTCATCGTCTTGGCGAGGTAGGAGCTGGTGGCGATGATATGGATGACCTTGATCATGAACTCGCGCTTCTTCGGGGTCATAGTGTCAAGGGTGTTCATCTTGTGGGTAAAGAACTCGCGCGACGCATTGCCGAGCCAGTCATGCACTTCCTGGAGGGTCATGTTCTTCGGCTTCACGACCGGCTCGACGAGATTGTACCGGCTGTAATCCTTCACCTCGATGTGGTCTTTGAGGCTCGGGTAGATCTCGGAATAGGGCCAGGGGGCGATGGCCAGGAAGAACGCCATGTCGGGGTTGTAGTACTTCGCCAGTTCGAGGGTCTTCGCCATGCTCTCGGGCGTATCATCGGGCATGCCGAGGACGAACGAGGTCTCAGACACGATGTCCTGGGCGTTGATCAGGTCCAGGGCGCGCTTGGAGTCCTCCACTTTGATGTTTTTGTTGAATGAATCGAGCGCGGCCTGGGTAGTAGCCTCCACGCCCACGTAGATGTGGTCCACGTTCGCCAGGCGGTACTTGTCCATGATGTGCTCGTCCCGGATGATGTCGTCCACCCGGGTCTCCATCAGGATCTTTGTGCCCACCTTTCGTTCGATCAGGAGGTCAAGCAGCCGCTCCCTATGAAAATGCTATCACCACGGTTGCCCAGTTTATGAGCAACGGCA
>CAYILT010000275.1:0-4618 GCA_964364055.1 uncultured Nitrospiraceae bacterium | reverse complement strand
AGCGACATTGCGGAGTTAGATATTTAAGTTTACTCGGGCCACAACGTCCCCAAAGTCGCCCCGTCCCCAAAGTCGCCCCCAAAGTCGCCCCAAAGTCGCCCAAAGTCGCCTGAACGTACGCTATATTAGGCAAACTACGAGGAAAACAACAGGTTACGATAGGGCGGTTTTAAATCTTGACAATAGTACGGTTATTTGCAATAGTAAATTCTGCAATCCTTTCCAAGTCATGCAAATAAAACAGAATGATCATAGGGAGGCATAGAATGAAGATAAATTTTGTATTTGCGTTTACGTTTATATTGACTGTAGCGGTTATGAGTGGTTGCGGCAGTGGCGGAAGCTCCGCGCCTGCAGCCCCACCCAGCGTTGCAGCCCCCCCCAGCATCTCTGCAGCCATCGCCAAGGATGGTTATGTAACATTGAGCTGGAATGCAGTAAGCGGAGCAGCATCGTATAACCTCTATTGGTCCACCACAAGCGGCGTGACCAAAGCCAATGGGACTAAGCTAACCGGTGTGAGTTCGCCTCTGAATCACAGCGGAGTGGTGAACGGCACGGCCTACTATTATGTCGTCACTGCCGTTAATGCCGGCGGCGAAAGCGTGGAATCGTCCCAGGCCACGGCAACGCCGGTCAATGGCGTGGGAGCAGCCGATTCTCTTTACGGAGACCAATGGCATCTAAAAAATACCGGCCAGTCTGGCGCTTCTGGACCAGCCGGCAAGGTGGGAGAAGACATCAATGTGGAGCCGGTCTGGACAGCCTGCGGTACCGGCAACACCTGCCGGGGCGAGGGTGTGCGCATCGCCGTGGTCGATGATGGTCTTGAAATTGCCCATGAAGATATTTTCGCCAACATTGCCACGGGATTAAGTTACAACTATGTCACCGGGAGCAACGATCCCACGAGCGCTCCGACGGATACGATATCCGGACATGGCACGATGGTCGCAGGCATAGTAGGGGCTCGTGACCTTAACGGTCTCGGAGTGCGGGGCGTAGCGCCGCGCGCCAACCTTGTGGGGTACAATCTATTGCAAAACGCCACAACGAGCAACGAAGCCGACGCAATGACCCGCAGTGCGGCAGCCGTGGGTGTTAACACGAATAGCTGGGGCGCACCGGACGGCAATGGCAACCTGTGGCCTTCCAATTTGGCCTGGCAAACTGCGATCAATACCGGGCTGACTACCGGCCGCGGTGGCCGCGGTATTGTTTACACCTGGGCAGCCGGTAATGGTGGTACTGTCTATGTTGGCGCTACTGTAGATAACTCCAACTACGACGGGCAGGCCAACTACCGCGGCGTTATGGCCGTGGGTGCGGTCAATGACCAAGGCACGAAGTCATCTTATTCCGAGCGCGGCGCCAACCTCTGGGTGAGCGCGCCGGGTGGGGAGTTCTGTGACACGCATACCATCACCACCGTGGATCGCACCGGCGGGCTGGGGTCTAATACAGCAGCGACCGCAGGCGCTACGGATTATACCAATACCAACTACACGAAGTGCATGAATGGTACGTCAGCGGCAACACCCGTTGTTGCTGGTGTCGCGGCCCTGGTGATACAGGCCAATCCCAACCTGGGCTGGCGCGACGTGCGTGTGATCCTGGCTGCGACCGCGCGCAAGAACGATTCCGCCAACGCTGAGTGGGCGGTGAATGGCGCCCTGTTTCATATCAACCCCAACTACGGCTTCGGTGTGGTCGACGCCAGCACCGCTGTCACGACCGCTCAAACCTATACTACCTATCTTCCGACGGAGAAGACCTATACAACTTCGCCATCTTCTCCGAATCTCCCCATCCCTGACAACGACGCCACCGGCGTCAGCAACACCATTACGGTGAGCGGCAGCGGCATCACTGAAGTTGAGTTTGTGGAAGTCACCTTCAGCGCGGCCGACCACACCTATTCCGGTGACTTGCTGGTCACGCTTACGAGTCCGGCAGGTACGTATAGTAGTAAACTGGCGGAAACCCATGGCTGTCTCGGCAACATCTGTACTGCTTACAGCGGCTGGGTTTTCGGCAGCGCCAACCAACTGGGCGAGGCCGCCAACGGCAACTGGACCTTAACGGTGAAGGATCTGGGCGCGCTAGATACAGGAACCTTCCAATCCTGGAAACTCAAGTTCTACGGCATATAATCTAAAGGAGACAAGCCATGAACCAATCAAATTTAAAGATAGCAGCACTGCTCCTATTGGCATTGAGTGGACTTTATCACGGACAAGCCATGGCAGGTGCGAAGAATGCCCAGAGCTCAGGGGTCAAGTTGCAGCAAGCTTACGTCTGGTATGACGGCGACCGGGAACGTCAGATCTGGCTTAATCCCGAACTCGTAGCTGAATTTCATACCGGCAAAGGCAATGCGAACCAGAGTTCGATGAAGAGCGTCTATGCGGATGCTGTGCAGGTCCCGAAACGCTATGGGTCTGTCAGTATCTGGCGCTTAGGGGCGGGAACCAGTTCGGATGCCGCGATCAGTAAATTAAGCAACATCAGCCAGCCCGGCAAATACTCGCCGGTGTTGCATGATGGGCCACATACCAAAGGGCGCATGCGCGCGTTACCGGGAAATATCATTGTTTATCTTGACCCAGCCTGGAATAGCGAGGCCGTCAACGCCTGGGTAAGTAAGCACCAGCTCGAAATCGTCAAAAAACTGGAGATCGGTCCCAATATTTACGTCATCAAGACCGGCCCGGGCCTGGAGGCGCTGAATACCGCCAATAAGCTCTATAAATCCGGCGAAGTGGTCGCCGCGTTTCCCGATTGGTGGGAGGAAAAAACAACGCGTTAACGGCATGGAGGCGTCCAGTCTTGCCAGGAAACGAACGGGAACCGAATGGGGTCACCTATGAATAAGGCTGTCAAGTGAGAATGCAGCTCTCCTAAGGGGATATGCCCGTCGTCTTCGATGCTGACGAGAAGCGAATAGGATCTTAGCAGTTTGCTGAAAAAGTCCCGAATTGTCATTGCGAGGAGTGTTTTTTACGACGAAGTAATCCCTAAGTATTTTATATGTTTAACCGCGAGATTGCTTCGCTTCGCTCGCAAAGACAGCAATAAGACTTTTTCAGCGACCTGTTAGAGGATGAAACAGGATGCACCTTTGTTACCGGCCGCGTCATGGTAAACGAAGCAGGTAAACCATTCATTAACGTTACTCAAAAACATTAGGACAAGTTCTTTCTCTCGGAATTCCCCTGCGGGCCATGCTCTTGTTTCCCCTGGCCCGTCACGTCCTCATCGAGACGCCGGACGGAAATCTTGCCCTGGCGTGATCCATCCTTCGGTACCCGCAGAAAGGGTTTTTCTGCTCCCCCTCGGACATCGTTCTGGATAATCACCTGATATAATTTTCGTTTGATTTTACGGCAGTTCGATGCTATTATACCGCTCACCTTTTCGAGGAAAAGCGCTTTTGAAATACGGCGTTATCCCCTCCTCTCGGGTCACCGTCATCATCATATAGAAAGCAGGAACAACGCATCTTATGAAACAGCGCATTCTTGAACTATTGCGTACCTTCGGGACGCATCTTTGGAATCTTCTCAAAACGCTCTGGCAGGGCCGCGTGTTCCCGTGGCTCAAGGCGCTCACGTTCAGGAAGGCGATGGTGATCCTCCTTGGCTGCCTGGGAGCGGGGGTCCTGTTCGTCGTGCTGCTTTTCTTCATCCTGTCCTTCAACCTTCCCACGGTGGAGTCGCTCAAGGACTACAAGCCGTCGACGGGCACGACCATCTACGCCGAGGACGGCCGGGTCGTGGGCCATATTCGGATCGAGAAGGGCGTGTACGTGCCGCTCCAGAAGATCCCCCAGTACATGAAGAACGCGATCCTTGCCACCGAGGACCCCCGCTTTTACCAGCACGCGGGCATCGACTACCGCGGCATCCTGCGCGCGGCGCTCAAGAACATCATCAGGCTGCGGATAAGCCAGGGAGGCAGCACCATCACCCAGCAGCTTACCAAGGTGGTCTTCCTCACGCCGGAACGGAGCTTCGTCAGGAAGATCCGGGAGATCATCCTGGCCAGGCGTCTCGAGAAGGAGATCTCGAAGGACGAGATCCTCGAGCTCTACCTCAACAAGATCTACTTCGGCCACGGCGCCTATGGCGTGCAGATGGCCGCCAAGACCTATTTCGGCAAGGACATCTCGAGCGTCAACCAGGCGGAGGCCGCGCTCCTGGCGGGACTGCCGAAATCGCCCATGGTCTACTCGCCCTACAGCGATATCGACCTGACGAAGCTGCGGCAGTCCCAGGTCCTCAAGCGGATGGTGGATGAGGGCTATCTCAACGAGGCCCAGGCCGCGCAGTTCTACAATCAGCCCCTGAACCTCGAAAACCTGAGATCCCAGGAGGAACCGGCCCCGCATATCGTTGATCATATCCGCAAGTACGTCCTGAACAAGTACGGCGAGGAGAAGCTCTACCATGGCGGCATCAAGGTCTACCTCTCCATAGACCTCGACCTGCAGCGCGCCGCGGTGGCCTCGCTCAAGGAGGGTCTTCGCGCGCTGGACAAGCGGCAGGGGTTCCGCGGCCGCGTTGGCCTCAAGGAAGTGAAGCCCGCCGCGGTCCAACTGGGCACGCTCCGGGTGGTG
>CAYILT010000274.1:0-4656 GCA_964364055.1 uncultured Nitrospiraceae bacterium | reverse complement strand
TGATGAAGAAAGTCTCCGATGACGGGCCGTCTGCCCAGCTTCCGCTGAAGATGAAGAAAATCGGCAACCAGGTGCGCCCGATTGAGCGGCCCGGCTTCCAGCCGGATTCCGGGATTTTCCGTCAACCGCGCGCATACGCGCCTGACCGATTTTTTCCGAATCCCCGTTCGACGTTTTATTACAATGCGGGAAACTTTGGCGGTCTTCTTTCTCACTGTGCTTTTCCTCTCTCGGTTTCTCGCCCACCAGCTCAAGGAGCTCCTGGGGTCAGGCACTAAAGCAGGCATGACAGGTCCTTTACATGGGCGCGCCTGTGAAGGGCTTCGCGTGTTCTCAACTCGTCCGACATCAACATTCAAGACGCGACCCTATGAGTTTCTTGTATAAGCTCCTTGCCGCGAATTCAAGAGAAATTACAGGATGCTGGATGTCGGATTATACCATGTAAAAAACAAGTCAAGCCCGGCAATTACGTCCCCAAAGTTCCGCGTCCCCAAAGTTCCCCAAAGTTCTCGCGTCCCCAAAGTTCTCGCAACGTCGGTAAGGCGCATTTTCCCGTCTTCTGCAACCAGCTTCAACCGGTTACATTTTGTAACCGCTTCACTTCCCTCTTTATTCAAGCGGTTTTTTAAGACCTTCCAGTAATTTCTCGCAGCCTGGTAATCCGGCTGCTGTATCAGCGCCTGAATAATATCCACGACAGAGAAATACCAGGTTTCGGACTCCTCGTCATATATTCTGCGGATATTGTAATTTTCGAATACGGCAAGCGATTTATCAATCATCTTTCGGTCCTTTGCCCCTTACCTTGGTCCATTCCTTAAAGTAATGTAACGTCTCCCGCTGCTTGGCAACAAATGAGATTCGACCCTACGCGTTCATTCCCGTCGGCAGCTTCCAATTTCAGTCGGTGACAATTTGTCACCGACTGACTTCTTCCTTATTCCCGTTCTTTCAGTCGGTAGGTCGGGTAGAGCGTAGCGAAACCCGACATCATTTTTCACTCTCTGCCAACTTGATGCCCGAATTCAACCTCAGTGTCAGTACCCCAATCGTTATGATAAAGTCCTTTTTTCACATAGCAATGAAAGATCGAATGCGGCTATAATTTGGTGACCTCGTTAATTTATAACTGTGCTTTCACCTTTTCTCCCGGTGCAATTCTCCGGAGCGCTTCTTCAAGCGAAATCACGCGTCCGGCCTCGACAAACAAGTCGTTGATCCTGCTTCTCAGCCTCCGGGCGTTTTCGAGCGATTTTTCCGATGGCCGTTTCTTTTTTCCCGCATGGTGCGCTTTTAGAAGCGCCCGACAAATCGTCCTGAGCTCTTTGAGTATAGTCTTTTCTGTTCGGGCCGGTTTCGCGGGTTTTGATATTCGAACTGGGCGCACGCACGCGAATCCGGAGCAGGCGCCTGGTTTCCGTTTCGCAAAGGCCGCGGCTTTCCTGAGATTCTTCCATCCGGGCTTCCCGAACACGCGTACGAAGACGTTTATGCTATGGCGGTGGCGCTCGTAAAAATCGGAGTGGCGCGGTTCGCGCCCGACGGCATGTACCGTGTCCAGGTAATCCTGGATCAGGTGTTCCTTGTTCACTTTGTTATCCGCCAGCGCCTTCTTTCCCACGGCTTTTATGAGACGCTTCCATCCGGGCTTGCCGAATGCGCGATCGAGGACCTTCGGGGTATGACAATGATAGAGATATTCGTTTACTGACGGGCGTTTGCCCAGTTTTTTCTGAAGAAAGAGAAAATCGGCAATGAGATGCGCGGTGGTGAAAGACCTCTGTTGCGCTCTGCATCCCGGCCGAACAAATTTCATGCGTTTCTCTGGTTCTTGTTTAGTCATAGGATCACCTTTGGAACAAAGACAGTTGGTAGGTCGGGTAGAGCGCAGCGAAACCCGACGTTATCCTTTACTCATTGCCGATATGCTGTTCAAATACAACCTCAGCGTCCGCACCCCAATCCTCATGATAAATCCCCTGTTTCACAAAGCGATGAAAGGTAGAATGCGGCCATAATTTAGGAGACTTCGTCAAACCGTGCTTTACCGGATTAAAATGAATGTACTCTACATGTCTGATAAAATCGTTATCATCTCTGATTTGATGTTCCCAGAAGCGTCGTTGCCAGATTGCTTGCTCACCTTTATCGAGATGGGCTGCCGTTTGGCGTCCCTTGAATTCATCTCCGCATTGCCTGCTGAAATGACTCTTGATCTGGCGCCAGCGCATGGAGAAGTTGCCGTCATTTTCCGGCAAAGTCCATATGCAGTGTAGATGGTCAGGCAACAACACAAAAGCATCGATGGTAAGTGGATGTCGATCCATGATGGAGCGGAAAGCTTCACGCAACAGAGAAACATTTGATTCGTGACAAAGGATCGCACGTCGACCATATGTCACAACCGTAAAAAAGAACGTGGCCCCTTTCGCCGTCGATCTTCTGTATTGCATGATGCCTCTGGTGCAGATCAATCATTAGCAATGTGTCGGGTTTCGCGTGCTCTACCCGACCTACAGGCTGGTCCTCATGAGTATTTAAACAGTGAATTTGTCGGGTTTCGCACGTCTACGAAACTCGAATAAAAGCGGAGGGCTATATTCGTGTGGAGATGATGTTATATCAGACGGTGATTCATCATGCGAAAGCATCCTGTTCTTCAGGATCAATCACGTCAAAATCAGCATCTTCGGCGGCTTTTTTTAGTTCGGCGTCAGACGTTACCATAATCATTCGCCCTTTATGCTCGGCAACCCGTTTCTCCAAGCGCAAAGCGGAAGCGAGGTGTACGGCATCCGCGCCGCGATGCGCATATTTTTTCGCAATTTCCTTGGCGGCAATTGTAAGTTCGCGAGTCAATTGAATCTGCACGAAGTGTCCCCAGTCATCATCAAGATCATCGGCTTTCTGCTTGAACTGAGCAGGATTGATTTCCAGCGCTTTCTTTTTTCGCGACAGCGTTGCGGCGACCTCGATAACACCGAGGGTGGCGCAAGCCAGCGGCTCGTTGCGGGAAAAGAGACTTTGCACCCACTTTGTGCCTTTTTCCTGATAGTAGCGTTTTACCCACGTGCTTGCATCGAGGTAATAAAGTATCACTGCCTGTCCTTAATTAGAAGTTTTGAGGCGGCATCGCCCTTCCCCCGGACAGGGCTCACGCGCTTATAGGGACGATCAATTTTAGAGGAAACCGCAACCGCGGAATCATGGGACAGTTCTTCCATGAGGATGGCGAGACCGCCTTTGCCGCGCACTTGTTTTGCGTAATTCAATACTTGCTGGGCCTCGGGCTCGCTCAACCGGTCTATCGTGCTATGCAGAGATTTTCTCAGCGAAGTCATATATCAACCTCCTCAGTACAGGCTATATTATTTATTGTATAAGTTCCTTGCTGCGAATTCAAGTGAAATTACCGGACACAGGATGTCGGATTATGTCATGTAAAAAACAAGTCAAGCCCAGCAATTACGTCCCCAAAGTTCTCATGTCTCTAATTCGCTGAAGATACCGCTCGACCCTGTCAAGTTGTTCCATGTTCATTTTAACCCGCGAATGAGGGGGAAATACCTTTCAGCGTTCCGCACTATCCGACTTTGCGGCCTGAAGCTTCTCAATGCCTTGTTTATTCGCTTCATATATTTCGAACGCTATTTTGAGAAAACCCGGCGATTTCGACATATCAAATGGGAAAAGAATCAACGAGCCGTCTCGCTGAAGACAAAATCGACTCTTTGAGTAAGTCTGGCTATGGCTTGAGACAATGAAGCTCCACACGAAACCAGCAAAAATCAGTGCATAGTGATGATGCCCGTCTTTCTTAAGGTGTATCGAAGGTCCAATAAAGTCCGCCATGGGTCGGTCGTCAATATTGGCTGCCGCCATCAAGCAGCCATACTCATGCGACTCTCCTGGATCGCCGACCAAGAGCATTTTACGAAGATTCTCTCCGTGCTTCGAACCGACATCGACTTTACGAAATAAGGGGTGCTCCGCAATATGTGCCCGCCAAAGGATCGAAAGTTGAAAGAGCTTAAACTTCTCGTAGTCAACCTTGTTGACAATCTCCTCTCTGCTAGAAGAGATCGCCAGCCCACCTGGTCTCCTAAGAAGAGGAGCGACATAAGTTTCATATATACTTAGTTGTGTCTCACAGCGTTCACAGAATAGAGTTTCCCTTAAACACTTCTGCTGAAACAGAATATCATTCCCGTCAGCGGTCGCTAAATCATAAAATCGATGGTACTCGTCGTAAAGATCTCTGTAGACGAACTCCGACAGAACATGCGAACGCCGAAGGCGGTCATTCCCGAGACAAAGTTTACATTGAACGTTCGTCGACATAACCTGACACCAGCCGTTTAAGTCTGTAGGTCGGGAAGAAAAGTGCGCAGCCCGACATATCATTTTCCCTGCCCGTAAAGACGATGCTCAGCTGTAGGTTGGGTTACGCATCTCGGCCCAACATATTTTGAATCCTGTTGGGCAAGATGAAGCCTTTACCCAACCTACCGGCTTATATCGATGGATTATCTAGAACTCTCATTATTTTTTTTCAAGAGCGACAACAATAATTTCGACGGATTGGCATTTACCGCTTTATTAAAATAATTCATGAACGAAACCACTTTTTCCCGCTTCTTAGGCTCACCGACC
>CAYILT010000273.1:0-4667 GCA_964364055.1 uncultured Nitrospiraceae bacterium | reverse complement strand
ACTGGCAGAATAAGATGGGTGTATCGCGTGACTTATGGGTAAAGGGCAGGGCTAGCCGCTGACCGCCGGATGCTCTTCACCGTGCGGATGGAAGAAACCGTGCAGGACCTTTCGGTCGATGTCAGCGACGGCACGTGCTGGGTCGCCCTGAAGCGGCGTGCGATGAAATATGCATCAAATGGCACAATGCTCCAGCAGATCAAGGTCGAGAAGGGAAATACGATAACGGCCCTCGCGCCGGACCCTGCGGACAACGGCCTCTGGATCGGCACGAAGAAAGGCATCATCCGCATTGACCGCCATGGCGCGGAGAGCTTCCGCATCGCGGGTTCAAAGGATATCGTGGACCTCCGGGTCCACTTTGCAAGCGGCTCGCTCTGGGCCATCACCAAAAAGCAGGTCCTGCGTTTCGACCGGGAAGGCCGCAAGGTCCTTGGCCTTCAGGTGTGCGAAGGCCGCGGTGACGACAAGCATGAAAACCACGGCGCCCTCAGATGCGCAAAGCATGATGATGATGACGATGACAACGACCATCCCGCATGCTCCGGCAACCTCGTCGCGCTCAGCCTGGACCAGGCGAGCGGCGCCTGCTACATTGCCGGGCGGAAGGAGATCGTGGGCATCGGTCCGGACGGCATGGTGCTGCAGCGCTATCAAGGTCTGAAACAGATCGAGGCGCTCGAGATCGGGATCCCGCCGCTCTCGGTCCGGATCGCCGCACCTGCGGACGGCACGGTCGTCGATGCCCTTGCGGTCGATGTGGGCGGCAGCGTGTCCGACCCCACGGCGCAGGTGACCGTGAACGGGCAGGAGGCCGTGGTGAGCGGCATGAGCTTCTCGCTTACTGCCGTGCCGCTCTCGATCGGCACGAACACCCTGACCGCCTCGGCCGTGAACATCGCCCGGCTGACCGCATCGGACAGCGTGACGGTCGCGCGCCGCAATCCCCTTCCTCCGCTCGGCGTTGCGATAACGTCGCCGGCGGACGGCGATGCCTTTACCACATCGCGCGTCGATGTTTCAGGCACGGTGACCGACCCCGCGGCGACCGTGGTGGTGAGCGGGGTGAAAGCCGCCGTATCCGGCACCACCTTCAAGGCGACAGGCGTGCAGATATTTCCCGGCGACAACCGCCTGACCGCCTATGCCGTCGACGCCTCCGGACAGAGCGCCACGGCAAGCATCACCATCCGCCATCCCTGGATCGACCTGGTGCTGACCTATCCTTTTGACAATGAGTCCGGGTATGGGGACGTGACAGGAGCCGAGGGTTATGTGAGCGATCCCGATGCCTCGGTCACGGTGAACGGCAGGTCCGTCGAGGTGATGAGCGACGGATACTTCTGGGTGCCCGAGATCCGGCTCATTCCGGGCTGGAACACGATCACTGCCCAGGCCACGAATGCCTGGGGCCAGGTCGATACGGAGATCGTGAGGATCGAGTCCACGAACAGGGGGCATCAGCAGCTCGATGCCTACATCATCGCCCCGGCGGAGGGGGCACTGGTGAGTTCGCCGGTCTTCACGGTCATCGGCATAGTGAGCGATCCAGCCGCCGACGTGATCGTGAACAATGTCCCCGCAGAGGTCAAGGACGGCATGTTCCGCGCCGTGGTATATACCTGCGAGGCGGGCGAAGTCGTGGACGGAGGGAGCTGCTCCTTCGTGATCCAGGTCGCGTCGCGCGACGGGCAGCTCGTGACCCGGACCGTGACCTACCACTATGATCCGCAGCAGGACCCGATCACGGTCAGGTTCACCGATCCCTATCCGGGAATGACCGTGACCGCGTCGCCTGTCCGCGTGGCCGGGATCGTGCACGACAGCCTCTCCGGCATCACACCCGCGATGGTCATGGTGAACGGCATCGAGGCCCGGCTGGAAGGCGGTGTCTTCTCCGCCGACGTGCCGCTCGACGAAGGCAGGAACGTGGTGACGGTCACGGCGAGGGACATGCTGGGCCACGAGGCCTACGACGCCATGCAGGTGGTATACGAGCCGCCGCAGCGGCCGCTCTCGGTCTCGGTCACCGCCCCTGTTGCTGGCGCGATCGTGAACACACCCTCTGTCTCCGTCTACGGCATCATGAGCGACAGCACTGCCCGCGTCGAGGTGAACGGCGCGCTTGCCAAACGGGACTTCCGCAGCTTTCAGGCGGTTGATGTGGCGCTCGCGCCGGGTGCGAACACCATTACCGTTGTCGCCACGCGGCTGAACGGCGAGACAGCAGAGGCAACGGTCAACATCACCTATGATCCGGCCTATCCCTCACCGCCTGCGCCGCAGCTCTCGGTCCTGCCGGAATATTGGCACAGCGCCCTGCTGGAAGGCTCGGGTCTGACCCGGCCCGGCCAGAGCGTTGAGATATTTGTAAGTGGCTCAGGCCAGGGCGTCGTGCAGGCCGACGACCAGGGCATCTTCCTCTTCTCCACACGGCTGCCGCAGGAAGGCGTGAACCACGTCGCCGCACGGGCGGTAGATGCCTTCGGAAACAGGAGCGCGCTCTCGCCTACCGTATCGGTCATCCGCGACACCCTGGCTCCGCCGCTCAGCAGTGTATTCTTGAACATCGACGCCATGAACCTGGCCCTATCGCGCACAGAGGTGAGCGGGCTGACCGAACCGCTCGCTGACATATCGGTGCAGGCGGACTTCGACCCTGATGCCAGGTTCCGTGCGACAGCGAACGACAAGGGCGAGTTTACGATACCGGTGCCGCTTTCCGCAGGCAGGCACGTGCTGTCCATCGCGGCGAGCGACAAGGCCGGGAACATGGCAACCAGCATGAGGACCCATACGGTCTACGATCCCACGAGCAGCGCTTTCTACGGCTCCGGCCCGATCCCGCCTCATCTTGACCCCCTGCCCACGCCGGTGAACGAGAGCAGCATCATTGTTGAAGGCAATGCCTATGCGCGCTTCAACGTGGAGATCTACCGGAACGACGAGCTCATGGGAACGGTCAGGACGGACAGCCATGGCCGGTTCCGGCTCGAGAACGTGGGCCTCGTACCCGGCACGAACCGACTGCGCGCAGTGCAGAAGGCGGACCAGATCGACCTGGGGCCGCAATATGTGTTCATCAAGGAGGCCTCGTCCGAAGAAACGTTCGTCGAGCGCATCGACGGCCAGCCGAACAGGCCGGTGGTGAGTTTCGATTTCCCGCTGAACAACTCGGTCACGAATGCCGCCCTGCTGCCGTTCAGGGGCTCGGTCTCGGGCAGCGCTACTTATGTGCGCGTGAACGGCGGTTATTACTCCAGCGACGGGTACGGTCCGGTCACGGACGGCAGGTTCGTGAGCTACGGTGCAGTGCCGCTTCTGCCCGGGTGGAACACGCTCTGGGTCGAGGCGGTCGCGCCCGACGGCTCGCGCGGCGTGGACAAGATAGCGGTCCGGTTCCAGCCCGATGCGGTGGTGCCGGCTGTCTCGCTCACCGAGCCGCAGGAGAACAGCGAGATCCACAGCTTCTCAGTGCCGGTCACCGGCAGTACCGGCAGCACTGCCACGCGTATCGTGGTGAACGAGACCGCGCCCGAGCTGACCGGGCAGGTCTTCACGAGCACAGTAGACCTCATGAACGGCGCATACGGCTACCGGCCCGGGGACCATCGCTATGCCGTCGCGGCCTGGGCCATGGATGAGGCCGGCAGGATCGGCAATGCCGAAAGCCATGTATCCTATCGCTACGCGCCGGTGCCGCAGATAACGGTCACATCGGTCGGCGACTACCAGGTGGTGAACGAGCCGCAGGCGGTGATCGCAGGCACAACGGACAATGCCGTGGGCGTTACCGTGAACGGCAGTACAGCATTGATGAACGGAAGGTCGTTCTCCCTGGCCGTGGCACTGGAGCAGGGCGTGAATGAGCTGAACATCATCGCGACGAATGGTCCGCGGTCAGCGGTGCAGCATCTGACGCTCTTCTACTACCCGGCCGCGCAGGTGCGTTACCAGTCCCTCGCCATCTCGCCTGACATTGCCCCTGTTCCGCTCGGCGCATCAACGAAGTTCAAGGCGATCATGACCTACACGGACGGCCATACTTCCGATATGTCAACGGTCTGCCAGTGGGAGGTCAGCGATCCCTTCATCGCCGAGGTATGGGGCGGCGCGGTGCGCTCGCTTCACTTCGGAACGGCAACGATCACGGCGCGGTACGGGAACATGATGGCAACGGCACGGCTGTCGGTGACCGAGCCGGAGCTGAACGAACTGCGGATGGCCTATGAAATGAAAGGGCAGGACGACAAGCTCTACTATGCTTTCGCTCCCCCGACGCTGGTGACGGGAAACACTCTGTCGATGCGTGTGCTGGGATTCTTTACCTCGGATGACCGGTACAACGACGTGACCTCCCGGGCGTCCTGGAGCAGCAGCGATCCGAATGTCGCCGCCGTGAGCGCACAGGGCATCGTCACTGCCCGCGCCTACGGCACAGCGACGATAACCGCGTCGGTGAATGACCTCACCACGACCCTCGCGGTCACCGTGGCGCCGTCGCCGATCCGGCTCTTCATCACCTCGCCGGAAGGAGGCAGTTCCGTCGACCGGCAGTCCGCGACCGTCCGGGGCATGGTCCTGACCGGGGCGCAGGAGACCGGCGTGATCGTGAACGGCGTTCCCGCCGTGCTTTTCGGGAACGAGTTCACGGCGAACCGTGTGCC
>CAYILT010000272.1:0-4691 GCA_964364055.1 uncultured Nitrospiraceae bacterium | reverse complement strand
ACAAGCTTTCTGAAGAGCTGTCACTACCGTCCGACTTCGTCGAAAAGATAACCTTTGCCAGTTCCATGCACGACCTGGGAAAGATAGGCATTCCCGACAACATCCTCCTGAAAGACGGTCCGCTCACCAAGGATGAATACGAACTGATGAAGACCCACACGACCATGGGAGAACAGATCCTCTCCGGCTCCGATTATCCGGCGATCCAGCTCGCCGCTTCCGTCGCGCTGAACCACCACGAACGCTTCGACGGCGAAGGCTATCCCAGCGGCCTCAAAGGAGAAGAGATACCCATCGAAGGCAGGATCGTCATGCTCGCCGACCAGTATGATGCGCTACGCAGCCCCCGTCCCTACAAGATCGGGTTCACTCACCAGGAGGCCTGCGATATCATCATCCGCGGCGATGTCCGAACAATGCCTGGCCACTTCGATCCGGACATCCTGAACGCTTTTAAAAAGCTGGCCCCTGTCTTCGATGAGATCTTCGAAGCCAATGTAACATGATCATCCCCTTGCCTTCCCGGCGGTTTTTATAGTATAGTTCCCTATGATCGCCAAGATAAAGACCGTCCAGGAACTTCGTCCTCTGCTTGACATCCTCCGCGCCGCCGGGAAGAAGGTCGTCTTCACCAACGGCTGCTTCGACATCATCCACACCGGCCACACCCGCTACCTCGCCATCGCCCGGTCCTTCGGGGACCTCCTCGTCGTCGCCGTGAACAGCGATGCGTCGGTCCGCACCATTAAGGGCGAGAAGCGTCCCATCAACTCCCAGGCCGAGCGCGCCGAGACCCTTGCCGCACTCGAATCCGTGGATTTCGTCACCGTCTTCGACGAGCCGGACCCTTACAAGGCCATTTCAACGCTTCAGCCGGACGTACTGGTAAAAGGCGGCGACTGGCAGATCGAAAAGATCATCGGGAGGGACGCAGTGGAAGCACGGGGCGGGAAGGTCGTTAACGTGCCGTACGTGGAAGGCGCATCGACTACGGGGATCATTGAGAGGATCGTCAGGATATATTGCGAAGGTGGGAAGGTGGGAGGTTGGGAAGGTGGGAGATAAACCCATCGAACGAAAGAAGTCTCTTCGCCACTTCAGGGACCTTGAAGTATATCAGATAGCTTTCGCAAGTGCGATGAACATCTATCAGCTCACGAAGAACTTCCCTGCCGATGAAAAATATTCTCTCGTGGACCAGATACGCAGGTCCTCACGTTCAGTGTGTTCGAATCTCGCTGAAGCATGGAGAAAGCGTCGATATCCGGCAGCTTTCAAGAACAAACTGACAGATTCGATGCAGGAAGCTTCAGAAACTCAATGTTGGCTTGAATTCAGTCTGGCGTGTGGTTACCTCAGACAGGATTTATTTGATAAGCTCGACGCAGAATACGAAAGTGTTCAATCAATGCTCAATGTAATGGAAAAAAGCGCTGAGAAGTTCTGTTATTGACGTTTTTCTCGCCCTTTCCCACCTTCCAACCCTCCACCCTTCCCACGTTCCCGCTTTTCTGCCTTTTCATCTTCAATCCCATACAGCGTCTCATCATCAAACCCGAAATAGTGCCCTATCTCGTGCACGACCGTATCGAGCACTATCTCCTCGACCTCATTATCATTCCGAGCGTCCCTTTCGATCGGCCCCTGGTAGATGACGATCCGGTCGGGCAGCATGTTACCGTAGTTCCATTCCCGCTCCGTGATCGGCACCCCCTGGTAGAGCCCATAGAGAGACGCGTCCTCGATCGCCATGTCAGCGAGAATTTCCTCTTCCGGCTCGTCCTCGACCTCGATGGCAACGTTCTGAAGAGCGTCCAGGAACTTCTTGGGAAGCCGCTTGAGAGAGCGTTCAACGAGTTTTTCGAAGGAAGTTCGGTCCATAGATTAACGCGCGGCGGACTCGCCGGGCGAAGCCCGGACGGTGTCGAACCGCTGGAAGGTGAAAGGATTTACTTCAATGACTACTTGGTGGAGCGCGAAATAGTCTGCCGACGGGCATGAAGGTTGACAACTTTCGCAGAGGACTTTTTTTCCCGATCTCGTAAGGCCTTCGCCATTGCCGCAGCATCATGCTTGTACTTGGCCGCAACCGCATCTTTCCCCCGCCAAACTTCTTGAATGATTTCATCCTTAATCATCGTCTTGGTCTCCCATAAGTTCCAAAGGTGTGCATATTTCCGGATATGGATAGCCGTTACTTATGCAAACACTGCGAATTAACGGTTTCAGTTCGGCGTTGTCGATATGTCGGCAATTCCAAGTCAGCAAATAATCAACTTCGTGATACGCTGCCAAAGCCACATGCATCGCATCGCCCGTCGCTGTATGAGGTAACGCTCCCGCCTCCAGTAACGCACGGGCAAGTTCAGTTACTTCGTCTGTTATTGCAAGATGGGGCAATTCTGATAAAACCGCGATGCGCCGCTCCGCTGCGTCATGATCGCCTTGCTCGGCCTCCTCCACAACCAATTGGGATGTGTAAAGCTCGAAGCGTGGTCGCTGAGTCGTCCACCATGAACTGGTCGCGTTCTGCCACGCTGCCGCAATCAAATCCCGTGCCGGTCGGGCAGTCAGATAACTCACAATTGATGTTTCAATATACACAGTCTTCATAAGACTCAGTGATCGGTTAATACCTGCTAATACTAATATTTTACAGCAAAGCCATAATAAAAGAAAGGACCCATTATGTTCTGTCCCCCCACCTGGCTACCCGATTAAGCTCGATATTTTCTGGACGTTTATTCTAAGCTTGCTTTCCAATCCCACATGCACGGAGACACTAATATCACAGATAGAAATCGCGGTAGGGATGCCCGTCGCCAGGCACCCCCCGCACAGATCCGTACGAGAAGTATTACTTCATACGGCTCCTACCTCGGGTCTTTCACGCAAAACCGCTAATAACAGCCGCCTCACGTATCCTGTCAAGTCCGTTCTATGCTTATCCCTGTCGCTGTGTACAGGTCGCAGACGACTTGCCAGAATTCCCCTTGGTCATCAGCCTTCCCTCCGGAACCTCCGCCGTGCCATAAAGCCACTTTGTTCAGTTCCTTCTTCGGTACTACGCCGATGTCAGACTGCTCAGCAGCGTGCATGTAAGGATTACGGCCACTGGCCTTCCCCTACCGATCCGATGCAAACTTACGCACTGGATACTGCTGAGCTCTCCCGGTTCTCGAACATAGAGTGTCCGCGCATGCACAGGGTCTCTGACTCCGCGGGGCCGGGCAACGACTGGCTGGTTAACGCCGTTGCCCATGGTGCCTTCCCGGTCGTAGTACGCGGTCGGCGCCCCGGACGGGTGATTTCGGAGCTCAATGGCTGGCCTGCGCTTCCCCTGTCAACGCTTCACGTGCGATCTCACGACCGCCCGCGCATGACTCGGGGCCATGATGGATCAGCTCATCCTTTCATGTAAGGGACTTTCACCCTCTGCTCTATGCCGGTTTATCCCGGCGCTTTCACTACGTTCCCATAATCTCTTGTCAACTTCACCTACAAAGCTGCAACTGCTCCCAGCTGGAACTGTTAAGAAATACCGATTGTAGCTTTAAACAGAAATAGCAAAATTCAAGTCTGACCCCGATCGGTCCCTGACCCCGATCGGTCCCGATCGGTCTGTTCAGGCGCGTCGCTGTGGACGCGTTCGTTAGTCCTTGCCTTTATGAAATACGATCAGCGTGTAGGCTGGGTAGAACGAAGTGAGACCCAAAAGAATTAAAGGAGTCAGTTTCTTATATTTCAAGACTTGACCCAATCCGCTCTTCAATCCGCTCTTTAATTGCCTGATCATTCGATGGCTATTTTTTAATATTCTTAACTGCCGTTCTGTTTTTTCTACGATTTGAAGCAGTAATGTTCTGCATCATCTTCATTAATTCTTGAAACTCCGTCTTATGGAGCTGGAGTGGTTCGGGGTGATAATCGATGGAAACGATATATATGCTCTGTCCTTTGGGGGAATAAAGGATATTCCAAGAACCCTTTTTTTTCAAAAGCAATGCTTCATCAGGAGGCTTGCTTAGTTCATCATTACTACTGTATTTGACAGCTGTCATAAGTGAATCTCCACGAAAAAGTATTTTTAATGGTCCATTTATAAAGAACGAAGACGAGCCGCACTTACGCTGCGTTCTTAATCGACTGGCATCAGTTGTATGGCTTGGGTTGAGCATAACAAAGCCAAATGCCCACCTGTAACCGTTTCATTTCCTTAAGTCGTTATTTCAAATTTTTCTTGTAGACTTTTAAAAAGTTCTCGTCTACCCACAAGAGAGGTAATAAATATGCTGCTGCCGATGAAAGTGATACCTGCATCCATCTCATAGTCACAGAATTTTGCAAATGCTTTGCCAATTGTAAAAGCCGGCCCCATTGTATGTGTCGTTTTCAGAGCTCTTGAATATTCCCACAAACGCTCTTTTATATCGTCAATTATGTCTGGAACGTCCACATCACTAGCCATTTTCTCCCAACATGAATAGAATGCATCTAAAATGGCTTTTTTTGCGGGACTATTGCTGCCTAATATTGATTGGGCTGCAAAATCTGTAATAAATATATTGAGCATCATAATTTCATCTTCTATAAGGGCTATTGAATATTCAGTCATATGCTTAACGAGTGGCTTAAGCTCATCAGGCATTTTATTATCATTGCGCTTATAAAGCTCTTCACCTATTTTTTGT
>CAYILT010000271.1:0-4692 GCA_964364055.1 uncultured Nitrospiraceae bacterium | reverse complement strand
CCCCTGGAGGGAGAGGGAAAAAGGGAGAGGGGGCTTTATCAACGCGGAGTGCGGAATAACAACGTCAAGACCGGAGCTGCGATCATGATCAACGTTTCTGAGAACATTAAGAGTATTTCACCCTACGTTCCGGGAAAGCCTGTTGAGGAACTGGAGCGGGAACTGGGGATCAGCGGAAGCATCAAACTTGCGTCGAACGAAAATCCCCTTGGCCCTTCGCCCAGGGCGGTGGCCGCCATCAGGAAGGTCCTGGAGGGTCTCAACCGGTATCCCGATGGCAGCGGCTTCTATCTTTCCCAGGCCCTTGCCAGGAACTACGGGGTGGACATAGCCCAGGTAATTCTCGGGAACGGATCGAACGAATTGATCGAACTTGTAGTGCGGACCTTCGTTCAGCCGGGCGACGAGGTCGTTTCGGCGGACCCGTCCTTCGTGGTGTACAAAATGATCACCCAGGCGGCGGGCGGGACGAACGTCGTTGTGCCCTGCAAGGAGATGCGGCATGATCTGGACGCCATGGCGGAACGGATCACGCCGAAGACAAAGCTGGTGTTCATAGCGAACCCGAACAATCCGACCGGCACGATGAACACCAAGACCGAGATGGACCGGTTCATGGCAAAGGTGCCGGACCATGTGCTCGTGGCCGTGGACGAGGCGTACTATGAATATGTGACGCGGGCCGATTATCCCGATGGGCTCGACTATCTGAGGGACGGCAGGAACATCCTGTCGCTCCGGACCTTCTCCAAGATCTACGGCCTTGCGGGACTGCGCATCGGGTACGGCATCACGAAGGCGGAGATAGCGGAGCTGATGAACAAGGTGCGCCAGCCGTTCAACACCAATTCGCTTGCCCAGGCCGGCGCGCTTGCGGCGCTGGCCGACCGGAAGCATGTCGAGAAGTCCGTCACCCTCAACAATGAGGGAAAGCAGCTTCTGTACCGTGAGTTCGACCGGCTGGGGATCCCGTACATCCCGACCGAGACGAACTTCATCATGTTCGAAACGCAGTTCGACGGCAAGGACCTGTACACCGGACTGCTCAAGACCGGCGTTATCATCCGGCCCATGGGGCCGAAAAAGCTGCGCGTGACCATCGGTCTGCCCGAGGAGAACAAGCGGTTCGTTGCCGAGCTCGAGAAGATCGTCAAACCGTAACTCTCGCCGCGGTTAACCTGCCGCGGATATGAAAGGACTTTCATGATCATCGTACTCCGTCCCGATGCCACCCGTGAGCAGAAGGACCATATCATCAAGAAGATCAAGAGTCTGGGACTCCAGGCCCATGTCTCCGAGGGAACCGAGCGGACGATCATCGGCGCCATCGGCGACGAGGCCGTGCTCCAAGCAGTTCCGCTCGAGGCGATTCCCGGCGTCGAGAAGGTCCTGCCGATCCTGAAGCCCTTCAAGCTTGCGAGCAGGGATTTCAGCCCGGAGAACACCATTGTTTCCGCCGGGAAGGAGATGATTGGCGGGAAGCGGATCGCGGTCATCGCCGGCCCCTGCGCCGTGGAGAACAAGACCTTGATGATCGAGATCGCCAAGGCGGTGAAGGACGGCGGCGCGAACTTCCTGCGCGGCGGAGCATTCAAGCCCCGGACCTCGCCCTATGATTTTCAGGGACTGGAAGAGGAAGGGCTCAAGTACCTTGCCGAGGCGCGGGAGCGCACGGGGCTCCCCATCGTGACCGAAGTGATGGACGCCCGGGACATCGAGCTCATCGCGAAGTATGCCGATATTCTTCAGATCGGGGCCCGGAATATGCAAAATTTCCGCCTGCTGAAGGAGGTGGGGTTGTGTAAAAAACCCATTCTGTTGAAACGGGGTATTTCGGCAACCATCAAAGAATGGCTCATGTCCGCAGAGTACATCATGTCCGGCGGGAACCGCGACGTGATCCTCTGTGAACGCGGCATCCGCACCTACGAGACCGCTACAAGGAACACGCTGGACCTCTCGGCGATCCCGGTGCTGAAACAACTGACCCACCTGCCGGTCGTGGTCGATCCCAGCCACGCGGTGGGCAAATGGGACCTCGTGGCTCCCATGGCAAAGGCCGCCATCGCCGCGGGCGCGGACGGACTGCTGATCGAGGTGCATTCGAACCCCGAGGAGGCGCTCTGCGACGGTGAACAGTCCCTCAAGCCAAAGGCCTTCAAACAGCTCATGGAAGAAATGCGGCCCATCGCGGCGGCGGTGGGACGGGAGATTTAGCAATTGCGGATTGCGGAGTGCGGATTGCGGAATGATAAAGCGTAGGGGCAGCCCTGCGTGGCTGTCCTGAACGACAATCAGGTAGCCGCAGATTTTATCCTGCGTTGAGGTTTCGATGGCCAAGAAGAGAGGTTTTTTCGAAAAAGAAGCTTGGCTCAATCTCCTGTGGCCGATCGGGTTCGTAATAATCGCATTGGTTGTCGGACTGATGATGCCGATTCTTAAGAAACTCAAATAACGCATGGCACTCTTCTTTAACAAAGTAACGATCATCGGCGTGGGGCTTATCGGCGGCTCACTGGCCAAGCTCATGAAGGCGCAAAAAATCTGCGGCGAGATCCACGGCGCCGGCAGGAGCCGCGAGACGCTGGAGCAGGCTATCAAACTGGGGGTCATCGACCACATGGGCCGGGGTTCCGCCCATGCGGTGGAGCATGCCGATCTTGTGGTCCTCGCAACGCCTGTTGGGACCTTCGAGTCCATTGTCCGGGAGATCGCGCCGCATCTGAAGAACGGCGCTATCCTGACCGACGTGGGCAGCGTGAAAGGCGGTCTGGTCAGGACCATCGAAGGACTTCTTCCCCCGGGAGTACACTTCGTGCCCGGTCATCCCATCGCGGGCCGGGAAAAGCATGGTGTCGGCGCAGCGTCGGAGGACCTGTTCCGGGGTGCGAAATGCATCATCACGCCCACGGAGAAGACCGGCGCGAAGGCCCTTGAAGCGGTCACCGCCTTGTGGACCGCAGCGGGAATGAACGTCGTCACCATGGAGCCGGAGCAGCACGATCATATTTTCGCCGCGGTAAGCCATCTGCCCCATGCAGCGGCATACGCCATGGTCAGCACGGCGGCGGAGTTCAGCGCGGGCGCGGACAACTATATAACCTTTTCCGGAGCAGGGTTCCGGGATTTCACCCGCATCGCCGCGAGTTCTCCGGAGATGTGGCGTGATATCTGCCTTTTGAACGGCAAGAACATCGTCGAGATGATCGAGCAGTACCAGTTCGCGCTCAACAGGATCAAAAGGGCGATCAAACACAATGATGGGCGAAGGCTTGAGGAATTGTTCCGGTCGGCAAGCGACGTGCGGCGGGGGATGCGGTAATCGCATGGCAGACCTTGTGATAGATCCTTCTCAAGGGCTCACCGGTGAGCTGACACCGCCCGGCGATAAATCCCTCTCGCACCGCGCGGTGATGTTCGCCGCGATCGCCGAAGGAAAAACGGAGATCACCGGCTTCCTTCCCGGAGAGGACACGCTGAATACCGCGAAGGCCGTGCGGATGCTCGGCATCACCGTGGAAGAGAAGGGGCCGGGCGTACTTATCGTTCATGGCAGGGGGCTTGACGGTCTCTCGGAACCGTCCGGCGTGCTCGAGCTCGGGAATTCCGGGACCGGGATGCGGCTCCTTGCGGGCCTGCTGGCGGGGCAGGATTTCTTCTCCGTGTTGACCGGTGATCAGTACCTGGTGAAGCGGCCTATGGGCAGGATCGTGGAGCCGCTCCGCGCCATGGGAGCATACATCGATGGCCGTTCCGGCGGGAAGCTTGCGCCCCTTGCGATCCGGGGGGCAGGGAGGAACGCGAAGCCGCTGTCGTTCCAGGGCCCCCTTGCCAGCGCCCAGGTGAAATCAGCGATCATCCTGTGCGGGCTGTACGCCGACGGCGTGACGACGATCACCGAGCCGCACAAGTCACGGGACCATACGGAGAGGATGCTCCGGTTCTTCGGGGCCGCGGTGAAGGAAGAGGGGCTCCAGGTGAGCGTCACGGGAAAACAGTCCCTCAGGGCGCGGGGAACGCTCGATATCCCGGCGGATATCTCGTCAGCGGCGTTCTTCATGGTCGCCGCGTGCATCGTTCCCGGGTCCGACATCCTGATCAGGAATGTGGGCGTGAACCCAACGCGCACCGGCATCATCGATGTCCTGACCTCGATGGGTGCGGACATATCCCTGCTGTGCCCGAGGGAACAGGCCGGCGAGCCGGTAGCCGACATCCGGATCCGGTACCGAAGGCTCCACGCGGCCACGGTCCAGGGCGACAGCATCCCGCGGTCCATTGACGAGATACCGGTCATTGCCGTTGCCGCGGCAACGGCGTCGGGGAAGACGATCATCAAAGACGCGGCCGAGCTCCGGGTAAAGGAATCGGACCGCATCGCGACCATTGCAGCCGAGCTTCGGAAGATGGGCGCCGTTGTCAGGGAACTTCCTGATGGCCTGGAGATCACCGGCAGGGAACGGCTCAACGGCGCGACGTGCGAAAGCCACGGCGACCACCGCATCGCCATGTCGCTGGCGGTGGCCGGGCTCACGGCAACCGGTCAGACCGTCGTTCGGGACGCTGAATGGATCGAGACCTCGTTCCCGGGTTTCGAGCGAATGCTGAGGCAGTCGGCATATTAGCGCAGGATCCTGACCCGGACAAGCCGGAACCAAAAGGTTACGGTAACGGTGACGACGCCCGTTTCGT
>CAYILT010000270.1:0-4738 GCA_964364055.1 uncultured Nitrospiraceae bacterium | reverse complement strand
AGGGAGAATCGTTCACGCTTATCTCCGAGGAAGCGGGTTCCAGGAGGTTCGGCGACGGAAAGAAGATCGTGCTCGTGGACCCCATCGACGGGAGCAACAATGCGAAGAACGGAGTGCCCTTCTTCGCGACGGCCATCGCGCTGTTGAACGGCGACAAGCTGTCCGACCTTGCCGTCGGCTACGTCATCAATCTCGCCGTGGAAGACGAGTTCTGGGCGGTCCGGGGCCAGGGGGCGTACAAGAACGGGTCGCGCATCCGGACGCCCGCGACCGATGCCATCACGATCGTCGCCTACGAGGCGTCGAACCCGGCGAAGGACATCCCCCGCATCTTCCCGCTTATCGCCCAGGCGAAACGCACCCGGTGCTTCGGCTCGACGGCCCTCGATCTTTGCTACCTTGCCTCGGGCGCGATCAGCGTGTTCGCCACGGCAACTGCTTCGCGGCCCTTCGACTACGCGGCGGGCATGCTGATCCTCGAGGAGGCGGACGGCGTGATCACCGACCTCGAGGGGACGTCGCTCGACCACATCACGGTCGGCCTGGACCGGACAGTGCCGCTGCTGGCGAGCAAGAATCATGCGACCCACGTAAAGGCGCTCGCCTTGCTTTCGGCAAGGCCCGTGAAAGAATAACATGTCGTCCATGATAAAGAACGCCGCAGTATTGACATCCCTTTCTTTTTATGTAATTATGGCCGCATGGCACTGGTAAATCATACAACACGCGAGATCAACGCGAAGATCGTGTACTATGGGCCAGGCCTCTCCGGCAAGACCAGCAACATCCACTTTATCTATCACCGCATCTCGCCGAGCCAGCGCGGCAAGCTCATTTCACTCGCCACAGAGACCGACCGGACGCTGTTCTTCGATTTTCTGCCCGTGGAGCTCGGGACCATCAAGAATTACAAGGTGCGGTTCCACCTGTACACCGTGCCCGGCCAGGTGTTCTACAATGCCACGCGGAAACTGGTGCTGAAGGGCGCCGATGGCGTGATCTTCGTGGCGGACTCGCAGCGGACGATGCTCGATGCGAATCTCGAGAGCCTCCGGAACCTGCACGACAACTTCTCCGAGATGGGCATTGACCTGTCCGATTTCCCCGTCGTATTACAATACAACAAACGCGACCTTCCCGACGTGATGACCCTGGACGAGATGAACGCCAAGCTGAATCCCCTCAACGGTCCTTTCTATGAGGCCGTGGCCCCCCGAGGGGACGGCGTGCTCAAGACCTTTGCGGCGATCTCCAAGCTGGTGCTCCAGGACATGCAGAAGAACCCGGAACGCCACAACTTTTCCGTCGGCGACATCGTCGCGAAGACCGAGGCGGAACCCCGGGTGTCGCCCGCGGTCCTCCGGGCGCCGGTACCCGAGCCGGAACCCTCCCTGCCTGGCGCACCGCTGATCGATGCAAAACCCGCGATGGCGGCCCTTGAAAAGAAGGTGGACGAGGGGGTCAAGGTCGACCTCGGCAAACCCTCCCTGGAGAACGGCGTGATCGTGCTTCCCTTCGAAGTGCAGAGCAAGAACGCGAAAGAAAAATACCAGCTCCGTGTCACCATCAATACGAACGAACCGTCTGCGAAACGGTTCAAGGTGATGGTAAAGGGATTCAAGTAGACCATGAGGTCATGGCCGCGGACCATCCACGCGGCATGAGGCATCCATGTCAAAGGTAACGGCATTAGTCCCCGCGGCGGGGATGGGCAAGCGAATGGGGAAGGCGGTGGCGAAGCAGTTCCTCCCCCTCGGCGATAAGCCCATGCTTGCCCACACGCTCCTGGTCTTCCAGCGTTCCTCCGAGATCGACGAGATCATCCCCATCCTCTCCGAAGAAGACATGGAAACCTGCCTCAAGGACGTGGTCGAGGCCTTTCACATCACCAAGGTAAGGACCCTCGTGGTGGGAGGGAAGGAGCGGCAGGATTCTGTCTACAACGGTCTGAAGAAGACCGACAAGGACACCGCGGTGATCCTGGTTCACGACGGCGTGCGTCCGTTCGTGACCCCTGATCTGATCCGGGAGTGCGTTGAGGCTGCCCGGAAGGGCGAATGCGTAGCCGTAGGTGTGCCGCTCAAGGACACGGTCAAAGAGGTCGACGACAAGGGCATCGTGCGTCAGACCCTGGAACGGAGCAGGCTCTGGGCGATCCAGACACCCCAGGCCTTCCCGGCGAAGGTCCTCCGGAAGGCATACGACGAGTCCTACAAGAAAAAGGAATACGGAACGGACGATGCGACCCTCGTGGAACGCGCGGGGAGCAAGATCCGGGTGATCATGGGGAGCTACGAGAACATCAAGATCACAACGCCCGAAGACCTCATCCTGGCCGAAGAGATACTGAAGAGGCGATAGATGATAAGAATTGGCCACGGTTACGATGTGCACCGCCTCGTTGACGGCAGAAAGCTCATTATAGGCGGGGTGGATATCCCCTATGAAAGGGGGCTCCTTGGACATTCCGACGCGGACGTGCTGCTCCACGCGGTCTGCGATGCGCTTCTTGGCGCGGCGGGGCTCGGCGACATTGGGAGACATTTTCCGGACACGGACCCCCGGTTCAAGGGGATATCGAGCCTCCGGTTGCTGGGGGAAGTGAACCGGCTTCTGGAAGTGGCTGGGTTCCGTGTAAACAACATCGATGCGACCATCGTGGCAGAACGGCCGAAGATGTCTCCTCACATAACGGCCATGAAGAACAACATAGCTGCTGCGGTGAAGGTCGAGACAGGTGCAGTGAACGTCAAGGCGACGACGACGGAAGGGCTGGGTTTCGCGGGCAGAGGCGAAGGGATGGCGGCCTATGCGGTCTGCACGGTCGCGAGCACTCCTTAAACCGTGTACGAAGGTCGCCGCTGATCATGAGGTGGCCATGCGCTCCATGTGTTTCAGAAAAGGGTTGCTTCTGACTGTGCTCTGGTTCCTGGTGTCCGGTCCGGCCGTTCAGGCTGCTGATGACCTGCGATATCTATACCAGTGGAAGGACGAACGGGGTGTCGTGAACGTGACCGACAGCCTGGAGAAGGTTCCCCCGAAGTTTCGCTCCAAGGCGACGCAGCTGCTACAGCCCGGCGCCGGCAAGGAGGAACAGCGTCGCGATGAAACGCGAGAGGGGAAACAGCCGCAGGACCTCGATGCCGGCACCTCCCTGGATCAGGATGAGATCAAAAAGGCCGAATGGCAGCAGCGGATGCAGGACGCCAGGCGCCGGCTCACGGTCGCCGAGGATCGGTACAGCCAGATCGAGCAGCGCAGGAACGAGCTGGCGTCCAAGGGGGGGGCCTCCGGAGCAGCACTGCCGACCCAGGAAATGCTCGACGAGATGAACGAGCTCGACGGGGAGCTGGCGAGGGCCAGGATCGATGCAGACAAGGCCAGGAACGAGGTCGATGTGACCATTCCCGATGAGGCGCGTCGCGCAGGCATCCCGCCTGGCTGGTTGCGGGAAGCACGGTAGGACAGGAGAGGAGACAGGAGTAAAAGTACGGTTACGTCAAACGGTGACGACGCCCGTTTTGTCGTTCGGTAACGGTAACGTCCTGAAAATACGAACGACGAACCACGTTGCCGAAACGGGTCTCGTAACCGTGACCGTTTGACGAGCTTTTCAGGCGAAATATGAGCGAGACACTTCGAAAAATAAAGAACGACTTTAATGCGGCGCTGTCCATGGACCCGGCTGCCACGAGCAAGATCGAGGTCGCGCTGACCTATGCCGGTTTTCACGCGCTGCTCTTTTACAGGCTGGGACACTGGCTCCTGAAGCGGCGTATCCCGTTCATTCCCCGGGCCTTGTCGCAATTTGCCCGTTTCCTCACGGGGATCGAGATCCATCCCGGCGCTACCATCGGATCAGGACTGTTTATCGATCATGGGATGGGTGTTGTCATCGGTGAAACAAGCGAGATCGGCGATAATGTCACTCTTTTCCAGGGTGTGACGCTCGGCGGGACCGGAAAACAGCGGGGAAAGCGGCATCCTACCCTCGGGAGCCATGTCGTCGTGGGCGCGGGCGCCAAGGTCCTCGGCCCCATCACGGTCGGCGACTATGTCAAGATCGGCGCGAACTCGGTGGTGCTCCAGGACGTCCCGGACCATTCCACCGTCGTCGGCATCCCGGGCAGGATCGTGCGGATCAAGGATGAGCGCGTGGCAGACGATGCGCTGATGGACCATATCCACATCCCGGACCCGATCGCGGACAAGCTTATCGAACTCCAGGTCCAGATCGATGCGCTGAAGAAGGAATTGGAGAACATCAAGGGGACAAAGAAGTAAGGTTTTCACTCCCAACCCGGCACATTCATCAGCATTCACCGGGATCAGCGGCCAAGACAGATCGTCAAAGAACCGATATGTTCCTTGACATCGATAGCAATTTAATTAAACTACTATCAATATCGAAGACATAATTGCCGCACAAAAATTTTTCGACCCCTTCCAACTCTTTGCCGAGCAGTTGACGGACAAGTATTCGGAGAAGTCCGCAGGTGAGCCGGAAAGCCAGCTCAAATCTCCCGTTGATCAGCTCTTCGCCGCCTACGGTAAAATCACTTCCCGCTACATTGAACTGAAAGCCCCAGGCAAAGGCGCGAACCCGGAACTTTTAAAAAGTCACGACTGTGATGCGAGGCAGTGCATCCAGAATGATTTTAACGTAATATACAGTCAACCCTGATTTACACGAGGCTCGAATGTCGGCTGAAAAAAAATACTGGCAGATCAATACTGA
>CAYILT010000269.1:0-4779 GCA_964364055.1 uncultured Nitrospiraceae bacterium | reverse complement strand
TTTAATGGCAGGTTACCATCTTAAACTATTGTCCGAAAATAGGGGTCCACTATACGATCCGACAAGAAGGTTGTGTTTGCTCCCTTTCACTTCTCTTGCGTCGGCAAGCACTGTCTGAAGAAAGACAGGGGTCTCCAGATACGAGACATTGGCAAACTGATCATTTAAAACCCCCCGGGCAGATCTATTGCAGAATCAATTGAATTAACAATGAGGGCTTGGGATCGTTTCTTTTCCCTTGATAGATCTACCCGCAAGATTACTTATACCGCTTTTTCCTCGCCATCACCACCCCGACAATCCGATACTCCGGGTCCTTGTTCAAAACGATATCCGGGTACTTGGGATTGAGCGGGTGGAGGACCTTGGTATTGTCGAACCGTTTATACTGCTTGAACGTTGCCTCTTCCTCGTGGTTCTTCGCAACAACGTAGTCGCCGTTCGCTGCCCTCTCTGTTTGATGGACGTTGGACCACCATAATTCCTTCTCAAACGCAGCACTCCCGGTTATACAATCAATTCTCATTCGCGACCATTGTGCCTTCCGCACCTCTTTACCCGATCTGTTTTTCAAGATTTATTTAGAGTTGACAGATTCCAAAATTGCCACTATGATTTGAGTCGATGCATCATTCCGGTCAAGCGCTACAATTTGTTGCGGGAGCGGTTTTCCGGAAAACGGCCCTTTTCACCATAAAATCGCAATGCGAGGAGGACTTACTATGTCAGAGATCTGCCCAATAGTGAATACAGAAAGGCTGCTGCTTGCGACAGAAAGCTCAGAGTTCAGCGAGGGAGCCATCCGGGAAGCGATCAGGCTTGCCAAACGGTGCGGCAGCGCGCTTACGGCTATCACCGTACTCGAAACGAATCCGGAATTTGTATCAATGGCCCCCGCCATCCTGGAGAAAATGGAGAAAGAAGCCCGTGCGCACCTGAATACGGTGAAGGCACGCGCCAAGACGGAAGGCGTCGATCTCGACATCATCGTCCGCGAAGGTGAGGATTCATACAACTATATAACCGAAGAGGCGGCAAAGAACAGGAGCACCATGCTCATCATGGGCAGGCGCGGCCGGAAGGGGCTTAAGCGCCTCGTCATGGGGAGCACCACGGCCCGGACCATCGGCCACGCGCCGTGCAGCGTCATGGTTGTTCCGCGGGCCGCGCAGGTGGATTTCAAGAGCATTGTCGTGGCCACGGACGGCTCGAAATATTCGACCGCTGCGGCGTCCGAGGCCATCGGCATCGCGAAGCGCAACAATGCGAAACTGACGGTCATCGCGGTTGTCCCGGCGGATATCGCCATGCCAACGGACCTCGACTTTGCCGCGCTGCAGCGCGAGAAGCTCGCCGATCAGGAGATGCAGGCGGCGGAGAAGAACGCCAAGGCGGTAAAGGACGCCGCGCAAAAGGCGGGTGTGGATGCCCAGGCCTTCGTCATGAGCGGCAAGCCCGCAGACGCCATCATGGAGATCGCCAAGGATAAGTCCGCCGACCTGATCGTGGTGGGGAGCCACGGGCGGACAGGGCTCGAAAAGCTGCTGATGGGCAGCGTCGCCGAGCGGGTGATCATCATGTCTTCCTGTGCCGTTCTGGTGGTGAAAAGGAAAACAGAACAGTAGGCAGCTGACAGGCTGAACGCCTTCGTCTATGCTGAACATTCTTATTATTTCCGATGAAGCAAAGAACATCGCCGCCCTGTTCAAGTCCACGGGTTTTACTCCCGATACCCAGGACGCAAAAAGAACGGGCGCTCCGCTTGAGGGCGGCGAGCCATCATGGGAAAACCATGACATCGCCTTTCTCGACCTCGATACGGAGAACTGGCAGGAGCGGCTCCTGGACGCGCGGCACAGCATGCCCGTCATCGCCTTTTCCCACCCGGACCTGCACAAGGCCGTAGAGGCGTTGAAACTGGGCGCCGGCGATTATCTGGAAAAACCGCTCACTGCCGATGTCGTTTCCGAGGTCATCGGCAGGCACAAAAAGCGGATCCTGAGCAACAAGTACGGTTTCGACGAGATCATCGGGAACAGCGCGCCGATGCAGGAAGTGTTCGGGCTTATCAAGAAGGCGGCTGCCAGCGAGAGCAACATGCTGATCACCGGCGAGAGCGGCACGGGCAAGGAGCTTATCGCCCGGGCCATCCACCGGTGGAGCCCGCGCAGCGAAAAATCGTTCACGACCATCAATTGCACGGCAATTCCCGATACGCTGCTCGAGTCAGAGCTCTTCGGTTTCGAAAAGGGATCATTCACCGGCGCAGTGGCCGATAAGAAAGGACTGGTCGAGGAGGCGGACAAGGGGACGCTCTTTCTGGACGAGATCGGCGAACTGGCGCCCCAGCTCCAGGTGAAGCTTCTCCGCATTCTGCAGGAGGGCGAGTTCACGCGCATCGGCGACACCCTGCCCCGGCGGGTGAATGTCCGCGTCATCGCGGCCACGAACCGCGATCTTAAAAAATCCATTGCCGAAAAGATGTTCCGGGAAGATCTTTTCTACCGGCTGAACGTGATCCCCATCGAGCTGCCGCCGCTCCGGAGGCGCACCGAGGACATACCGCTCCTGGCCAATCATTTTGTGGGGAAACACAAGGGCAAGGCAGCGGAAAAGAACATCACCGGCATCGCAAAGGACGCTTTGCAGGCGCTTGTGAACTACCACTTTCCCGGGAACGTGCGCGAGCTCGAGAACTCGATCGAGTACGCGATCGCCTTTACGGCGGGGCCGGCCATCCAGCGCGACGAACTGCCGAAGTATATTCTCGAAGAGAAGAAGCTCAGCGAAGAGGCCCGGACGATACCGCTCATGCCGCTCAAGGACGCCAAGCACCAGTTCGAGCGGAGCATCATCATGGCTGCGCTCATCGAATCGGGCGGCAATATCTCCGAGGCCGCGCGCCTGCTCCACATCCACCGCCAGAACCTTCAGCAGAAGATCCATCTCCTCGGCATCGACATGGAGTTAATTTCCGCTGCTCGGTAAAATCAGGCGAATTTACCAGACGCACTTTCCTGCTTGTCTATCCATCTACTAAATTATATTACAATATCAGTATGTTATAGGATTGTCTAATATACCGCGGTTTTTTTTCTTGACACGTCAAGAATTCTGCACTATTCTTCCGACATGATAGAGCGACGCTACCAATCAACGGAATCTCTCGATGGTGTTATTGACCTTGAACGTCTTCGTTCGGGACCGGCGGATAGTCTTGAGCGCAGCGCCCAACGGTTCTTCGATCTGATGTATCTTTCCGAAGACCTTCATCATAAGATCTTCAGGGGACTCAGCCGAAGATTCAAAGAGGGGACTATCCCAAGGTTTCGTATTTAATGAATGGAGGCACACGGTGAAACGAAAAGTCGGAACACTCCTTGAAGAAGACGTGCTGCGTAAGGCCAAGCGCCGGGCGGTTGATGAAGGCCGTCCTCTGAGTGCTCTGATCCAGGACGCCATTGAAAACTACTTGTCAACCCGGGCCGTCGAGCCGGCAAAGCGTGATGCGGCCTACCAGCTTTTTTGTGATCGGCCGATGAAGTTGACCCCGGCGCAGTTCAAGGCGGTCCTGGAGGAGGATGCGTGGGATCTATAAACCTCGACGATATCCCGAGCGGCAGCCTCTGCGTGATCGACACAAATATTCTGCTCTATGCGGAACAGAGCGTTTCAGACCAGGCGCAAAGATTTATCCGGCGGTGTTCCCAGGGCGAGCTTTCCGGCGTTCTGCCGCAGACGGTCTGGCAGGAGTTGACGCATAAGCTGATGCTCGCAGAGGCCATGATGAAAGGGCTCATCGCGGAAGGCAAACCGGCATTGCGCCTTGCCTCAAAGCCCGAGATCATCAAAGGCTTGAGTCTCTATCGCGCCAAGGTGAACGCGCTTGTGGACCTCGGACTTGGGTTCGCGGCCTGCACGCTGGAGGATCTGACGAAGACCGCGTTCAAGATGCAGGAGAAATACGGCTTTCTCACGAATGACGCGGTGGTGCTGGCGGTGGCGATACGGCTGAAAGCGGATGTTCTTGTGTCGAGTGATAAGGCTTTCCATGGAGTGACGGAGGTGACGGTCCATTATCCTACGGATTTGGGTCTTTAACGTCGTCATTCCGGCTTGTCCGGAATCATTCTGTTGCCATGGTAAACAATGGAAAAACTCTTTGCCGTTTACATTATGGCGAATGCGAGGCCGACCCTGTATGTGGGGATGACAAATGATCTCATATGAAGAGTCTACCAGCATAAGAACAACCTTAATCCCGAGTGCTTTACGGCGAGATACTTTCTTCACAGGCTCGTCTATTATGAGTTTTGCAGAGACAGCCGCAATGCTATTATTCGAGAAAAACAGATTAAGAATATGAGCAGGCAGAGCAAAATAGAGATGATCAGGCAGAGTAATCCTTCAATGAAGGATTTATATGAAAATCTCGCAGGAGGGATTTCGCGCGAGCCGGAATGACGACACAGAGAAAAAATCGACACAGTTCGTCATTCCCGCAAGCAGAGCGCGTCGGGAATCTTTCCTGGAAGTGATTATGAAAAAAGTGATCAGCGTTAAACCCCTTGAGGGTAAGAAAGTCGCTGTCGTATTCTCCGACGGCGCGTCCGGCGTATTCGATGTTGCGCCCTACATACGAAGCGATTTCTTCAAACGACTTGAGGACGATGCCTATTTCAAGCAGGTCCGCATTTTTTTTAGCGGTATCGGCTGGCCGGAGGGCCAGGACCTTGGGCCGGATACTATTGAAGCGGATTTGCAGGTACAGCAGGAATC
>CAYILT010000268.1:0-4789 GCA_964364055.1 uncultured Nitrospiraceae bacterium | reverse complement strand
CGCCGCCGCACTTATCGCAGATTCCTTCTTTTTTGGGGGCTGAGAAATAGATATTGTACATCTGCTGGCAGGCCTTGCAGGTCCGCCGGCCGGTGAGACGCTTCAGGAGGTCGTTCAGGTCCACATCGATGTTGAGCGCCACGGTGAGGGGCATGCTCGAGCCGGTGAGGATCTTGTCGAGGGCCTCGGCCTGGGCGGTGTTGCGCGGGAACCCGTCGAGGATGAAGCCGTTCTTGCAGTCAGGCTGTTTGAGCCGCTCTTCCACGAGGCCGAGCACGATCTTGTCGGACACGAGGCCGCCCGAATCCATGATTCCCTTCGCCTCTTTGCCGAGCGGCGTGCCGTCGGCAACGGCCTTCCGGAGGATGTCGCCCGTGGAGATCTGCGGGATCTTGAACCGGTCGATCAGCATTTTCGCCTGGGTGCCTTTGCCGGCGCCGGGTGCGCCGAGAAGGACGACTCGTGTTGCCATGGGAGTGGAACCTCCGTCAGAGGATTATCGTGTGCGAATATAGCGAACGAGGGGCGGCATTGCCGTCCGCACCTCGCGTGAGCGTACCTTGGCGCAGGCAGTAATATCGTTGAAACCGGCCTGTATTGCAAGTTAAAAATTATAATTCAAATATTAGTTTTCCTAATGTAGGGGAAAAGAGATCGGAAAAAGGTGTTATATTACAATTAGTTATCGGCATTAATTAAGCGCACCCTTCCTCAAGAGCCCTCATTTCCACGATGAAGAGCTCAATGTCGCTGGATGGTGCATTTGGCAGTAAAACAAAGCCGGTGGAGCCCCTCTCCGACAGGTCGAAGAGGCATTATCAATAAAGCGACATCCCGCATCAGACCCGCTCAGGCGGGACTGCGGCCGCGGGGTCAAATGCTCATTTCCTGAGCCTGCCCGCGTGAGGTTATCCCACCCCCCAGGATACCCAGATCTGCGATCGGGTAGCGGACCGGCATACATGCTGAAACAGGAAGGGACTCGCTGTCCTGGGATTTGCGGCACATTTTGGCGCGAGCGGAGCGAGCACGGACAGGTGACTGATGGATGGTCCTTGAAAGATCCTTGAGGTGCGGCTTTAACAGGAGAGCTGCATTCTCACGTGACAGCCTTATTCTTAAAGTGATCCTATGCTGTTTCCGTTCGCCTATTCTCGCGGCAACATCCCCGTCACCCAATCAAGGAATCGCTTTGCATGCTCCGTCATTTCCCGTGCCTCGGCCTGGGTTATTGATCTTCCTTCATATTCAACGAGGTTCTTTTTTGCGATGACCCTTGAGACATGCCTGCCCGCAGTTGCAGCCGCCTCGCCGATGATATCGTGAAGCAAGCCGACAACCTCCCGGTGGTCGAGTTCGACGCTCCTCACGCCGCCATAGTAGACGATCACCGCGTCGCTGGCCGAGATCACGGCATGGACAGCCTGAAGCCCGGCGGAGTTCCACTTGCCTTCCGCAAGCGCAAGGTCCAGCAGGGAAGCAAAATCCTTTGCCTTGGCGAAAAAGTCGCGATACCCGCTCTTGTCGACGGCCCGGGTTTTTCTTTTTTTGGTCATGGAAGCAGCTCTCGCAACGGTTTGCCGGAAAGCGTCACGCCTTCCTCTTTGACGGACCTGAGCAACGGCAGGGTCTTTTTGCTTCGGAGCTCATCGAGCGTAAAGCAGTGCAGCGAGAGAAGGGAGTTGTAGCGCTCGCGAAAGAACGGCGCAAGAGATGCTGACTTTTCCTCCAGGTCCAATCTCATCCGTTCATCCCCCGCAATTGCCAGAACATCGATATCGCTGCCCCTTTTTTCCGTCCCCCGGACAACACTGCCGTACAGCGTGAGACTGACCGCTTTCCTTCCGAATTGCGCGACGATCTTCGTTTTCAGATCATCGAGTATCGCGGCCTCGGCTTTGATGCAGGGTGCAATGATCATTTCGGCCGCTATATTGGCCCGGGAGAGGGAATACTGATACGCGTTTCCGACCCTGCGCTGACGTACTGCGCCGAGTTCGACCAGGGATTCCAATGCCTGGATGGCGCCGCGATGACTCAGCCCTGAAAGTTCTCCGACCTGCCTTCCGCTCAGCGGCTGAGGAGAGGTAGAGAGAACCCGCAGGATGCGGATCTTTGCGGGACTGCCGAAGATGGCTTCAAGAACCTTGTGGAAGGTCATGCATGGATACTATACTATCCATAAGGATAAGTCAAGTATCCATTGGGAAATATCCCGGTCCTTAACCGTGCATAGGTTGCCGGGTAGTTTCAAAAGTTCCCTGGAAAAAGAGGGGCAAAGCGTGAAACGGCAGAGACTTCGGCGAGCCCTTCGGTGTCGTTCGACAAACTCACGATGCTGAGCGCGGTCGAAGCAGTGAGCCACTCAGGGTCGAACCACTCAGTCGAGCCGGTCGCTGAGGAAAACCGAAGAGCAGTGATAGAGCCGGGAATCAACTGAACGTAGCCGCAAAAAGGCGCACAACGCGCAAGAACGACAAGATACTTTTGAGCATTTTGCGAATCCTTGCGGCCAAAAGAAAAGCTTTGATAGAGCGGGTAAGGGGGAGGGATCCAGCACTGTCTGATTATCCGTTATCCGCGATGAGAGTCGAAAGTGAAACAATATACATGCTGTTGAAAAACTCTATTTCGCAGGCTAAAGCCTGCGGCTACCAAAAATAACGTATTGTTTTATCACAAGGTAGCCGCACCCTTTAGGGTGAGTTTTTGTCAAAACAGGCATTATTCAACAGCCTGTATAGACCCCCGCGCCTCCGGTTTATGCGGATGCTCAGGATTTCTTTTCGACGAGGCGGTTCGAGACGAACTTATGGATGACACTCGAAATCAGCGTCTGGTAGGGGATCCCCTCCTCAACCGCTTTTTTCCTGACGCCCTCAAGATCCTTGGTCGATATCCTGATGTTTACCCTCCGGTCCTTCAGGAACGTGGAACGGGCGTATTCTCCATAACGCTTTGATTCGGCGTCCTTCTTCTTCACGGATTTCCACTCACCCTTTTCGTACGATTCGAGCAGCTCTTTTTCTTCTTTCGCCAGTTTCGGCATATTCTTCACCTCATTTCAAATATGTTTTCGTGGCCTTTCGGCTCGGGATGATGGTCTTCAGAAAAATATCATGGTCGCCTTCCACAGAAGGGACCAAATATGCATACTCCTCGATCTGAACGACGAACACACGCTGTCCCGGATAGGCATCCTGATTTGGATGCTCCAGGATATCCAGCAGTCTCCCCTGCTCAACAGCCAGTACAACATCCTCAAAAGACGCTTCTCGTTCCTTCTTCAGCAATTCATTCTTGTCGTTGTTCCACGAGAAGTATTTCATGCACCGAATAGTAGCACGATGTGTGCCTTATGTCAACATGGCAACGAGGGCTCACGACGGACGCATTCAATGGAAGGATTGCAACTGTGCAGGAGTGCTTGGAGAGATCGAGAAGCGGCAGAAGTGCTGAAATGTCGCAAATGATACTTTAATGCTCATCCTCAGTGATATCAGACAGTGAAATGTCAAAAGGCAAGACCCTATAGGCTTCTATAGACTTCCTTCGCCCTGATGCGTCTTGTCAAATCGCAAGACCTGGCCCTAAAGACCCTGGTTCCGTTACGCAGTCAGCGTCGTAACCTCCACGGTAAGATGCTTTCGGCGGGCATCGTTCACAATATCCTCTAATTTTGCCGCGATCGGGTCCTGGATCCAATCAGCTCCGCACTGGGAGCAGACTGTTGCCGGCACATTCCGAACGACCACGACGCCAAAGCCCAGATCGACGGTGAACGTGGTCTGACCAGCCTTTTTCGTACCTCCGCAAAGCGGACATTTATCGGATAACTCGTCGATTTTCATATTACCTCCGGGTCTTATAATCAGGCTCAAAATGACCTATATCAGGGATATATGCTGTAATGATGTGGAGCCGTCCGGACTTCGCATCATAAGCGGCAACCACGTGCAGCGGCTTTCCTTCGAACCAACCTAAGAACAATGCGCTCGAATAAGGCGTATCATCGGGATATTCCTCGATGATGCCGCCGTTCGCAATGGATAGCTTGACCTGTTCCCGCGATATCCCCCTCTCGAACATCCGTTCCAAGGAATGTCTCTGCCACTCAATATTTCCAGCTTCAACAGCAGATTGTATTCCTAATTTTTCCATCACGGTCATTCTATAGCATATCGACGGCGGGCGTCAACACGAAAAAAAAGACAGGCCGGAATGGCCTGCCCTGAACATGTTGACGCTTCGATGTAAACGAGGTGCCCTGGTGTGTCGGGAATGTTGGCAACAAGTCGATAATTCAAGTCGAGCCCCGAGAGACCACTTGTCGGTCAGCAGGATCGTGAAAGGCGAACGGCGATTGTCACACCGCAAGACCTGACCCTGAACCCTGCTGATCCTGATCCCTGCGTGTCCTGTCAAGCTATTTGCACGCTCGGTATCAACGTCCCCTATATCCCGTCCCCTATATCCCCGCGTGTTAAAAGCTCCTTATCCTCCAAATGCCATCCACGTCGATCATGAACAATACCTGGAAAGAGTATACCGCGCCACTTCTGACTGTTCTCATATCATACTCAGCAAGGTGTTCTCTCACTTTTACCATCCGGAACAATCCCATATCGGCCACAAGTTGCGGTAATTGAGAAGATAACAATGTGAACTGCTGTCGGTATGAGCTCCTTGAGCTTTCAGCAAAATACGCTACAGCCTCTTCAATATTTCCACTCACCAGCTTCGCCTTCATCCCCTCCCACTTGGCTTTCAGCAGCGCGTCGAGCTTCGC
>CAYILT010000267.1:0-4792 GCA_964364055.1 uncultured Nitrospiraceae bacterium | reverse complement strand
TGATGATCTCCGCGGTATTCACCACCGGTTCACCCCGTTGTTGCATATTTTTATAGAGTTCTGCCATTGATCCGCTTCTAAGCCAATGAGTTTCCGCAACAACGGGGTTCACGCTTTCGCCGCGCTCCCACGCGACAGCACGATGTCCCCGTTCGAACGCTCCATGAATGCCGCAACGACCGGGCACTTCACCTTGAACAGGAAAAAGGTGCGTTCATCCTGTTCCTGCACGAGCGTCTCGTAGTTCGCCTGGCCTTTGCTGATGATCAGATCGGCCGACCGGTAGTGCTCCAGGAAGCGGGGGGAGCACGCCTCGAGCAGCGTGCCGACGCCGTCATTCCCGTTGTCGATGACCGTGGCACATTCGTGCAGCCCCGCTGCACGGGCATCGTCAAGCGTGGCATCGTTGATCACCGGAGAACCCTTGACCGCCGCGGTCACCTTCTTGCCCATGTCCCGCAGGACCTCGATCAGGAGCCGGTCGAACACGATCTCTCCGGCATTATCGCAGAGATAGAGGATGCTGCGGCCGGCCTTGACCGCCCGGGCAAATACCGGGAAAACACCACCGGTCAGGGGCAAACGAAACGACTCTTCCAGGGCAAGATCCAGGTCTATGCTCTCGTAAATTCCGAAGTCGATCACGTTCCCGGCGATCGCGGCGCGTACGCCGCATTCCAGGCGGTCACCAGGGCTTTCCGCTCTGCGCCTGAGGGCCGGCAGCATCTCGAGCGCGATGCGATTATAGGTATCCTTGATTTTTTTATACGGATCAAGGCCGGTCTCTTCACGGAGGATCCGGTGAATGATCGTGCTCGTCCTCGCCGGGACCTCGTCGAGAGAGGCCTTCTCGATGACCCTCTCCGCCCTGCGGAGAATGTCGCGGCCACGGTCGCCGTTCACCCCCGCATGCTTCAGCGTTCGTGCAACCTGCCCGAAAAAGCAGGGCAGACACTCAAGCTCGGTCTTCACCCCGTAAAGAGACATGGACCGGCCCACCTCACCATACGCTGAACTGCGGGAATCTCCCCGGCATGCGGCATGTCGTCTCTTTCGGGGTTCACGCCGCCGGTCCCTGTGCGGGCGCTGCCCCACCCGGTTTCTTTTTCCATCGTCGGCGCCTTGATTTCTTCTTTGCCGGGGCGCCCTCGGCCGCAGGCTCCTCTTCCTTGACGGGTGCGGCGACCCTGGCCGGCGCCGACACCCTGGCGGTCGCCGCGATCGACGTGATCATCACGAGCCGCTTGGCCTTTTCCTCCACCTCGCGCTCCATCTCCACCTTGTAAACCTTGAGACGGTTGGCGATCTTCACGTCCATGGCGGCAAGGATCTGGGCGGCGAAGATTCCCGCGTTCTTTGCGCCCGCCTTCCCGAGGGACATCGTGGCCACCGGGACGCCTCCCGGCATCTGGACCGTGGACAGCAGGGCGTCGATCCCCTTGAGCGCCGAAGAGTCGATCGGCACGCCGATCACCGGCAGCGTGGTCTGCGACGCCACCACGCCCGCCAGGTGCGCTGCCCAGCCCGCTCCGGCGATGATCACCTTCAACCCGCGCTTCTCGGCGCTCGAACTGTACTCGAGGACCTTCTTCGGCGTGCGGTGCGCAGAGGCGATCGTCATCTCGTATTCGATGCCGAACTCCTGGAGCATGGCCCCTGCCTCCTGCATCACCGGCAGGTCCGAATCGCTCCCCATCAATATCCCGACAACTGGTTTAGCCATATAAGCTCCCTTCGTTCACTATTGAAGATCCCTGCAGTCCCGCCCTGGCGGGACAGGGAATCTTCGATCCTCACAGATCTTTTGCATCAGCAACAAATACCGTATCCACCCCAAAAGCGTCCCTGACGAGCGGCATCAACGCCTGCACCCCGACCGTTTCCGTGGCATAGTGGCCCGCGACAATAAGGTTCATGCCGTATTCCCGGGCCGCGTTGTATACGGCCAGATCGATCTCACCGACGAGAAAACAGTCAAGCCTTGACTCGCATGCCTCTTTCAGCATGCTGCCGCCCCCGCCGGAGACGATGCCGATGGAGCGAATGCGGTCCTTTCCAAACCGGTGAACATGGCAGGATGATCTCAGCCGCTTCTTCAGTTTCTCCGCCACTTCGTCGAGACCCGTTGCCTTGCTGAACATCCCCGCATACCCGATCCTGACCCCGTGATACCTGCCGAACTTCCGCGGTTCCTGCACATCCAGCAGACGGCATAACTGCATATTGTTGCCGTACTCTTCATGCAGGTCAAGGGGCAGATGCGCCGCATAGAGCGCCATATTGTGCTTTTTCAGATATTCCGTTCTCCGGCATTCCAGCTCCCTGTCCTTTTGCGGTCTCCACTTGATGCCGTGGTGGACCACCAGGAGATCAATGTCCAGACCGGACGCCTTTTCAAAGGTGGAGATACACGCATCGACGGCAAAACCGACCGTATGTATCTGCCCGCCCCTTCGTGACCTGACCTGCAAACCGTTCAAGGAAGAGTCCTTTATTTTTCTTACCCGGAGCGTCGCGTTCAAAAAGCCGGCAATATCGGCACTGGTGGCTTTTTTCACGGTCAATTCCCGGTCTCCAGCGCCCTCGCCCCGATGTCCCGGCGGTAGTGCGCCCCGTCGTAGGAGATCTCCCGCACCCCGGCGTAGGCGGCGTCGATGGCCGCCGCCACAGTCGGGCCCAGGCCGGTGACGCCGAGCACCCTGCCGCCGTCGGTGACGATCTTCCCGTTCTTCAGCGCGGTCCCGGAATGGAAAACCATGACGTTCTTGAGCGCCGATGCCCGGTCAAGTCCCCTGATCTCCCTGCCCTTCTCATAGTTTCCCGGATACCCGCCCGAGGCCATGACCACGCAGACAGCGGAGTCGGTTTTCCATTTGATCGGGACCGTCGCGAGCTTTCCGTCCAGAATGGCCTCGATGATGTCGATGAGGTCGCTGTCGAGCCTTGCCATGACGGGCTGGGTTTCGGGATCGCCGAAGCGAGCGTTGAACTCCAGCACTCTGGCCTCGCCATTGTGGATCATCAACCCGGCATACAGGATCCCCTTGAACAGCCTGTCTTCCTTCTCCATGGCGCGGACCGCCGGGTTCATCACCTTGTCCATCACCTGCTTTTCGATCTGCTTCGTCACGACGGGCGCCGGCGAATAGGCGCCCATACCGCCGGTGTTCGGCCCCTTGTCGGCATCGAACACCCGCTTGTGGTCCTGCGACGCCGCCATGGGAACGACGGTCTTCCCGTCGGTGAACGCCATGAACGAGGCTTCCTCTCCCTTGAGGCATTCTTCGACGACCACGACATCGCCTGCCGCGCCGAAGATCTTTTTCGTCATGATCATATCCAGGGCATTGATCGCCTCATCAACGGTCTCCGCGACCACGACGCCCTTGCCCGCGGCAAGCCCCGCGGCCTTCACCACGATCGGCGCGCCTTTGCTCCGCACATAGGCTTCGGCCGCCGCCCGTTCCGTGAACGTGCCGTAGTCCGCCGAGGGTATATGATAGTTCTTCATGAGGTCCTTGGTAAAGGCCTTGTTCGCCTCGATCTCGGCCGCGTTCCGGGCAGGCCCGAAGATCCTGAGCCCCGCTTTCTGGAACTCGTCCACGATGCCCATCGAAAGGGCCCCCTCGGGCCCCACAATGGTCAGGTCAACGGACTTCGATCTTGCGAAATCCAGGAGGCCGGCAATGTCCTCCGCCTTGATCGGCGCGCATTCAGCAAGCTGCGCCATGCCGGCATTCCCCGGAGCCGCATAGATCTTCCTGACCCGGGGGCTTTGAGAGACCTTCCAGACCAGGGCATGCTCCCTGCCTCCCCCACCAACGACAAGTACCTTCATTCATAAGCTCCTTACCCGCATGATATGTATAACAGCAGAGAGACTAGTAGAAAGGACATTCTATAAGACCCCGCCTGCAGCCTGCTTTTCCTTCCTGATGACCTCATTCATGCTTCCCGTCCGGTAACCTTCGAGATCGAGGCAGACATACGCATATCCCAGCGCCTTGAAGGAGTCCACGATCATCCGCTTCGCATCTTCCGATACGAGACGAATGAGGTCTTCCCTGTCGACTTCGATCCGTGCCGTATCTCCGTGATGCCGGACCCGAACCTGGCGGATGCCGAGGCCGCGTACGACGTCCTCCGCGGCCTGAATGTTCTTGACCAGGGCGGGTGTGATCCGGGTTCCATAGGGAATTCTGGAAGAAATGCAGGCGAGGGAAGGTTTGTCCCACATGGGCAAGTTCAGGCGGCGGGCCAGGTCGCGGATCTCCTGTTTTGACAGACCCGTTTCTGCAAGAGGGCTGCGGACGGAAAACTCGCCGGCAGCCCTTCTGCCGGGCCGGAAATCCCGCTGGTCATCGGTGTTCGATCCGTCCAGTATCCAGGGGATCCCTTCCGCCTCCGCGAGCTGCCTGAGTTTTCCGAAGAGCTCCTGTTTACAATGATAACAGCGGTCCTCAGCGTTTCGGGAGAACTCTTCCCTGCTGAGCTCCTCTGTCTGAAGGATGCGATGCCGCACGCCCAGCGAGGCGGTGAATTTTTTCGCGAGATGGAGTTCCTCTGCCGGATAGGTTTCGGAAACGGCGGTGACCGCGATAAGATTCTGCCCCAGGGTCTCGGCTGCGGCCCTGAGCAGAACGGAGCTGTCAACACCGCCGGAATAAGCGAGAAGGACGGTTCGCATCTCGCTGAGCAGGGACCGCAGGTGGTCCCACTTTTGATCGATCTGCATTGTGGCGATAATAACACAGCATGAACGGAAGTGTCAATAAAGTCCTTGCGTCCCCAC
>CAYILT010000266.1:0-4834 GCA_964364055.1 uncultured Nitrospiraceae bacterium | reverse complement strand
GGAAAGGGCATCCTGGGCGTGATCGACGGTTCATCGCCCAGGGGAGCCGAGCAGCTGTCCGACAAGGCGCAGCGAAAAGATTTTTTAAGGAAGATCGGGTACAAGCTGTAACGGGACGGTTGCGGGTCAGGCTTGGAAATTGTCATTCCGACAACCTCCCCGAACCCGATAGCATTGCTCAGAAGATCGTTGAATACCTTGAAGTAGCTACAGAAAAAAGCCTTGCAATTTTCCACCACAAGAGGCATAATATAAACATGAAAGTGGTGGAAAATGATAAGGTCATCAGTGGCATGCTCCAGGATGAATTCAAGCGGTGCCGGGAAATGCTCGCCAGCCTGCAGAATTCCCTGGAAGGGCTTCCCAAAGGCGTTCTGGGTGAGCGAAAGAAGCGCTACAAGAACAAAGCCTATTCATATTACTCACTGAAATACCGCGACGGGAAAAGGGTCGTCAATAAGCATATACCCAACGATGAAGCCCCGGCACTGCTGAAAAAACTAGAGCAAAGAAAAAAGATCGAGAAGGAAGCCCAGGCGTATAAGAAAAAAATCGAATATTTATCGAAGATCCTGAAAACCGGCAAGGGATGAATAAGATGATTCTGTCGATCTCGCAAAAGAATATCTTTCCATCCCAGGTCCAGGAACTTTTTCAGGCGCTCGACCATGCAGGCTTCTTTGAAGAGTCCATGCTGATAGGGAGCTGGGTCATGCCCCTGTATCAGGAGGCGTTCGGCATACCCTATACGCTTCGAACGCTGGACATCGATTTTGCAGTCAAGTTCGCGGCATCGGACAGGGGCAAAGAGACCGACCTTGAAAAGGTCATGACGGGTATGGGCCATATTCCCGTGATGATGCAGTCAGGCATTTGCAAGTATACCCGTGAAAATTTCAGCATAGAATTCGTTGTCCACAGAAAAGGCGGAAGAGATGACGAAGTCGTAGCAATCAGAAAATGGAACATCACCGCTGTCCCGCTTCCGTTTATCAGTATTCTCCTCGATTTTACTTTTATCGCAGAATTCGGTGACTTCCGTCTGAAGGCTCCGATCCCGGAGGCATACTTCGTTCAAAAAATGATCATCGCCCAGAGACGTCCGGGCGAAAGCAAGATGGACAAAGACCTTGAGCAGTGTTCCGTCATTGCCGGCCGTGTCGATCCGGAACGGCTGACTGCGGTTGTCGGGTCTTTAAAGCTCAGCGCGAAGAGCAAAAGGGCGCTGCTCGCTTCCTGCGAGGCAATTGATTTTCCACCACAGAGATTGGGGTTCCGGTAGTTTCGTGGAGGAAAAAGATGTTCGAGGCTGAGGGAAATCGTGGGGTCGTAAATCGTTGGGGGTCTATAATGTTTGAGTTTGCACTTTTGCACTGACTCTCTGCGGATCTTTTCCCCACGGTCCATTGCTCCCGCTCGGCACCATTAGTTACTAAGAAATCAAATTCTACTCAAAACGGCAAGAATATTTACCGCGAAGGCGCGAAGGACGCGAAGGACGTCAAAAACAAAAGGGATTTTGCCTTAATACAAGATTTCCTTAGCGACCTTCGCGCCTTCGCGGTTCCAAGTTTTTAGTTCCGGCTTGTCCGGGTTAGGGTCTTTCTTATTGATATTGCTTCTTTTTAGAAGATGTGCTTGTGTTTGAGAAGTGATGAAATGGACATTTTGGGGACGTGGACATTTTGGGGTTGTTGCTATTTGATATATGGACGTCTTGGGGCAGACTTGAGTTCTTGCGTTGTTGAAGTTTTCCCCGAATGCTAACGCGGAGGTGACATGGAAACAACCACGGTGCGGGTGGATATTCCCGAGGGATGCAACATCATCCTGGGCCAGACGCATTTCATCAAGACAGCCGAGGACCTCTACGAGATCATTGCCACGACCGTGCCCCAGGCGAAGTTCGGCATCGCCTTCACCGAGGCCTCCGGTCCCTGCCTGATCAGGACCGAAGGGAACGACGATGCGCTCATCAGCGCATGCGTCACAACACTCGGTGCCATCGGTGCGGGCCACGTATTCTGCATATACCTCAGGAACGCCTTTCCGGTCAACGTGCTGAATCCCATCAAGAACTGCCCCGAGGTCTGCCGGATCTTCTGCGCCACGGCAAATCCGCTCGAGGTCGTGGTCGCATCCACTTCCCAGGGAAAGGGCATCCTGGGCGTGATCGACGGTTCATCGCCCAGGGGAGCCGAGCAGCAGTCCGACAGGTCGCAGCGAAAAGATTTTTTAAGGAAGATCGGGTACAAGCTGTAACGGGACGATTGCAGGTCAGGCTTGCGTTCTTGAATTGTTGAGATCTTCCGAAGGGGAGCGGGATGAAAGGAGTGCTACTCTATTGCATTGACCGGTGAACGATACTATAGTACTATTCAGTCAGGTACGGAGGTGAAGAGATGAATCCACTTCTCAAACGCATATCAGTTGACCCGAACATCTGTTTTGGCAAACCCTGCATACGTGGAACGCGCATCTGGGTGTCGCTTATTCTCGATTTTCTGGCAAATGGCATGACCATCGAGGAAGTTCTTGCTGAGTACCCCCAGCTTGCCAAGGAAGACATTCAAGCGGCGATAGCCTACGGCGCGGAGATGTCACGGGAGCGGTTTGTCGAGGTTGCCGCAGGATGAAGTTCAAGCTGGATGAGAATTTCGGTACACGGACGCAGCAGATATTCCTGACCCATGGCCACGACGTTCTGACTGTTCGGGACCAGCAGCTCCAAGGCTGCTCTGACCATCGGCTCTATGAAGTTTGTCGTGCAGAGCAGCGATGTATGGTTACACTTGACCTGGATTTTTCCGATGTGTTGCGGTTTCCTCCTCAGCAGGCACACGGTATTGTCGTCATTCGAGTTCCCCATAATCCTACCTTTTTATATCTGTGAATTCTGTATCGCTTAGAAGCGCCTACTATTATAATCTGCGGAATAATAATGGCCTTATCTCCGTGTCTTCGTGGTGATCCATACAATTGTTTCAACTTTTTACGAACGAGCCCTGGCAAGTATCTATGTACTTCGAAATCTTCCTCATCGGTCTCTTCGGCAGCATGCACTGCATAGGCATGTGCGGCGGGTTTGTTGCCATGTATGCGCTCAAGAAGCCTGCTGCTGAACCGTCACTTCCGTACCGCCTGCTTTACAATATCGGCAGAATAACCACCTATTCGATCATTGGCGGGACCCTGGGATATATTGGTTCCTTTGCTGCCTCACTGGGAAAGCATCGCGGCATCCCGGGGGCAGTCCTTCTGTTTTCCGGAGTTGTCATGGTCCTGATGGGACTCAATATTGCCGGTATACTGGGAAAGAGGGGATTCTTCGAGGATACCGGAATAACCGAAAGGACGTTCTTTCGGAATTCCCTCCATCGAATACTTGCCCTGGAATCGGTCTGGGGAGCGCTCCTGCTCGGGCTCCTGCTGGGATTCCTGCCGTGCGGGCTTCTGTATCCGCTCTTCATGAATGCAGCAGCAAGCGGAGGCTTCATCAACGGCATGCTTACCATGCTCGTCTTCGGCCTCGGGACCGTTCCCGCCATGCTTTCCTTCGGTTACCTGGTCAGCCGTATCCAGCCCCACATGAAGATCACCCTGTACCGCATAGCCGCTGTCCTGATCGTGCTGCTCGGTGTACGCTCCCTGCTGCGCGGCATGGCGTTCAATGGATGGATACCCTTCGGTAAATACTGGTAAATCCTTCCGTTCCCGTCCCAGAATAATCGCTTGACAATATAAGGTCAAAAAGGTAATGTATGCACTCAAATTAATTAACCGTTCGGTTAAAACAATATGGCCACGATCAAACAAAAATCCGTAAAGCCCGCGGTTGGCAGGCGGCCGAAATCCGCAAAGCCCGATCAGGACTCCCGTGCCGCTATTTTGAAGGCGGCCCGCTCCGTGTTCGCGCGCAGGGGGTTCGAAGGCGCGTCGACGCGGGAGGTCGCCGAGGTCGCGCGGGTGAACAACGCGATGATCTATTATCATTTCAAGGACAAGGTCGAGCTCTACCGGGCGGTCCTGGCAGATTCGTTCACCGCATTCGACCGCATCTGGGATCATAAAATATTTGGATCATCAGCGACGACACGGGTAAAGATCCGGAAATATATTGAAGAGTTCATCCGGTTCCAGCATGGGAATGAGGAACTGCGAAAGATCATGTCCATGGAGTTCGCGGCCTGCTCGGACAATTACCGGTGGCTCGCCGACAATTACTTTGTGGACAGTTACGCGAAACTGGCGACTCTTCTGAAGGAAGGGATGAAACGGGGCGAATTGAGAAAGATAGATCCATCGATGGCGATACCAAGCCTGGTCGGGATGATCATTCACAGCTTCATCATGAGGCCCATCGCTGAACATGTCACCGGCAAGAAATTGGACCTGACCGCGGGACGGTTCGGGAATTTCGTAACGGGCATGTTCTTCGATGGTCTTTGCCTTGATATTGATAAAAAGAAGATCTCCGGTCACCGAGGGCATTCTTAATGAAAGAACGACTTGGTAGTATTGTTATTCTCCTTGCGATGAGCGTTAGTGCGATAGCCGCTGAACAACCCGTTTATACGCTCCAGGACTCCTATGACGCAGCTCTGAAATCTTATGAAGGGATCAAGATTTCCGAGGAAAATGTGGTTCAGGCGGAAAGCAGGGTGGATCAGGCATGGACCTACATCTATCCGCGCCTGACGGCGTATGGAGCCTATACCCGCTATAGCGACGTGCTGCCGCCCGGGGGCGGTGCATTCATCTTCCAGCCGGAGGACCAGGTGCAGGCATCCCTGGTATTGACCCAGCCGCTGTATACCGGCGGCAGGACCCTGGC
>CAYILT010000265.1:0-4836 GCA_964364055.1 uncultured Nitrospiraceae bacterium | reverse complement strand
TAAAGACTAAATCTGCGTCAATCTGCGAAATCTGTGGATAAGTTTTTCCTCCGAGTCTTTGTTTCTGTGGTCCTACCTTGCCTTTTCAACTTTTATACGATTGAACCGAACTTTTTGATGGCCCGCTCAGCGAGTTCCCGTGAGTTCTGAAAGATCTCGTCCATCTGCCTGCGGCCGATGCCGGCGCCGAGCAATACCGTCCTGGCGAAGTCATCGGTCACCAGGTCGCCGGGTTCATGGGTGTCCGTATCAATGACGAGCTTCGCACCGGTCGCCCCGGCCATCTTCGCGACGTGGCCGTTCGACAGGCTGTGCCCCTTCCTGGTCGTGATCTCCAGGCAGACGCCGTTCTTCGCCGCCAGCTCCGCCTCTTCCCGCGTAATGAGCCCGGGATGGGCCAGGATGTCCACCTTTGCCTCGATGGCGGCGCGATTCGTTCCGGGATGGACCGGTTCCACCAGGGTCTCGCCGTGGGCAACGACGATCATTGCGCCCAGCTTGCGGGCCTTCTTCGTGAGCGCACCGAAGGTCTCCGGCGGGACGTGGGTAAGCTCGATGCCGGGCAGCGCTTTGATCTTCCAGCGTTTACCGAGCTCACGGCATGCTGTCGTCACCCGGGGGATGATGAAATCCAGGTTCGAGGCGTCGCCATGGTCGGTTATGGCGATGACCTCATAGCCTTTCATCACGGCCCGGCGAACAAGCTCCGACGGCACCAGTACGCCGTCGCTGAACAGAGAGTGTGTGTGCAGATCGATCATAGTATTACCTCATTATTCCCTTAAGAAACGAAGCACGGCGAACCTTCATCCGCAGATTTTATTAAGCACAAGTTCAAAACTCTATAGACATGGTTTAATCTGCGTAATCTGCGAAATCTGCGGACAGGTATTTCTCGATGTTCTCTGTGCGGCTCGACTGAGCTCGCCGAAGTCCTCAGTGTCTCTGTGGTGGATGCTATTTTCCATACTTCTTTCCCTGACAACTGCCCTTCCCGTCCATAAAAGCGTCCAGGTCGTTCAGGAACTCGCTCCGCGTCCTGTTCCAGATGGGTGCGATAAGGATTTCCTCTGGGGCCGCGGCGAACAACCGCTGCAGTACGATATCCGGCGAGAGCCGCTCCAGGAAATCCGCAACCATCGCGAGATACTCCTCATAGCCGAAGGTCGGGAACGGCTTTGCCGCGTACAGCTCCGCCAGGGGCGTATCCTTGATCACCTGCAGCTGGTGAAGCTTCATGAATCCGATGGGGAGGCTTGAAAGTTCCTCTGCCATGGCAAGCATGTCGTCCCGGGTCTCCGTCGGGAACCCCAGGATCAAGTGTGCGCCGACCTTGATACCCTGACCGGTCGTCATTGCCAGGGCGCGCTTGAAACACTTATAATTATGTCCGCGATTGATGAACTCCAGGGTGCGGTCATGGATGGACTGAAGCCCGTACTCGACAAGGATGAAATGGTCCTTCGCCAGTCCCGCAAGAAGATCGATCTTCCCTTCATCGACGCAGTCCGGACGGGTGCCGATGGCAAGCCCGACAACTCCGGGATGGTCTAATGCCTCGCGGTAGAGCCGTTCCAGCGTCTCCACCGGAGCATAGGTGTTCGTGAACGGCTGGAAGTAGACAATGAACTTCTCGGCGCCGTAGCGCCGCCGGAGGTAGGGTATCCCCTTTTCGATCTGGTCAGCCACCGACGCCGCGCTCGTGCAGGCAGCCGGGCGGAAGCTGTCGTTGTTGCAGTAGATGCAGCCGCCCACGGACACCGTACCGTCGCGGTTCGGGCAGGTGAACCCGGCGTCCACGTTCACCTTGTACACGGCCTGACCGTAGAGGTCCTTCATGTACTGGCCGAAGGCGTTATAGCGCCGAGTGGCCTGTTTTATGGGTAATGACGCTGTTTTCATAGGGTTACCGCAGTAATCCGAATGTCGTACTATACCAGAGAGGGAGGAAAAAATCCATGCAGGAAATGGGGCGGGATCAGCGCTTCTTTTTCCCCAAGGGACAGGCGCGCACGCAGACGCCGCAGATGCGCGCGCCGATGCCCGGCCGCGCAGCGAACGTCTTGACCAGGGCGTGGCACTTCTCGAGCGCCACGGCCTGCTCCCGCGTCTCATAGTGCGATTCCGTGCGCATATTCCGGATCGCGCCTGCGGGACATGCCTTTGTGCATTCCTGGCAGGTTCCGCACCGGTTCCTGATCGGCCCGTCCGGGACGAGCGGCAGGTCGGTCAGCACGGTCACGAGCCGCACGCGCGGACCGAACTTCGGCGTCACAAGCAGGAGACTCTTCCCCTGCCAGCCCAGACCTGCCATGCGTGCTACCGCCTTGTGCGATATTGCCCCGAGCAGGCGCTCCTCTTCGATGATCGCCGATGCCGGTACCGCACGGGCATGCGCCCCCTCCGACTCGATCCACTCCACGACCCGTGCCGCAACGCAGTCCAGCTTCTTGTTTATCTGCCGGTAAAGCTCCGCGTACTCGAGCGTAGGATGGTCCTTGATCTCGGAAACGATGGCATCGTCCAGCCGGACCGCGGCGGACAACGCGAAGCGATACCCCGCGAGCAGATCGTCGGGCACAGTCGGCAGCTTCCCGCTGAAGCCTTCGAGGTCCGCGATACCGGCAAGTTCAGCCCCTGCCTGCTTTGCGATGCTTTTGATATGTTGAGAACGTTCGGTCATGCCTTCCAGGTCCCAGTGAACGCGATCTCTTCGAGCGGCTTCCTCGGCGGGCCGCCTTTCCCCTCCTCGTCACCATAGGGTCACTTTTTTGTCCTAACCATCCTTGTCAAGATCAAAGAAGTGACCCGTATACCATCGAGTAGGCCCTCTCGAAGGGCTTGTTCGGCACAATTTGAACTCATAGCATGCACTCGGTTTATCAAACGATGATCAGGACCTTTTTCTTCGGTCCTTGTCGGTCCTTCTCTCCTGTTTGCATCTTCTCTCGGGCCCCTTGTAGTTCGGATCACTGCACACCCTCCGGTCGCTGCCTGATCTAATTATCTTGCTGTTTCCAGTCCTGCGTTCCATCGAAGCCATGGTCCCCTCCTGTCATACCGCTGATTTTTTCTCCATATAGGTTTCAGCATCCTGAATGAAGGCATTGGCGAGAACTGCAAGCTCTTTTACTTCCTCACCGCTCACCGGGATCTTTTCTCCGCTGCATTTCGGCTTGATATCGAATACCCTGCGGACTGCGTCGTAATATTCTCTTTTTATATTGCCGGTCTGGATGAACTGCCGCTCAAAGAGACCGAGGGTGACGCTCTGCAGGGTGGATGGGACCTGCCCTTCATTCATCAAGGCAAGTATTGGATAGTAGTACGCGTAGTAGAGGTTCGTCAGGACGAACCCGGTGTCCATTTCCCCGGCGAGCAGCGCCTGCGCTTCTTCCAGAGACTCACGCGCCTGTTTCAGCCTTGATTTTTCCAAGTCCTTCATCTCCTTCCAGTTTGTCGGACTTTATTCCGCACTCCACACTCCGCACTCCGCACTCGACTCACCTCGTCCAGCTAGTCGTTCTGCCGATCAGCGAGATCCCGATATACCCCCGCAGGTTCAGTTGCTGGGGAGAGATGAGGGTCATCTTGCCCTTGTAGGTCTTTCCGTTCTTCGGATCGTAGACACGCCCGTCCTTCCAGAGGTCATCGCCCGCGAAGGCAAAATCATACACGATCTGGAGACCGAGAACCGGGGCCTTCTTGAATGCCGCGTCGGGATTGTTATGGTCGAGCTTTGGAGTTCCCGGCGTGCCATCCTTGGAGCCCTCGGGATAGTTCGGTTCCTTCAGCCAGATGATCTTCCCGCAGTATTTCTCGGCGCATTTGACTATCTCGATCTTGGCGTCCTTCTCCCCGTTGAACCACACGCCCAGGATATCGTCGGCCTGCGCGGCAAGGGATACCATTGGGATACTTAGAGTAAGCACAGCAGCAAAAAGAAGCAGATTTCTTAACCGCATAGGATACCTCCTTGGACACATCATGAAAGAGCGGTCATTCCGGGCTTGACCCGGAATCCAGGGTCATCTGGATTCCCGCTCCCCGTTTTCACGGGGACAAGTTTACCCCCACGAAAGTGGGGGCGGGAATGACGAAAGAAAAATACTTTATGATCAAGAAAAGCGTCATTCCTTCGGCTCCGCCTGGAGTTTCCCGGCCAGCTCCAGGCTCTTCGTCCCTTCGAGATGTTTCACCATGGGTCTGAGAAGTACGTGCGGAGGCATGAAGTCAGGCGAGGTGATCTTCCAGCCATCCTTGGTCTTCTTGACCTTGAACGGTACATTCTCGGTCTTCTTCGTTTGTGCATAGTCACCGGAAACGATACCTATGACCTGGTATTCCACCGTTATCGTGGAAGCCGTCTCCGACTGTTTCTGCGTCTTCACGATCTTGTACCCTGAGATCACGATCGCCCTGTCCCAACCCGCCTCCTCCGACCAGGCGATATAGGGGAGGACCTTCGGCCATGTCTCGCTGGTAAGCCTCGTCCCCTTGGCATCGAGGTCGCAATATGCCTTGACCGTTTCCTCGGCCGTGGCCAGGGTGTTTCGGGGGACCTTCCCGTCCTGGCCGCTCTTGCATCCCGCAGTCAGCGCGATCGCCGCGAACAGAATTACCGTAATGCCATAGGTTGTCCGTTTCATAGTCACCTCTCTTATGCTCCGTATCTGGAAACGCTCTTTCTGCTGCGTCGTCATTGCGAGCGACCGAAGGGAGCGCGGCAATCTCGCGGTAAAGTATGAGATTGCTTCGTCGCTACGCTCCTCGCAATGACACAATATTGATGCATTCGTAAAAAGTCGAGAAAGTCGTCTTTGCGAGCGTAGCGAA
>CAYILT010000264.1:0-4837 GCA_964364055.1 uncultured Nitrospiraceae bacterium | reverse complement strand
TTCCCGTTCGTGGTGAGCCTGTCGAACCATGAACGGGACTTTTGCAAGAGCCTCATTGTATATAACTTTACCAGATATCCTCAAGCTCGGCAAGCGGTAAAAATCCGGTTAAAGGATCATCATTTGGGTTTCATCAGATATTCGTGCATTGCCTGCGCGGCCCTTCTGCCCGCGCCCATGGCCGAGATGACCGTGGCGGACCCGGTCACGATGTCGCCGCCGGCAAAGACCCCCTTCCGGCTGGTCTGGCCGGTCTCTTCGTCGGCGATGATGTATCCCCACTTATGGAGCGCCAGGTCTTTGGTGCTCTGGGGGACCAGGGGGTTGGCGTTGGTGCCGATGGCCATGATGATGGTATCGATGGGAATCCGGAACTCCGATCCCTTGATGGGTCTCGGGCTTCTTCTTCCGCTCTTGTCCGGTTCACCGAGTTCCATACGAAGGCATTCCACTTCCGTGACCGCCCCGTTCTCACCGAGGATCCGCACCGGTTCAGCCAGGACCTCGAAGCGGACGCCTTCCTCTTTTGCGTGGTGCACCTCTTCACGCCGGGCCGGCATGTCCTCTTCCGTCCTCCGGTAGATGATGATCGCCTCCCCTGCCCCAAGACGCAGGGCGGTCCGCACGGAATCCATTGCAACGTTGCCGCCGCCGACCACCGCGACCCGCTCCCCTTTCCGGATGGGCGTGTCGAACTCGGGGAAGGAATAGGCCCGCATGATGTTCATCCGGGTCAGGAATTCGTTGGCCGAATAGACGCCGTTCAACTCCTCGCCCTCGATTTCCATGAACTTGGGCGTGCCGGCGCCGGTGGCGACGAAGCAGACGTCGTACTGTTCGAGGATCTCGTCGATGGTGATCAGTTTGCCAACGACCACGTTCAGGCTGATCTCAACGCCCATCTGTTTCAGCAGGTCGATCTCCTTGCCGACGATCTTCTTGGGAAGTCGGAACTCCGGTATCCCGTAGAGCAGGACGCCGCCCGGCTCGTGGAATGCCTCGAGGACCGTGACGCCGTGGCCGAGCTTTGCCAGCTCATACGCGCAGGCCAGCCCTGCGGGCCCGCTGCCCACGATGGCGACCCTCTTTCCCGTGGACGGCGCTACGGGGGGAGCGTCCACCAGGCCGTGCTGCATCACCCAGTCCGCCGCAAACCGCTCCAGCCGCCCGATGCCCACAGGGTCGAATTTCTTACCGACGATGCAACGCTGCTCGCACTGCTTCTCCTGCGGGCAAACCCTCCCGCAGACGGCCGGAAGGAGGTTGGCCTCCTTGATCGTGTCGAGGGCTTCCTTGAACTTTCCGTCCTTCACCAGCTTGATGAACCGGGGGATGGGGACCTGGACCGGGCAGCCCGAAACGCATGCGGGCTTGGGGCAATCGAGGCAGCGCCCCGCCTCCTGCATCGCCAGTTCCGGAGAATAGCCGAGGGACACTTCATCGAAGTTCCTGCTTCGCTGCTTCGGGTCCTGTTCGGGGATGGGTGTTTTGCGGGGAATTATCTTCTTCGCCGATCGTTGCTGGCTCATAGGTCGATATCGTCTGTCGTCTGTCGTCTGTTATCTGTCGTCTGTCGTCTGTTATCTGCCGTCTGTCGTCTGTCGTCTGCCGTCTGTTTTCTTACTCGCAGACCGGCGAGGCGCTTCCGAGCATTTGATCATGGCGCTTCTTCCAGGCCTCGAAGGATTCCTTTTCTTCGGCGGTGTAGCTTTTCTGGCGGTTCATGAGAGAGCTCCAGTCCACAAGGTGGCCGTCGAACTCCGGGCCGTCAACACAGGCGAACCTGGTCTGCCCGCCCACGCTTACCCGGCACCCTCCGCACATGCCCGTGCCGTCCACCATGATGGGGTTCAGGCTGACCACGGTCTTGACGCCGAATGGACGTGTGGCCTCGGCGACGAACTTCATCATGATGGCAGGGCCCACGCAGATCACGAGCCCCGCCGGTCCGCATCCCAGTTCCCTGGTCAGCGCGTCGGTGACCAGGCCTTTGGCGCCCTTGCTTCCGTCGTCGGTGGTGATGATGACCCTGTCCGCCGTCCGCAGCATCTCCTCTTCATAAATGAGCAGGTCCTTGCTGCGCGCGCCCATGATGACCGTGACCTCATTGCCGGCCGCCTTGAAAGCACGGGCGATGGGATAGAGCGGCGCCACGCCGAACCCGCCGCCGACCAGGACCACCCGCCCGACTTTCTCGATGTGCGTCGGCCGGCCGAGGGGCCCGCAGAGGTCGAGGATGTCGTCCCCCTGCCTGAGCAGGACCATCTCGTGCGTCGTCTTCCCCACCGCCATGACGATGAGGCTGATCGTGCCTTCCTGCGGATCGATGTCGGCAAGGGAAAGCGGTATCCGTTCGCCCCGGTCGTGCAGGCGGATGATGACGAACTGCCCCGGCTTCGCTTTCCGCGATATGAGCGGCGCTGAAAGTTTAAAGAAGAACACATCAGGCTGCCGTATCAGCCGTTTTTCAAGAATCTTTGCCATGGCGCGGAATAGTACCACAGTATGAAAAGTTTTTATAGGGAATTTTGCGATACGAATATCGAACAACCGTGCGTTGGCAGGATTGCAGTACAGGTCTTTCTCTTATGAGACCTAATGTTCAACCCTATGATCGAAAAAAAATCCATGGGCGAGCTCGTGGGCGGCGGATCTCAATACTGGTCTCCTTGTTCGGTCACATCGTGATTGAGCTATCAGACTGTTGAAAAAGTATTTTACGTGTCTTTGCGAACGAAGCGAAGCAATCTCGGGTTTAAATAAATCAATGGCTTCGAGATTGCCGCCCCGGCTTTAGACGTGCCGGGGCAGGCTTGCAAAAAACGCTCCTCGCAATGACTGTTCCGGACTTTTTCAGCAACCTGCTAGAGCAACGTCGCGGCCAGCTCGGCGAGTTCCGAGCGTTCGCCTTTCACCAGCGTAATATGCCCGGCGATGGGCTCCTCCTTGAAGCGTTCGACCACGAAGGTGAGGCCGTTGCTGGAGGAATCGATATAGGGATTGTCGATCTGATACGGATCGCCGGTCAGCACGACCTTGGTCCCCTCGCCGGCGCGCGTGATGATGGTCTTGATCTCGTGAGGCGTGAGGTTCTGCGCCTCATCGACAATAAGGTACTGGTTCGGCATGCTCCTGCCGCGGATATACGTGAGCGGTTCGACCTCGATCATCCCGAGGTCGAAGAGGCTCTGAAGGTCCTTCTTGCCTTTCGCCCTTCCCGCCACCGCCGGCGCGGAGGCTCCCATGAGGTAATCGAGATTGTCGCGGATGGGCTGCATCCAGGGCCTGAGCTTCTCTTCGATGTCTCCCGGCAGGAACCCGATGTCCTTCCCGAGGGGGAACACGGGACGGGAGACAACGAGGCGCTGGAACGCGCGGTTCTCGATGGTCTTCTCGAGCCCTGCCGCAAGCGCGAGGAGGGTCTTCCCCGTGCCGGCCTTCCCCACAAGCGTTACCAGGCGGATATCGTCGTTCAGGAGCAGATCGAGGGCGAACTGCTGCTGTTTGTTCCGGGCGGAAATTCCCCAGATGCCGTGCTTTGTGTTGGCGATCGGCACGAATGCGTTCTTATGCTGATTGAACCGTGCAAGCGCGGTCTGTGAAGGGTTGGCGCTGTTCTTGATGAGCACGAACTGGTTCGGCTTGGGTTTGGATTCCGCGGCCGGCAGTTCACCTTTTACGTAGAATTCGTCGATCACCCCCGGTCCAACGATGATCTCCGATTCACCGGAATAAAGCTCGTCGAGCGTGATCGTGTCCGATTCGTAGTCCTCGGCATTCATTCCGAGGGCGTCGGCCTTGATGCGGAGGTTGGTGTCCTTGGTCACCAGGATCACCGGAAGTCCGTCATGCTTCAGATTGAGCGCCGTAGCGAGGATACGGTTGTCCGCCTTGGTTGCGATGAGCTCGCTCGGGAGGAGGTCGGGCGACTGGTGGTTCAGCTCCACCCGCAGGCATCCCCCGCCCTCAAGCTTCACCCCCTGGGAGAGCTTGCCCTTTTGCCGGTATTCGTCGAGGATCCTCGATACCTGACGCGCGTTCCGTCCGATCTCGTTGACGTCCTTTTTGAATTTGTCGAGTTCCTCGATCACGACGATCGGGATCACGACGTCGTTGTCCTCGAAGGAGAAGATCGCACGCGGGTCGTGGAGCAGCACATTGGTGTCCAGCACGAATATTTTTTTCATGATCCTTCCTTTTCCCCTCACTCTTTGATCGATCAGTGATCGCGAATGTTCTTCATCGAATCAGTTCAGCGGAAACATCGACAGCGCCCATCCTTATGATCCGGGGCGGCTCCGCGGTGACATCGACAACGGTCGATGGCCTGTCCGCAGGCAAAACGCCGCCATCGAGGACCAGGTCGACCCGGCCGCCGAGCTCCCGCATGACCTCGTCCGGGGTCCGGGGACTGGAGGAACCGGAACGGTTCGCGCTCGTTCCGGTAAGAGCATTCCCCGCCCGGCCGAGCAGCGCCCGCGTCACTTCGTTGCCCGGAACGCGCAGACCGATGGTCCCTGTCCCCCCGGTCAACTCCGGAGAAATATCAGGACGCGCTGTGAACACCAGCGTGAGGGGCCCGGGCCAGAACCGGTCCATCAGCCTTTCGGCAGAGGGCGTTACCGAGGACGTCCATGCGGTCACTTCAGAGCGATCGTGCAGAAGCAGGAGGATGGGCTGGTCCGCCCCCCTGCCTTTTATCTCGAACACTTTGCTGACCGCGCGGGGATTCCTCGGATCGGCGCCCAATCCGTAGAACGTGTCCGTCGGATAGGCGATCACGCCGCCGGTTTTGATCACTTCCGCACAGCGCGCGAAGGCCTCCCCGGGACGGCCC
>CAYILT010000263.1:0-4871 GCA_964364055.1 uncultured Nitrospiraceae bacterium | reverse complement strand
CATAGCGCCTATAAAGTTCAAGGGCCGTGCGAAGATAGACATACGTTTTCCCGGTACCTGTCTCCATCTCAATCGAGAAGTTCGGGAAACGAGCCTTCTTCTGGCCTGCTGCCGTCTCTATTATTTCTTCGATGAACGCCAAGGCGCTATCCGGCTCGACACCATGCGTTTTCTGAACATTGTTGAGGTTGGTAAGAAGATCATCTTCGGTGAGGTTAAGCGTGTTTGCGATTGTGCCGGGGAGAACTTCAGTTATAAGGTATTGTCCGCGCTCTTCCGGGGGGAGAAGTGAGCTTTGACCGTCTCCCATGCTGACATAGACCGAAGCGCCGGATATCCGCTGCTGGCCTTCAAGCAGATTTACCGCTGCTTCGACCGCCTTGATCTGGTATTCCTGATTAGCATCGAATTTAAATTGCACAAATAGCCTCTATCGAAGAAGGAGAAGCGAACGGAGCGAAACAGCAACAATGCGCGGATCGGGAATCATGACCTCGTCGTGCAGCGTTATCAAAATGCCGAAGGGCGCATTATAGACCGTCTTCTCAATGAACGCGCGCAGCCCCAGCGTGTCCCGGTGCGCGTCGATTTGATGCCGGTATTTCACTTCCACGGGAATGCGCTTCTCGCCGATGGTAATGATGAAATCCACTTCCGGTTCCGCCCCTCGCTCGGGGAAATGCGACAGATCCAGGTGCGGCAGGCCGCTGAGAAAATATCCCGCAACACTCTCCGCTAAATGTCCGGCAAGGACATGCAGATGCGGCGCCTTCAGTAAGCTGTCGGGATCGAGAGGGACAAGCTCCTGCAACCAGCTGGCCCGTAGCCCGTGATCGCATATGCAGAGTTTGTGGTTGCCTTTACGCTTTTTCAACCGCAATTCCAGCGGGTGTATCAACTTGATCAGGAGAGTGCCGTCAAGAAATCTGAGATATGCGAGAATTCGCTGCCACCCGATATTCGCCTGCAATGCTTGCTTGACCTCTTGAACAAAAATCGCCTGACTGGGGCTCTGTCCCGCATAGCGGCACGTAAGACGAAAAACTTCTTCCAGCAACTGCGCGTCCCGCTTCACGCCTTTTGATCCCATGCGGAGATCGTGCTGAATCGCCCGCTGTATGACTGTTTCATTCAACTGATCGGCCACCTCAGACCAGGGCACATCGGCCCTCGCCTGCGCCATGGGGTATCCGCCGCGCTCCGAAAAGGCCTTAAATGCCCGGTCTCGCGATTCCTGGTGCGAAGCGCCGTAATTCCGCAATTCGCGCCAAAAATCCTGATGGAGCAGCGGCTCAAGTCCATTAACGGGAAGATGAGGTTCAATCTCTGAACCGAAGCGGATACCCGCAATTTCCCGGAGAAGCAACGTCCCGAGTTCAACTTGCGTGATCCTGCCGGCGAGACTGTCGCCGCCCGCCGCGATCCGAAGGGCGGAGCTTCCGGTTACAAGCACCTTGACGCTATGATGGTCCACAAGCGACTTCAGTTGCGGTGCCCAAGCCTCAAGGTTCTGTATCTCGTCGAAGAAAAGATAAGCCGGCGGACCGTTTCGCACCGCCTCGTTAAACGTCATTTCAAGGATTTTCTGTTGAAACCAGCGCGCGAGGACCAGAATGGGGTCGAGACGGCCGCCGAGAGTCGGCAGGTCGTCGAACTGCACCCGGAAAATGCGCTTCGGCGGCACACCGCGGTCCTGAATGAGATGGCGGATAATCTGAAGCTGCAAGGTCGTTTTCCCGACTTGTCGCGGGCCGCGCAGCACAACCGCGGGAGCGAGGCCATAATCCAGCTTTTTCAGCACCTCGTGGAACGCCCACCGGCGGTACGGGGGCGGTTCAGGTCCCGGCTTCCCTTCCCACCAAGGATTTGTTTCCCGGAGAAAGGCATCCACGTCGAGCGGCATCCGCGCTATGTCGGCAATATCCTTTGTCATATCGTCTTCAACCTGCACTGAAGCGCAAGATTCGCAACCAATTCATCGGTCATAGCCTTGTCGCGGCAAATGAACAGGTCATTCTTACCCAAGGCCAGCGCCCGGATTGAGCTTGCTTTAACATAGTATTCCTGATTCGCATCGAATTTAAATTGCATCAGCTATTCGGCTCCTCTGCTTTCGGAGGAAGAAGAGGTTCAAGCAGGGCAATCAGCTCAGGGATGCGGGAAGTCGAAATTGACCACATGCGTTCCTGTTTAATCTCGCCGTACTCATGTGCAATAACATTGCGCTGGCCGACGATACCTTTCCAGGGAATCGCAGGGTGCGTTGTCTTGAATTCGTCGGAAATGCGTCTCGCCGCTTCGCCTATTATTTCGACGGCGCGTTCTACCGCGAGCTGCAGTTTACGGTCCTGCATATACTGATTCATGGTAACGCCGGAAGTAAACTCTCTTACGGTTTTCGCAGCGTCGAGCATATCCCAGAGATATGCCCTATCACGCTCAGGCCGCATACAACACCTCTCGGTGAGTCATAATCGATTGCCGTCGATAGGGATTGCGAATCGCACCTTTTTCCACGATGTCAACCTCTCGGGCAAAGATTGCTTGCAGTTCTTCTTTCATGTCCACGATATCGAAAAGATCCCAGCCTGCATTTGTTTCAAAGCTCAACATAACATCCACGTCGCTGTCGGGTCGGAAATCGTCGCGCAAAACGGAGCCGAACAGGGAAAATTCGGTTATTTTCCATTTGCGGCAAAAGGATAGTATTTTTTCTTTATCTATTTTTACGTGTGGGCTCATAACGCAAATCTCCTATATCGTCTTCAACCTGCACTGAAGAGCAAGGTTCGCCACCAGCTCGTCGGTCATTGCCTTGTCGCGGCAAATGAACAGGTCATTCTTGCCCAAGGCCAGCGCCCGGATCGCAGCAGGCTTGAGAACCTCATCAAGACAGATTCGGAAGCTCTGCCCCTTGTCAGGGTCGGTCACGTGATAAACGGCGTTCTCCGTGATGCCCTTCATGTGAATGATTTCGGAATTGAGGCCGTACCCTTCCTTGATCACAACTTCCCAAATTACATTCTCCGGCTTCCAGCCCGGAACAAACGGGTCCATATACAGGGCCATCTGATCAGCATAGGCCGCCGGGTCTTTCTTGTCCGGTCCGGTCCAAGGCTTATAGTTGGACTCGGCGAGATTGAACACTTTGAAAGCCAAGTCCTCTGCACCATTTCCATTTTTCAGTTCGAGCTTGCCATCTTTTTCCTTTTCCATTTTGGCAACGACACGGCGTATGCGTTCCTTACCTATTTCAGCGATTGTCGGATAATCCTTATTACCGGTCGGCTCCGGCAGTTGCACCATAATAAATCGCCTATTGCCACCATCCTCATGATTTTGTTCTGTGACAGCCTGCGCGGTAGTGCATGAACCAGCAAAAAAATCGAGAATAATATCATTATCTATTTTGTCCGATACAAGCTGCAACATGCGTCGGATTAATCGAACGGGTTTCGGCGTTGCAAAGACAACGTCCTGTTTTTCACCAAACAAATCTTTGAGTTCTTTATTCGCTTCTTGATTATGGCCAACCTCTTGATAAGTCCAAATTGTCTGGCATACTTGACCACCTTCTATTTCATTAAGAAACCGCTTGAGTGCAGGCATATTGCTACCATTTTCGCCCCACCAAATTCTCTTGTCACTATTAAGTGCTTCCATTTTCTCTAAACTATAAACCCAGCATCTTCCGGCAGGCGAATTAAATTTTTTCCCTGAAGGTGAAACAAGTTCGTAGAGATTTGCGCCTTTTCCAGTTTTTTGGTATGTTCGACCTCTTTGTCCTGATGCCAGGCTTACCGTCAAATCGCCGGGTTTCCAATCTCCACGTGGATCGTTATCCCTGTTGGTATATCTGCCCAGTTGCTCCTCGCTCGCTGGTAGCCTCAATATCTGCGCATATTCTTTTCCCCGAGCGTAACAAATTACAAATTCATGCGATTCCGAAAAAGTCGGTGCGTTATTACGTGGTGAATATGCTTTCTGCCATATGATATTAGCAACAAAATTCTCCTCTCCAAATATTTCATTCATTACCATTCGGAGATTGTGGACTTCATTGTCATCAATACTAACAAAGATAACGCCATCGTCTCGAAGTAACTGCCTCGCAACAAAGAGTCTCGGATACATCATCGAAAGCCACGCGGAGTGGTAACGCCCCGAAGTCTCTGGGTTGCTGGTGAGCAGGTTGCCTTCCGAAGTCTTCTGGCCGGTGAGCTTCAGGTAGGTGTCGAGCGGATCAGTGAAGTTATCGGGATAGACGAAATCATTGCCCGTATTGTACGGCGGGTCAATATAGATCATCTTCACCCTGCCGAAATAGGACTTGTAAAGGAGCTTCAGAACTTCGAGGTTGTCCCCTTCGATGAAGATATTATTCGTCTCGTCGAAGTTGATTGATTCCTTTTTCGCCGGTACGAGCGTTGCCCTGCTCGCCGTCTGCAAGAGCCTGATCGCGTCGCGCTTTCCCGCCCAGGTGAAAGAATACCGCTCGGGTCGCGAGTTTACCTCTTCTCCCAAGGACTCCTTGAGCTTATCGAAATCAATCTTCCCTTCGGTAAACGCCTGCGGGAAAAGATCACGCAATTGTTCGATCTGTTCCGGCACTATCGCGGCGGCTTCCTTATTAACGGGCTCTTTTTGAATCATGATTATCCTTTTAACCTCATCTGTTTGAAAAAACTACTATAAATCCATTGAAAAGGCAAGGACTAATGTTTCTGCTAAGGTTGAAGTGTACTGCGAGGCACAGCGTGTTGTGAATGAAAAGGGGGGACGGACGTTTTGAACGAAGTCGGTAAGCGGTAAGATGAAATTGGTGGACGAGAAGGGGATCGAACCCTCGGCCCCCGCATTGCGAATCTAAA
>CAYILT010000262.1:0-4898 GCA_964364055.1 uncultured Nitrospiraceae bacterium | reverse complement strand
GGGAATGACGAAAAATTGTCGCTGTAGTCGTAAGAAACGGGATGAGAAGACCGGTCCCGTCATGCCGGAATTATGAGGGATGAATGATCGCACTGCTCTGCTCGGTCCAGGCCGAGGCGCAACTGCTGCTTGCTAACCTGGCGGTGACAGGGACGACGAAGCTGGGCTCAAAGTCGATCATCGCGGGCACTCTTGCGGGCAAGCAGGTCATTCTCTGCGTGGGCGGGATGGGAAAGGTCAATGCCGCCCATGCCGCAGCGCTTATGATCGCGGAGTTTTCCCCCGACACCCTGCTCATCTTCGGCGTGGGAGGGGCCTATCCCGCCTCCGGAGCGGTGGTCGGCGACATCGTTCTCGCACAGGTCGAGATCGCAGGCGACGAAGGCGTGTTGACCCATGACGGGTTCAAGGACATGGAGTACATCGGCATCCCGCTCCTCAAGACGTCCACCTCGGTGATCTTCACCACCTACCCCGCGTCGGAACCCTTGCTGAAGCAAGCCCTTCACACGCTCGTCACTTCTTCGGAACCCGGCAGGACCGGCGTGCATTTCGGACCTTTCGTCACCCTCTCGACCTGCACCGGAACGACCGAGCGCGCGCGGGAGCTGGAGGAACGCTATCACGGGCTGTGCGAGAACATGGAAGGGGCGGCGGCCGCTCAGGTGGCGGGGCTTCATGCCATCCCGTGGCTCGAGGTGCGCGGGATCTCGAACATCGTGGAAGACCGCGATACGCAGAAGTGGGACATCCCGAAGGCAGCTGCAGCCGCGCAAAATGCCGTCATGCTGATCCTGGAAGGATGGGGCGGATGAACAAAGTGCGGAGTGCGGAGTGAACGTCCGAAATGTCGCTTCGCGGAATGCGGCACTCCTTTCCGAGACATAGTGCGGCCTCCGGCCGCAACCAAAGATAACGTCAATCGGTTACGATGCCCGTATCGTCAAGCGTCGAGCGGCAACATAAAGGACTCAACAGAACAACGTAACCTTTATAGACGAAATAGACGAAACGGGCCTCGTTACCGTAACCGAACGGCGAAAATCGTTCAAACATTCGCGCGAGCATGTCAAGTTTTGAAGAGAAATAACATATAATGGAACAACAGCTCACCCTGGGCTACTCTCCCTGCCCGAACGACACCTACATCTTCTACGCCCTCGTCCGGGGAAAGGTCCCTGTCCCGGGCCTCGCCTTCCGGGAACGGCTCGAGGACGTGGAGACCCTGAACCAGCTGGCCCTTGACGGCACGCTGGATCTCACCAAAATATCGTACCATGCCCTGGGACATCTGAGGGAGCGCTATGCCCTGCTCCGTTCCGGCGGCGCGCTGGGGCGGGGATGCGGCCCGCTCATCGTGGCAAGGCCCGGAACCCGTATCGAGGACCTCAGGTCCGGGACCGTCGCCATCCCCGGAAAGCTCACGACCGCATGGCTGCTCCTCCAGCTGTTCGATCGGGGACTGAACAATGTCGTGGTCATGACCTTCGACCGCATTATGCAGGCCGTGGCTGACGGTACGGTCACCGCCGGCCTGATCATCCACGAAAGCCGGTTCACCTATCCCCTCTATAAGCTCGACATGCTCCTCGACCTTGGCGAGTGGTGGGAACGGTATTCGAGCCTCCCTATCCCCCTGGGAGGGATCCTCGGGAAACGGTCGCTGGGAACGGAAACACTGATGACGGTGGAGAAAGCGATCCGGGAAAGCCTGCGGTATGCACGCGCCCATCCGGCCGAAGTTCTTGCCTACGTGAAAGAGCACAGCCAGGAAATGGACGAGACCGTCATGATGAGCCACATCGACCTCTATGTGAACGACTTTTCCCGTGACCTCGGCGACGAAGGCGTCGCAGCGGTGCGGCGGCTCTTTGCCGAAGCGGAAAAACGGGGAATCTTCCCGTCTTCGGATATGCCGCTCTTTGCAGTCGGGTAGTGACAGAAAAATGGTTTATGGTATAATAAGGCCATTCTTTTGGGTCTTTCGTATTTTAGTTGAAAAAAGCTGTACAAACCAGAAACCAAGAAAGGCTAAGATTTGTCCGCAGATTACGCAGATTCCACAGATTAAAAACAACCGTCCTGAATCATGTTTTAAAGACTAAATCTGCGTCAATCGTTCGACTGAGCTCACGTCGAAGTCTGCGAAATCTGCGGACAGGTTTTTTCTCCGAGTCTTCGTTTCTGTGGTCATGCCTTGCCTTTTCAACTTTATTACGAACGAACCCAAATATTTGATCCTTACTTACTCAAGAGACGTATCACAAGGAGGGACTATGGCAGGCTGGATCATTCTCGGTATAGTTGTCCTCGGCATCCTGGGGCTGATCGTTATCTATAACGGTCTTATTTCGAAGCGGAACGACGTGCAGGGTTCGTGGAAGCAGATCGATGTACAGCTCAACCGGCGGCACGATCTTATCCCGAACCTCGTCTCCACGGTCAAGGGGGCCCTGGAGTTCGAGCAGGACACCCTCGACAAGGTCATCTCGGCCCGGGCAAAGGCCGTGGGGGCAACGGGACCGCAGTCCAAGGCAGAGGCCGAGAACATGCTCACCCAGGCGCTCGGCAAGCTGTTCGCGGTCATGGAGAACTACCCGGACCTCAAGAGCAACCAGAACGTCATGCAGCTCCAGGAGGAGCTCACCTCCACGGAGAACCGCATCGCCTTCGCCCGCCAGCTTTACAATGACCTGGTGGCGAACTACCGCACGGCGCTCCAGGTGTTCCCCAACAACCTCGTCTCGTCCCTGTTCAACTTCCGGTCCGAGGAGTACTTCGAGGCCGCCGAGGCGACCCGGGCAACCCCCGCGGTGAATTTGAGCCTGAGGGGGAAGTGAAAAAATGCCGAGGGACGATAGACGACCGCTTCGCTCGGACGACGGACGTGAAAACCACACGTCCTTCATCCATCATCCCTCGTCCATTCGCCTCACGGTTTGACGACTCATGCCCCTGACCTTCATCGACATAGAACGACAGAAGAACTGGCGCATCGCGCTGTTCTTCATGGTCCTCCTGGCCCTGTACCTTGTCATAGCTGCGCTGTTCGGCGCAGCGCTCCTTCCGGGCCCGCTCAAGGCAGAGCCGCGGTTCTGGGTCTTTCTGGTGCTCGCGGCGTCCCTTGCTACGAGCATCCATTTCTGGTTCTCGGCCGCCGATGCGACGGACACCGTGGTGCGACGCCTTGAGGCCCGGCCCCCGGACACAGAGGACGAAATTCACCGGATGTTCGCGAACATCATACAGGAGCTCCATGTCGTCACCGGCAACAAGCGGAACATCCGCTGCGCGGTGATCCCGTCCCTGTCCCTGAATGCCCTGGCTGCGGCTGACCTCAAGGGGAACGCCGTGATAGCCATCACCGAGGGCCTGCTCTCACGCCTCACCCGGCCCCAGATCGAGGCCGTCGTCGCCCACGAAGCGCACCATATCCTGTCCGGGGACTGCCTCGAGACCACGGTTGCCGCGAGCATCTTCGGCGCCTTTTCGTCGGCCATGGAAAAGATCCGCTATACCTCGAGTAACCGCCTGTTCGCCTCTCCGGCATTTCTGCTGGCCTGGATCATGCTTCAACTGGGGTATCTGCTGAACCTGTTCATCTCCCGTGAACGGGAGTACCGGGCGGACGCGGCTTCGGTGCGGATGACCCGCAACCCCCTTGCATTGGCTGAGACCCTGCATTTCCTGTCACGTGGCTGGCGGGGCGCCGGTTTCATCGGGAGTGGATTTGAGATGCTCTGCATCGTGAACCCGATGGCAACAGCGCTCGATGAGGCCGAGGGTTTCCTGCCGGACCTGCTCTCGACACATCCGCCGCTCAAGAAACGCATGGACCTTCTGCTGGCGATGGCGCGAGTCAGCGTCACGGAACTGGACTCCAACGCGGAGAGAAAGTCCGGGGAGAAGCGGGCGGATTCACCGCCGAACTACTTTGCCATGAGCCCGGCCCAGCAGTGGCAGGGCCCTTTTACCGCAGGCGAGCTTGACGCGTTACCGTGGCTCTCACCCCTCACGTGGGTAGCAACCGGTGGGGGACAGACCGCTGAACGCGCCTGGAAGGACCCTCTCATCAACGCGATCTTCCTGCGGCGGCTTGCCGGGAATTCCCGGACCGATTCCGGCTTCACCTGCCCCTCCTGCGGACAACCGCTCGTCACTGCCGCCTACGAGGGGACCCTGATCTTTCAATGCAGCTTTTGCGCCGGGACGCTCGTCGAGAACGGCAGGATCCCGAGGATCATCGCACGGACCGGCAGGGATCGCCCCTGTACGGAGCGGTTGAATGCGCTTGCCCGATCGGCGCTTCGGCGGAACCAGGCCAGGAACATCTATAAGAAGGTCACCGCCAGAGGTGCGGGCTCGGTCCCTCTCCTCCCCTGTCCCAAATGCAAGAATCCCATGCTCCGGGGATTCTACAGCTCGGCCCATTTGATCGAGGTTGACCGGTGCGGTTACTGCGGGATCACCTGGTTCGACCAGGACGAACTCGAGATGCTCCAGTGCATGATCGAGAACCGGCTGTTGCCGGACGTCACTGAGGCGGCGTAAGCGATGCGTCGCCCTGACCCGGACAAGCCGGAACCTTGGAACCGCCAAGGCGCAACCAAAAGTAGGCGCTTCTAAGCGAGGTCGCGAAGAAAATCTTGTAAGTCTTGAATTAATGCAAAATCCCCTCTGTTGTTTTTGACTTCCTTCGCGTTCTTCGCGCCTTCGCGGTAAATTTTCTTCCCATTGTATTGTGCGTAGAATTTGATTCTAACTAAAGTCAACGATCACCGTTATAAAGAATACGAATTTCCCCTGCAACGACGGGCGACAGACCTGCGCTCGACATTCGTGCCATTCGTCCCATTCGTGTAATTCGTGATAAGGCTTTGATTGTCTGTTTCAGGAAG
>CAYILT010000261.1:0-4921 GCA_964364055.1 uncultured Nitrospiraceae bacterium | reverse complement strand
GATGGAAAGCGCGATGCGTGGAACACCTCCCTGGTCTACAGCCTCCAGGTACGCGTAGAGCGAGAGGGCGAGAAAGAACATGGTCGGGACATCGACAAGCATGAGGGGCGCCTGGGTCAGCAGATAGGGCATGCCGAGGAGCAGCAGTCCGGCCGAGAACCCCGTGTCCCGGTTCCAGAGCCTTTCCCCGATCAGGCACGTAAGAACCGTTGTCAGCGAGAACAGCGCTGTCGTGAAAACCTGCACCGCCAGCCGGTGTTCGCCGAACAGCTTGAATATGATTCCGTAAAGGAAGGGTATGAGCGGCATATCCGTCCATGCCGGTATGTCCCGGCCCCATTCTTTCAGGAAAGAACCGATGCCGTACACTTCGAGGTGTTTTGCCTGGGTAAAATACCGCGATGCGTCCACGATGATCTCCGGCTGTCCCCAGAACGGCACCGTAACGGCAAAGGAGAGCAACGCAAGGAACGGCAACTGATATCCGGCGGGAATTGCGGTTCTCGAGAGCGCAAAGGACAGGATCAGTCCCAAGGTGAGGACAAGATACACCCGGGATGCATCGATCCTGGCGAACACCCACGCCCAACTGAACAGGCTGTTATCATCCGACGAACGAAGGACAACAAGAGCGACAAAGACAAGAAGAAAGACCGCGGAGAGGAGAAGAAATGTGGCGAGTTTATTTTGCACGACAATAGTATAGCATCGCTGTGAAGGCACTTCTACCTATTTTCACGCATGTGACGTCTGCGCCGAACCGAATGCTTTCTTGTCTGAGAGGGGGGGGCGGATGACGTGTGCTATCCGACGCGGCATCGCGGCTGAGACGTGCTGGTCCGGCAAAAAAATCCGGTCTCGTTTCCTTCCGGCATGATGTCATCAACGCCAGCCCCGGAAGGGCGGGAAGCGCTCCCACCCTTCCGGGGCTGACAGGTATCGCTGTTATTTTTTGGCTGTCGGAGGCGACGGGACCTTGTCCCCATGACATTCCGTGCAATTATGCTGCGACTGGATGCCGTATCCCTTGGCCGGGATGATGCCCTTGGTCTTGTACTTCCCGTCCTTCCACTCATTCAACAACGTCACGAGCTGGAAGGCCATGCTCGCCGTGAGCCGCGCGCACCGGTCCTTCCTGTCGGGGCTCCCCAGATCCTTGTTCGCGGCCTTCATCCATTTGCCCACCGAGACATGGCAGAGCGGCGAATCGGCAACGGTCTTCGGCATGGCGCCGGAGAATTTCGGCTCCTTCGGCGTGTAGGTCGGCATGGCCGTGGAGGAGTAATACTGCAGAAGCTCGCTGCCCATCAGCATGCCGTCCTCCGACCCGGAGGTCCGGGGACCGATGATCAGGTTGGTGACGATGTTCGCGCCGGCATTGGCGCCGCAGATGGTCCCCCAGCCCGAGATGCCGCCTTCCAGAAAGATAAAGGCATCGATCGGGAAGGATTTGTAAGGCTCTCCGACCTTATCCCGGAGCTGGCCGAACACGCTGTTGACGACCGCGGCCCCGCAGAACACCCGGTACCACTCGTTATAGGCCATGTCGGCAGTCTTTGCCGGGTCCAGTTTCACGTACGGCCACGGCCATTTTTCGGTCGGCCCGCCCAGGGCTTCGGCTTTTGACGCGAATCCCGGCGCCGAAGCCGCGATCGCGGTGATCCCGGCGCCGATCAACAGATCTCTTCTGCTCAATTCTTTGTCATGGAACTTTACGAATTTCATGATACTGACCTCCTGAATGGGATGGATGTATGCTCATGGTAAAGAGTGGTCCCCTGATAGCGACGTCATCAAGGACCTGCCGCGGACGATGCTCTCTCCTGAAGAAGCCGGGTCCCGGGTGAACGAACGTTGACCGTTGGGGACCGAGTAAAGCGAGGGGAGAGCCCGTCCTTCCGCAAGGCCGCCTGCCCCGGCCGGGATCAGGCCTATCGTGAAGGCGGAAAGGAAGTATTATGCTCTGGGAGGGCGCTCGTCTTTAGCGGTGAGAAGAAGCTGATGGAAAAAGGGATGCAACGCGATATTGAAATTCACGGAGAGGGCAGGTATCAGCGTTCCGCGCCGGCTGGGCACCGAGGGATCTTCATCGTCCGCAAGGAATTCTGCAGCGGATCGGTGACATTCGTCGAGTGTCAGGACCGATACGGCGCCATCGAACATGATCATAGGGGGCGAGAACGGATGAGGGGCGAAGATGTCGTGCAGCAGGATGATCGCGAGGAGGATATGCAATCCTGTCACGAAGATGCCGCCGGATGCCGTGCACAAGGCGTTGCGGAGGCCGCGGTACCGTGCGCATCCCCGGGGGAGAACCTGACCGCGGGATCCAATGACGCGGGCGGCGCCCTCATGACATTCGACGTGCCCGGGTCTGCATGGACGGAAGAGTGCCATAATGGATAGGGTAGGGCCCGGGAGGCATCGGCGTGCCTCCCGGGAGATAAGCTATTTTACGGCCGGGTAGTTATTGGTTGCCGCACCCTGGATGGCTTCCTGCATCTTTACCCCGCCGCGATAGCCCTTGGTCCAGGCGGCGTAGCCGAAGGCCATGGTATAGGCATCATAGCCCAGCGCCCGCAGGCCGAGGATCGGGAGGTTCTGTATCTGGCCGGTCACGCAGACGAGAATGACCTTCTTGTTCTTGGGAAGTTTCTTAAGGCTCGCAGGAGTGAACATGTCCTGGGTGGTGATCTGGATCGCTCCGGGTATGTGCCCCTCGGCGAATTCGGCCGGATCGGGCCGCACATCAACTACCACGAAATCGGTCTTTTTTGCCTTGATCATCGCCTGCACATCGTCGGCAGAGACCTGCCAGAACTTTGCATCGGGACCCTTGGACAGCACGGCATTCAGCTTCGCCGCCATAAGATCCGCCGCAGAAGCCCCCGGGGCCGCAACGGAAAGCGCGATAACCACAACCCACAGCATGACCAGTACCTTCTTCATTGTCAATTCCCCCTTTGTACGAAATGGCTGCTATTTCCTCGGCAGGGTTCCGGAACTCCGGTATCCCGTCGGCCGATGTTACAGGACGATCACCCGGTCGGCCTCGTGCTGCATCCCCGCATTGTTATACTGGCTGCCGCAGACGATCTCCTTCGAGAGACCCTCCGAGGCTACCCCCATGTGCTTTGCGCTGTGATCGCAGAAACCCACGGTGACGCCCGGTGTCTTGCACAATTCAGCGTAGACAGGGCTATGGACGAGTTTTGTTCCGTCGTCCATGTTGAACAGGGTAACCGTGTGCCCTTTTGCGAGCGCTGCTTTGGTTATTCCCTGTACCGCGTCAAGATTTTTATCGGTATTCACAAATATGCCGAGTTTCATGTTTGCTACCTCCTCTCGAATTTCCATGACCGGAGCATGCCCGTTCCCGGAATGCTCCATCCAATCTGCAACTTCCCGTCTACCAGGATATTACTTTATCGCTGGAGAAAATGAGGTCGACGATCTGGCCGTAGTTCTTGTTCTCCTTGAGATTCACGACGGTAACGACATTTCCCTTTTTGTGCACTTCGATGATCTTTTTTTCGGTTGCATTAAGGTCCTGTTTCACTATGTGCAATATCTTCATTCATCATCTCCTCGTTCCGGTATTGTTTAGTACGGTACGATATGATCGTACTCCAGGAGTTTCTGCGCCAGTTCCTCGGTGGAAATATAATCCATGCCCTCGTTCTCTTTCGTGTTCGTGGCGATCTTCATGTCCATGTCCTTGATGGTCTCGAGGTTCAGGTCATTGTCGGCGTTGCTCTCCACCTTCTTGTCCAGCACATATACGTCGATGGTGTCATCCATAAGCGTGATGCCCACGGACATTCTCAGGGCCTCACCCTGACGGTCCCGGACGAGTACAGCGATCTTTTTTCCCATGGTATCCTCCTTCGTTCATTGTTTCCCTATTTCAGTGGTTTCTCGAATAGTGGTCAAACGGTATACGCGGTAACTTCGATTCATGATCCAACGGGAATGACATCACCTCCCCGGAAGAATTTCGGCAGCGTTGCCTTAGTCAATGAACTCGATCTGTAGAGAGGTCATGCCCATGAGCACACAGCACATGAGCATGAGCATGTAATTAGTTGCAGAATAAAGAATGTTATCAGCTTCTAATGTCTGTATCGCTGTTGCAGAATTCAACAAAGTTGTCGTGAATGCGAGAACCATAATACAAAAAAAAACAAATTGCAAGCGGAGAGCAATATCTTTCCCATAAACTCTCATTATGGGGCAATGAAGGAATTTAATAGGAAGAGCAAGGGCGGCGAGTGCGGCGCATCATTTAATTTTCTTATACGTGAAAAACGTGTATTGACACGCAGTAAGCTTTTTGTTAAGTTACTACACTTTCCTGATGCGTGTGTGCGTGTGCGATCATTATTGAGAGATCCTGCCTGCCTGTGTTCCGGACCCGCAGCGGGCGGATGTCCTGCAGGAATACCGTGAAAAAATGCAGACGGGCACATCACATGGCCCGAATTTGATAACCCGATGAGGAGGAAATACTAATGTCACTGAAAACCGAAACGCCAGCGCAAACCCTGGATACCCTCGGCAGGGTATGTCCCTATCCGCTTTTGTTGACCAAGAAGGCGCTCGAAAAGTTGAACAGCGGGCAGGTCCTCAAGGTCCTGTGCGATGCACCGGCATCGGCCGAGGACAGCATCCCCCGGTTCGTCGAGAAACAGGGCTACACCATGGAAACGGTGAAGCTAGACGACAAGGGGATGTGGGAGATCTTCATCCAGAAGAAGTAAGGGTCTGTTTGCATCTGAACGGTTGATGCTGCGGGACGTTTAGGACACTCAAGAGTACGACGCCGGACAGGGCCTCCTTGTCCGGCTTTTTTATTAAGTTAGTTAAGATGGTTTCGTAAAAAGTCGTCTCCCCGGTGAAAACCGGGGTCCAGTAAACATTG
>CAYILT010000260.1:0-4939 GCA_964364055.1 uncultured Nitrospiraceae bacterium | reverse complement strand
AATGCTTACTGGACCCCGGTTGTCACCGGGGAGACGACTTTTTACGAGACGATCATATTATTAACTACCGTGTTAATCCGTGGTTAAATGCTTTTTTCAGGTTCAGGGAACACTTGTCGGTCAACGGTGAAGTCTTCTCCGGAAGAGTATCAGTATGACGAGGAGCAGCAGCGTCGGCATCCATATCCACAGGAGCTCGCTCGTGATGACATTCAATCCCCACCGGCTGAAGAAGCCGTAGACCCCGATGGGCGAGACAACGAGCGGCCGCCAGGGAAGGAAATAGCGTGTATTGTCGAAGGGCGAGAAGAACGCGATGCCGTATCCGCCGGAGGTCATGGCGTCGAGCACGCCGTGCGAGGCCGTGACCGCGAAGAAGTAGCCGGCCAGCACCCACCACTTGCCGGAAAATCGAGGTACCGTCCTGAATGCCAGCGTAACCACCAGCACGCCGACGATGAGCGCGAACGGGAGGGAGTGCATGAACCCCCGGTGGCCAAACATATGGCGGTAGGGAATGCCGAGACGAAAGGTGACGATATCGAGGTCCGGGAGCAGGGAGCAGAACAGGCCCAGCGTCCAAAATCGCAGCGGCATCTTCTCCGGCGAAACGGCCTTTCCGAGGGCGGCAGCGACAAATACATGAGTGAATGCAGAGGCCATGAACTCTCCAGGGAACCGTTGCTGCTAAGAGGAGCGCCTTACCATCCGACCTGCCAGATAATAAAAGAACGCCGCGTATGCCGCGAGAATGATGACCGACCCGGCATCAGGCTCCCCGCCGCCGGCAAGAGCGCGGAGCAGGATGCTCGCGTGGGTGAGCGGATAGATCAGGATCATGCTCCGGAACGGCTCCGGCAGCTTGTCCGGCGAAAAGAACGTCCCCGCCAGGAAGGACATGGGGATGATGACGAAGCTGTTGAAATTGGACATATCCTCGTGCGACTTGGCGACCATGGCCGCGGCGACCGCCGCCGAGGCGAAACAGAATGCCGTGAGGCCGAGCACGAGCAGGATGAACGGCGACAGGGTCATGTTCACGCCGGAAATAAGCCCCACGATCAGGAGAAGGAACGCCGAGAACATGCCGCGGACGGTCCCGCTGAGCGCCCTCCCCAGCGCGATCGACCACGGCCCTACCGGAGAAACGAGCACCTCCTCGATGGTCTTGGTGTAAAGCTTGCTCACGTTCACCGACGTCGAGACCGGGCCGAAGCTGTTGTTCATGGCCGAGAGCGCGAGGAGGCCCGGCAGCACGAAATCGAGGTAGGTCCCGCCAGCCATGCTCATGCCCCGTCCCAGACCCCAGCCGAACGTGACGAGGTAGAGAATGGGCGTGACCATGCTCGAAGCCAGGAACTTCCAGGGCTTCTTGCGGATGAGCAGCATGTCTTTCCAGAAGATGGGATAAAAATTCATATCATAACCTTATGCAACCACGGATGACCAAAAGTTGGCGCTTCTAAGCGACACAGATAAAGTCACAGCTCAAACTGGTATCAGCCGCGAATCCTCACGAATATCCCTGGATGAAAACCCTGATTCCCGCGTTCGCGGGAATGACCCCCGATTGAAACGTTCGAGGGCAAGCTTTTTTATTCCGCACTCCGCATTCCGCACTCTGCACTGCCTCACGCATCTATCCTCTCCCCCGTCAGATCGATGAACACGTCCTCGAGCGTAACGTCCCGGATGACGACGTCCGTACACAGGTCCCGGCTCGCCTCGATCGCCTCCTCCCGGGTGAGGAACAACTGCCGGGGCACATCGTGACGTCCGAGGCATTCGAGCGCATACTTGCCGACACGCGCTTTCAGCACAGCCGGTGCATCAAGCGCGATGATGCTGCCCGCGCGCATGATGGCGACGCGGTCGCAGAGCGCGTCGGCTTCCTCAATGTAATGCGTCGTCAGCAGAATGGTGATGCCGCTCCGCTTCAGGTCCTCGATCAGCCCCCAGATCATGCGCCGCGCCTGGGGGTCGAGCCCCACGGTGGGTTCGTCCATGAACACGACCCGGGGCCGGTGCATGAGCCCCCGGGCGATCAGAAGCCTCCGCCGCATCCCGCCTGACAGGTGCTCCACCGGCATGTCCCGCTTCTCCCACAGGCCGACGAACCTGAGCAGTTCTTCGATCCGGGCGGTCCGGTCCGCCCGGACCATGCGATGCAGCCTGCCGTGGTATTCGAGGTTCTCGGCCAGTGTCAGGTCGATGTCGAGGTTCAGCATCTGGGGAATGACGCCGATGGCCTTCTTGACCGAGAGAGGATCGTTTAATATATCGTGGCCCGCGATCCGTGCGGTTCCCGACGACGGGAGGGAAAGCGTGGTCAGCATGCGAATGGTCGTGGTCTTTCCCGCGCCGTTGGGCCCGAGAAGGCCGAAGACCTCGCCCTTCTCAACGGAAAAGTTGACAGCCTTGACCGCCGCTAAAGTGCCGAAGTTCTTGGAAAGGTCGATGGTCTGGATCATGGAGAAACTTCCGTCAGGCGGCAGGCGTTAGGCGGCAGGCGTCGCGGAGGGAATGATATTGATTATTACTGTTTCCAAATATTCCGCACTCCGCATTCCGCACTCCGCACTGTCCTCAGTCATTCTCGATCTTCAGCGCCTTGATCTTCCGGTGGAGGTTGCTGCGCTCCACGTCGATCTCGTCGGCGGTCTTGCTGATGTTGCCGTGGTTCTCTTTGAGCTTCCGGATGATGTACTCCCGCTCAAAGGCCGCGCGCGCCTCCTTGAGCGTGGCGTACTCCGCCAGGCTCCCCGCTACGAGCCGCCCGTCTCCCGACGGCCGACCTACTAGCGGCCGGCTCACCGGCTGCGGCACCTCCGCCGCGGTGATCGCGGGGCCGGGGACCATGATCATCATGCGCTCGATGAAGTTCCTGAGCTCGCGGACATTGCCGTTCCACGGATGACGGAGGAAGAGATCGAGCGCGGCGGCGTCAATGGTCTTGGGCTTCTGGCCGTATTCAGCGGCAAACTCCTGAAGAAAATAGCGGACCAGGACCGGGATATCGTCCTTCCGCTCCCGGAGGGGCGGCACGTCCAGGGGGATCACATTCAGGCGGTAAAAAAGGTCTTCACGGAACGACCCTTTCCTGATCTCCGCCGCAAGGTCCTTGTTCGACGCGGCGATGACGCGCACATCGGTCTTGAGCGTCTTCGTCCCTCCCACGCGCTGGAACTCCTGGCCTTCGAGCACGCGAAGCACCTTGGCCTGGGTCGCCAGGCTCATGTCCGCGATCTCGTCGAGGAAGATGGTCCCCCGGTCCGCGAGCTCGAACTTGCCTCGTTTCATGGACGTGGCGCCGGTGAAGGACCCCTTCTCGTGTCCGAAGAGCTCGCTCTCGATTAGCTCCTGGGGGATAGCGGCGCAGTTGACCTCGACGAACGGTCCTGCCGCGCGCTTGCTCGACTTGTGGATGGCGCGGGCCACCAGTTCCTTGCCTGAGCCGCTCTCGCCGTGGATCAATACCCAGCCGTTGGTCGGGCCCGCCAGCGCGATCTGCTGTTTGAGCGACTTGACGGCGGCGCTCTCGCCCACGAGCTCATAGCGCCGCTCAATGCTCTTCCTGAGCGTCTCGTTCTCCTGCCGGAGGCGGTATTCCTCCAGTCCGTGCTTTACCGCAAGGGATACGCGCTCCAGCGAAAGGGGTTTCTGGATGAAATCGTAGGCCCCCATCTTGGTGGTCTGGACCGCGGTATCGATCGTACCGTGGCCCGTGATCATGATCACCTGCATTTCGGGGCGTGTCTCTTTGAAGCGGCGAAGCGTCTCGATGCCGTCCATCTCCGGCATGGCGATATCGAGCAGCACGAGCGAAGGCTGCGCTTCGGCGAGCACGTCAAGCGCCTCGCGGCCCGAGACCGCCGTCACGACCTCGTAGCCTTCGTCCCCGAGAATGTCCTTGAGGGATTTCCGGATGCTCTCTTCGTCGTCAACGATAAGTATGGTGTTTGTCGGCATATTTCAGGAATTCAAACTGAATGTCGTTGAACAATAAAATATACACCAGGGTGTAGCCAGTTAAGATTGGTCTTTCCCCCATCACAGAAATGAGTAACCTTTGCCTTTTCAGCAAGACGCTCATATGTATCAATCCTATAATGACCATCCTTCTTTCGCTCTAGAATCCAAGCAAAAACTTTCTGCTTGCCGCGATCATTTGTATCACACTTTTTTAAACTGATAACACCTGAGCTGCATCGGTGATAATAGCAACCCACCTCGCGACTAAACCTCAAAAAAAATCGATCGAATGTTTCCGTGAAATCCGTTCGAAGATGCGTCTCGTTCATCCCGCTTCCCTTCACAAGCAACTCTGTCAAAGCCTTTTCTTCCAATAATTCGGGTCCCGGCGTAGATGCATTACCGCGAGTATGAAGATTTCGGTGTTCTCAATGCTGTAGAGAACGCCGTAGGGAAAACGATTGACGAGGCACCGCCTCACGTCTTCTTCCATGACCGGCCATGCTGTTGGGGAGTTGACGATGTTCTGCGCAGTGGAAAACACTTCGAGTGAGAAGTCGTAGCCGAGTCCGGGTTCACAGGCTTCGTAGTATTCGATAGCCTCATGAAACTCCGTATCCGCTTCGGGATGAAATGAAAAATTCATTTTTCAAAACGCTCACGGATTCTTGAAAAAACCTCATTCCCCGGAATAGGCTTTACCGCGCCTGAGCGAAGCTCAGCGAGCCGTCGTTTGGCGACCTTAATCCATTCACTGTCGATGGCCGCAACCGGAGGGTTCATCGTACGAAGCAAGGAATCGATAACCATTGCCCTTTCCTCAACGGGAAGGGACTCGGCCTCCTGTATTATTTCCTTCATTCCATGCATAATGCCCTCCTTCCACCCTCCACCGCATTTTACCGTAAAGAACCGCTATAGGCAATTCAAAACGATCTTAACCAACAGTTGTTGTTTGACCACACAG
>CAYILT010000259.1:0-4940 GCA_964364055.1 uncultured Nitrospiraceae bacterium | reverse complement strand
ATGCATGCCGATCTTCTGATCGTTCTCCCGCATATCGTTCTTGCCGCCGGCACGGTCGCCGCCCTTCTCGCGGCCGCTTTCGCGCGCCGCCATGCGACGGTCATGTACGTCGCCGTGTCGACCCTGCTTTGCTCGTTCCTGTCCCTCGGCATCCTCTATCCCCACCTGCCGGCAGGCTTCACCGGCCTGTTCTTTATCGACGGTGTTTCCGCGATCTCGTCCGGCCTGGTCCTGTTCGCCTCGCTGTGCGTCGCCATCCTTGCCTATCCCTACTTCACGATGCATACGGTGCCGGCACGGGAGTTCTCCATCCTCCTGATGCTGGCGACGCTGGGATGCCTCGTTATCGTTGCCAGCTCGCATTTCGCCGCTCTGTTCCTGGGGATCGAACTGGTCGGCATTCCGCTTGTCGTAATGGCCGCATATCACCGCGGCAACCCCATAGGGATCGAGGCGGGCTTCAAATATCTGATCCTCGCCGGCGTTTCCTCGGCGATCCTGCTGTTCGGCATCGCTCTCCTCTACGCGGGATCCGGCAGCCTGGTCTTCGGCCCCGCACTAGCCTCGCTGGCGCGCCCTGCCGCGCAGACGCCGCTCACTCATCTTGGCGCAGCCCTCCTGGTCGCGGGAATGGGGTTCAAGCTCGCCCTCGTCCCCTTTCACTTCTGGGCCCCGGACGTCTACCAGGGAGCTCCGGCCCCGGTCACAATCTTCGTTGCCACCGCGTCGAAAGCGGCGGTGATCACGGCGCTGCTGAGGCTCTTTCCGCCGGCCGTCATCGACGGCGATCGTTACCTGTTCATCCTGTTCGCCGCGTTCTCTGTGGCGTCGATGACCGTGGGAAATCTTCTGGCGCTCCGCCAGCAGAGCGTCAAACGCATGTTCGCCTACTCGTCCATAGCCCATAGCGGTTACCTGCTCGTGGCTTTCCTGTCCGCCGGCCCCCTGGCGCACACGGCCATTATTCTCTACCTCGTTTTCTATGTCGTCACGAACCTCTGTGCCTTCGGGGTCGTTTCGCTCCTGTCCGGCAGCGGCTCTGACGCCGATGACATGGACGACTACGCGGGGCTTTCCTGGCGAAAGCCCTGGATGACGTTGATCCTGACCGTTGCCGTCCTGTCGCTGCTCGGCATTCCGCTCACCGCCGGATTCATTGCCAAGTTCTCCGTCGTGGCAGCGGGCATGGCATCGATGCATCTGGCGCTCGTCCTGGCCCTTGCGATCAACACTGCCGTCAGCGCTTACTATTATCTGCGCATCATCATGGCAATGTTCATCGGCCCGGGCGATGTTCTTGCCGGGGAGATCCGCCATTCGGAACGTCGCGTACCAATTATCGGCGCTTTTATCGTATCATTCCAGGCTGCGCTGCTGCTCTTTATCGGGATCGCCCCGAAATACCTTCTCCAACTCATCGGGAGACTGGTATCCTGACCTGATCATCTGTGATCAGGACAAGGGGACAAGTCTTAGACAGGACAACAGGATTGGCAGACAAAGGCGATTCAAGAATTCAACGCAGATTTTCGCTGAAGTTCTTATGAAATAACCATGTAAGTTCTTTAGTCTTTACAGCGCCAATCATAGTTTTTCATAGTTCTTTCAGCGTTGAATGACCCTTTTAATCTTCTCCGTGTCTCAGCGTCTCTGTGGCGGATCTTAAGTTTTATCATTTGACCAGGGAGGTTTCCATGAACGATCTCGAAGGTTTGGCAAGGCTCCTCCGCTACTACTCCCTCGTCTCCACCACAGAGGCGGGCTCAGGTCATCCGACCTCGTCACTCTCTGCCGCAGATTTAATGTCGGGACTGATGTTCGGCGGTACGTTCCGCTTCGACCTGGACGACCCCTCTCATCCGAACAACGACCGGCTCATCTTCTCAAAGGGCCATGCGTCGCCCCTCTTCTACGCGATCTGGGCAGCCGCCGGCAAAGTGACGGAGAAGGAGCTCTTGACCCTCCGGAAGTTCGGCAGCCCGCTGGAAGGACACCCGACGCCGGCGTTCCGCTATACAGAGGCGGCCACGGGCTCGCTCGGCCAGGGGCTTTCCATCGGCGTCGGTATGGCACTGAACGCGAAATATCTGGATAAGCTCCCCTACCGCACCTATGTGCTCCTGGGCGACAGCGAGATGGCCGAGGGGTCGGTCTGGGAGGCCATGGAACTCGCCGCCTGGTATAAGTTGAACAATCTTATCGGCATCGTGGACGTCAACCGGCTGGGCCAGCGGGGCGAGACCATGTACGGCCATGACCTGTCCGTCTACAAGAACAGGATCGCGGCCTTCGGCTGGGAGACCATCGTTATCGACGGGCACCATCTGCCCCAGGTCCAGACCGCCTTTGAGCAGGCAGCAAGGGCAACGGACAAACCCGTCATGATCATCGCCAGGACGCTCAAGGGAAAAGGCGTATCATTCATCGAAGACAAGAACGGCTGGCACGGAAAGGCGCTTAAAAAGGACGAACTCAAGCGGGCACTCGAAGAACTGGGCTCGGTAGACAGGGAACTGAGGGGAACGATCCCGCAGCCTGAGGACAAAAGACAACGCGCGACGCCGGCGCGCAGGGCCGCGCCCCTCTCGTACCGCACCGATACACCAGTCTCACCACGACATGCTTACGGCACGGCGCTGGAGCGTCTTTTTTCCCAATTTCCGGACATAGTCGTGCTGGACGCCGAAGTAAGCAACTCGACCTACTCCGAGATATTCCGGAACAGTTTCCCGGACCGCTTCTTCGAGATGTTCATCGCTGAACAGAACATGGCAGGCGCGGCACTCGGCATCTCTCTCCGCGGGAAGATCCCCTTTGTCTCGACATTCGCCGCATTCCTGACGCGCGCGGCCGACCAGGTCCGCATGAGCCAGTACTCCAATGCCAATATCAAGTTTTGCGGCTCCCATGCCGGCGTTTCCATCGGCGAGGACGGGTCATCCCAGATGGGCCTTGAGGATATTTCCCTGTTCCGGACGATCCTGGGCAGTGTCGTATTATATCCCTCCGATGCGGTCTCGACCGAACGGCTCGTGGAGGAAATGGCCTGGCACTCCGGCATTGTCTACCTGCGGACGACCCGCAAGGACCTCCCGGTCCTGTACCGGAACGATGAGGCATTCTGGATCGGGGGGAGCAAAGTCCTGCGGTCGAACAGGAAGGATGTGGCGACCGTGGTGGCCGCTGGCATAACGCTTCACGAGGCGCTCAGGGCCTATGACGAACTGAAGAAGGAAGGTATCCTGGTCCGCGTCATCGACCTTTACAGCGTCAAGCCCGTCGATGTCGCGACGCTCCGCCGTGCAGCCTTTGAAACCGGCGTTATTATCACCGTGGAGGACCATTTTGCCGAAGGCGGGATCGCTGATGCGGTCCGGACCGCCCTGTCAAAGCACCCGGTCCCTGTCCATGCCCGCGCCGTCCGCGCCATGCCGAAGAGCGGCAAACCGGATGAGTTGCTTGATTATGAGGAGATATCCTGGAAGGCGATCGTGGAGGCGGTGAAGCGAGCGAAAGATTGAGGTAAAACACTCTTAACGCTACCATTACATTTACATTATCCGTCGTTATCTTTCTGTCGTTGACATCCGTCGTTATCTTTCTTGACGACTTCGCCCAAGTATAGTATTCTCGTTTAATCAGGGGACCAGCCCAGTGTTCATTTAGGATCAGGCTTTATTTGTCAACAAAAGGGAGTTGCCACCCCTTATTTCGCCGGTGTTTCTGATTAGTTATGTTGACATAAAAGGCGTAATGTTATTTAATGCTTTGTCTGGTAATTATGCGAAATGAGGTAAAGAGGTAATCATGTTACTCGAACATAAAGTTCCTCATCCGTTTCCATATCAGGGAAGTAAAAGGGGAATTGCACATCATATCCTTCGACATTTCCCTGCTGATGTTAGCTGTCTTATAGAACCCTTTTGTGGAGCTGCAGCGGTATCATTGGCAGCAGCAGCAAATGGACTTGTGTCTAGATTTCATTTAAATGATCTTAACGAACCATTAATGACACTCTGGAGAGAAACCTTAAATAACCCTTCGAAATTGGTTGATAAATACGAATTACTGTGGAATTCACAACATTCTGACAGAAAACAGTTTTTCTTTAAGATCCGTCAAGAATTCAATAAAACGCATAAGCCGGAGCTGTTGCTGTATTTATTAGCTCGGATAGTGAAGGGTTCTGTTAGATACCGCTCGGATGGAATGTTCAATCAAAGTGCAGACAATCGCCGCTGCGGTATGCGTCCTAATAATATGCGTAAACAAATATTAGGCGTTTCCATGTTGCTTTCCAAAAAAACTATTGTGTCATCAGTTGATTTTAGAGAAGTCTTGACGAGCTGTGGCCAAAAAGACTTGGTTTATATGGATCCACCTTACCAAGGGACTTCTTTTACTCGGGATCATCGTTATTGCGGAGGGCTCCTATTTGAAGAATTTGTTACTGCATTAGAAAAACTTAATGAAAGAAATATTTCCTTCATCATAAGTTATGACGGTTACACAGGGGAGAAAGCACATGGCAAACCGTTACCAAGGCAATTATTGCTTAAGCATCTACATATTAATGCTGGTAGGTCTAGCCAATCAACGCTTCTAGGCGGAAGTAAAAAACTGTTGAATCTTTATACTTGTCTTCCGCACTTGTTGAACGTCTAAAAAAGGAAGAGCCGCAAAGAAAAATCATAACGCATAGTCAGCCTCAGCTGGCTCTATTATGACGGCCAAAAAATTACCTAAGGCATTTCTTGAGCTTCTTCGTAGTGTCCAGGCTAAACGTCCACGCACCGTTATAAAACACATCTTGAAACATGGACAGATAACAACAGAACGGAATTGTATAGCAGGCTGTTGAAAAACTAATTTCGCCCCGCTAGCACTGCCCTTTACCCTTAAATAGTGCTGGACAATTGTTCTCATTTCGCGCATACTAT
>CAYILT010000258.1:0-4957 GCA_964364055.1 uncultured Nitrospiraceae bacterium | reverse complement strand
TCTTCGGGTGCGGGATCTATAAATAATCAGACATGAGGCGGCAGGGCTGCTGTTGCGGTCCTGCCGCTGTTCGAGGAGGAGACATAAACGCAGTTAGGGAGGATGTTCCATGGATATCAAGACTCGTATAACCAATTTGAACATGATGGCAAAGATCCTGGCGGCGCCGGTGCTGGTCATCATACTGCTGGTCCTGTTCGGGTTGGCCTCCTATATGGGCCTGGCTACCCAGAAGGGCGCGCTGAACGATATATACAACAACCGGTTCAAAAGCTACCAGGTGAGCGCGGACCTCGTAAACGTGCTTACCAATGTGCACATGAACACCTACCGGCTTCTGAGTTGGGAGACCGCCCGCTATGACCGCGCCAAGATCGACAAGCTCGGCAAGGAACAGCTGGAAACGCTCAAGAAGGCCGTCGAGACGGTCAAAAAAGCCACAGCGTCAGACACCAATGCGCCCGAGGAAAAGAAGATCTACGAGCAGATGAGCAAGGAATTGGGCGATTACCAAAAAGCGATTATTTCAGCGATCGATCTTTCGGAGTCGGACCTGAATTTTGCCACCATGTTCATGGGCAAGGCGGACGAGGATTTCATGCACGTCGACAAGGTCACCAATGATCTTCTGGAGCTTGAGACCCGGATGAGCCAGGACGCCTATGCGGGCGCCATGAGTACGTTCAGCCGCGTCATCGTGATCATGGCGGTAGTCCTGCTGGGCGCCGTTGTGCTGTCCTTTATCGTGAGCGTCATTGTCGCGCGCAGCGTGACCAAGGTTTTGGGCGGGGAGCCGCACGAGATAGCCGCGATCGCGAAGAATATCGCGAACGGAGATCTGACGCACACCTACGCCGCAAAAAGCACGGGAGAAGGCGTGTTCGGCGACATGCTGATGATGGTGGAAAAGCTGAAGGCGGTCGTTGCGGACGTGAAGTCGTCAGCCGGCAACGTGGCATCAGGGAGCCAGGAGCTCTCGTCGGGCGCCGAGCAGCTTTCGCAGGGCACGACGGAACAGGCGGCGAACGCGGAAGAGGCCTCCTCGTCCGTGGAGGAGATGAACGCCACGATCCGGCAGAACGCGGACAACGCGCTTACGACTGAGAGGATCGCGCTCAAGAGCGCCAACGACGCTCAGGAGAGCGGCAGGGCCGTGTCCGAGGCCGTGAAGGCGATGAAGGACATTGCCGGGAAGATCTCGATCATCGAAGAGATCGCTCGCCAGACGAACCTCCTTGCCCTTAATGCGGCGATCGAGGCCGCGCGAGCGGGAGAGCACGGCAAGGGATTTGCGGTCGTGGCGGCAGAGGTCCGGAAACTTGCGGAACGGAGCCAGGTGGCGGCTGCCGAGATCAGCCATCTATCGGGAACCAGCGTTGGCGTGGCCGAGCAGGCGGGGGCCATGCTGGCCAAGCTTGTTCCTGACATCCAGAAAACATCGGAACTGGTCCAGGAGATCAGCGCTGCATCCAAGGAGCAGGCAGGCGGGGCGGACCAGATCAATGGAGCCATCCAGCAGTTGAACCAGGTGGTGCAACAGAACGCCGGGGCAGCCGAAGAGATGTCGTCGACAGCAGAGGAGCTTTCCTCCCAGGCCAGCCAGCTTATGGAGGTCATGGCGTTCTTCAAAGTAGCTGGCGATGAGCACAAGACGCTTCCGGAAAGAAACACATCAAGGATCTCGCACCAGGTGCCTGCGGTACGCATCGTCCCAAGCCGGGCAGTAAAGCCGCGGATGATGGCCGAGACGGCTGCTTTCCGACGGAAAGGCGTAGAACTGGCGTTGGCACCTGCCGGGAAGGGGAACAGCAGCGGATCAGGGGATGCACAGGATGCGGAGTACGAGAAGTTTTAGGAATTGCGGAGTGCGGATTGCGGAATGCGGAATGAAATCGAGTAAAAGACTTGGCGGATAGGTTCTCGGTTTTCAAATCCGCAATCCGAAATCTAAAATCCGAAATCGAAGAGGAGGCAAACCATGGCGACAGCGACTGACACGGACACAACACAGTTCCTGACCTTCAAACTGGGCGAGGAGATGTTCGCCCTGGATATCGCCAAGGTCCGTGAGGTGCTCGACTTCACCTCGGTGACCAGGGTCCCTCGTACGCCTGACTTCATGCGGGGCGTGATCAATCTGCGGGGCAGCGTGGTCCCCGTTGTGGACCTCCGGCGCAAGTTCAATATGGTTGTGTCCGAGAACACGGTGAACACATGCATTATCATTTCGGAAGTTACGGTGGACGGCGATACCACCGTCCTGGGCGCACTGGCCGACTCGGTGCAGGAGGTGATCGATCTGGGGCCTGAGAACATCGCGCCCGCACCGCGCATCGGAACGAAGCTCAGGACGGAGTTCATCAAGGGGATGGGCAAACAGAACGACCGATTCGTCATGATCCTCGATATCGACAGGATATTCTCTGCTGATGATCTCGCTTTCGAGCAGACCGGCCTGGTCGAGCCCGCAGGGACCGCGGCACCGTAAGGTCCTGCCGCCTCCCTTGATGAGCGGCATCGCTGCGGAATGGAGCATGCTATGAAGACCATCCTGCTCGTGGATGATGACCCCGTGCTGCTCAGCTGCCTTCGTGATCTTTTACTGCTTTGCCGCTACTCGGTAATTTCCAAGCCGGCGGCTTCCGAGGCGCTTTCCGAAGTCACCGGAGGGGCGAGCGTCGATCTCGTCATCACGGACTACCGGATGTCCGGCATCGACGGGCTGGAATTTCTGCATAAGTTCAGACAACTGCGGCCGAACGTTCCCGTCATCGTGCTCACCGGGTTCGGGACCCTGGACGGCTATATGAAAGCACAGGCACTCGGCGTGACCGCCTTTATCCAGAAACCGACCGGCACGCGGGATTTGATACGCGTCGTGACAGGCGCGCTGGGCGACTCGGTGCAGGAGGTGATCGATCTTGGCCCTGAGAACATCGCGCCCGCACCGCGCATCGGAACGAAGTTGCGGACGGAGTTCATCAAGGGGATGGGCAAGCAGAACGACCGATTCGTCATCATCCTGGACATTGATAAGTTGTTCTCTGCTGACGACCTTGCTGTCGTGACTGACCGCCAAGCCGGGACCACCATGGTGCTGAAACTGCCGCTCACCCTCGCGATCATCGACGGTTTTTTGACCAAGGCCGGCGCGGAGCGATACGTCTTCCCGCTCTCGATGGTCGAGGAATGCGTTGAACTGAACAATGCCGGGTCCGCTACCGGCAACGACAAGCACATGATCAACGTGCGCGGCCATATTGTGCCTTATGTGCGGCTGCGGGAACAGTTCGCCATCACGGGAACGCCGCCGTCCATTGAGCAGATCGTGATCGCACGGGTGGATGACAAGCTGGTCGGTTTTGTCGTGGACCATGTGATCGGCGGCCACCAGACCGTGATCAAGAACCTCGGTGCGTTCTACCGGGATGTTGAGGGCCTGTCCGGAGCGACCATCCTCGGCGACGGCACGGTGGCGCTCATCCTCGATGTGCCGAGGCTCATTCAGCTTGCCGAGCAGGAGGAAGTTGCGCTGTGCCGCGGCACCGGCTTGATCATACGGTGGTGATACAGGCGTCCAGACTTAGCTTGAAGCGAGGCGTATTGAGAAGAGCGAAGATGCGACGGAGATGGCGACGTTGTTTTGTGAAAACAGGCTAAGGGTTCTTTACCGCACAAGAGCGTAAAACGTCTCTGTGCGTACAAGCATGGCCTCCAAGATGAAGCGGGCAGCGCGTTAACCAACATCTGCAACGTTCCCGGTTATTCCTTAAGACAACCTGTTCATCGGGTAAGACAAGTTGTCCTTGAAAAGGAAGGTTGGCGGCCATTAACCGGTTGAATTGATGGGAATTGTCAGCTGGCACCACTAATGCGATAGGTATTGCAATAGACAGTTGAGACCAGGTAATGGAGAATGGGCTGATTGCATATCAGTAGTAGCGTAAATACAATTTAACAGGAGGACGTAATATGCTTAGGCAAATCGTAAAAGCAGGAATGGCTGCACTCGTTGTTTTTGTGGCAGTTGGATGGTTCCGGCCGGGTACGGCATCGGCGGAGATCAGGCTGGGGCTGCTGCCGCGGCTGAACGCGACGGAGATGACGACCATGTTTACGCCGCTGGCGGAATACCTGAGCAAGGAAACGGGCGAAAAGGTCAGCCTGGTGGTCCCGAAGGATTTTGACGCATTTAAAGCGCTCGTCTCTTCCGGTCAGGTCGATATGGGCTTCGCCAATCCGCTTGTGTATGTACAGCTCAAAAAGAACGATGCGTCGCTCGACCCGCTCGGCCTTGCCTCGGAAAAATCCGGCACCAAGTTCCGGGGCATCATCATAGTCCGGAAGGACAGCGGTATCGATAGGGTCCAGGATCTGAAGGGCAGGAAGCTCATTTTCGTGGAACAGGACTCCGCGGCGGCACACATTTTCCAAATGCTGACGCTCAGCAAGGCCGGCCTCGACGTGCAGAAGGACTTCACCAAGCTTCCCTTTGCCAAGAAACAAACGAACGTTGCCCTGGCTGTGTTCAATAAGGCGGCTGATGCGGGAGGCATTCGCGAGGACGATCTCGAAAAAATGAAAGAGGTAGTCGATCTCGCGCGGATCAAGGTCATTGCCTATACGGACTATTATCCGAATTGGCCGTTGTTCAGCACGAAAAAGATGAATAAGGCAGCGGCAGAGAAGGTGAAGGCGGCATTGCTGAAGCTTAAGCCCAACAGCCCCGAGGCGCAAAAGGCGGCCGGTCCCGCCAAGATCACGGGCTTCGCGCCGGTTGCTGACAAGGACTACGACCTGCTCCGGCAGGCGGCCAGGGTGGCGGGAGCGCTGTAGGAAAAGCAGAGAGGCTCCCCGGGACGGGAGGCCCTCCCGTCCCGGGGCAGTTGAATCCAGGAGCGAGCTCACTCCCCGTAGCTTGCCGCGGGGTTAGCGAGCGATTAGAATAACGATAATT
>CAYILT010000257.1:0-5041 GCA_964364055.1 uncultured Nitrospiraceae bacterium | reverse complement strand
GCTACATGGCTTTGGCTTTTTGCCATGGCGGGACTTGCACCCGCAAGTGTGTGCGACCCTTCGCTGGGCACGCCAATTTTCAAGTCTGACCCCAGACAGCCCCAGACAGCCGTTGGAGGGGCCGAATGAACATTCTGGCACGTAAGCGGCGTCTGCGGCAGGTGACCGGCTCGTTATGAGGAAGGGTTCACGGCTGACAAAATCGTCGGGGGAGTCTTATGGCATACTGGGAAGATGCACGTAGTAATTAAGGAATTAAATTCTTCTCAAAATGGATAGAATATTTTTGTCAAGATCATAAAAGAGTTGTCAATACGGGACGAAGCGACTATTTCTGCGCATCTATTTTTGTTAAATTTGAACTTTTCATTTTGCAATTTGAATTTTACAATTCCGGCTTGTCCGGGTTAGGTAGACATCTCCTCAAAACCTTTTGTCAAAAGTGAAACTATATAGACCTGGCACCATCGCCTTTTAGGAAAGCACCACGCTTATTGGCACTGCCCATAGCCGCTCGCCCAAGGGGACCATCTCGCTCCCGTTGTATGCCAGTACAGCGGCCACGCACCCCGGCGTAGCCGCAAGGAACGCCTTCAAACCCCTGAGGTCGCGCGCTTCCCACCGCGATGCCATTTTGACCTCAAGGGCGATGCATTTTCTGCCCGCCTCGATTACGAAGTCGACCTCGTATCTTCCCTGCACGTTCCAGTAGTGCAGTGATGCGCCGGGCATGCGCGCGGCGATGGTCCCCGCAAGGTTTTGCGCGACATGGGTCTCGAACATGGCTCCGCGTGAAGGGTCTGTTTTGTAAGCATGAACGCCCGAAAGATAGCAGGCCAGCCCCGAATCGGCAAGATACAGCTTCGGCGATTTGATGACCCTGCTCGCGCGGTTCTTCAGGAACGGCGTGAGCCGCCAGACGATGAACGACGCTTCCAGCAGGCCCAGATACCGCGAGGTCGTCACGGCGTTCAGCTTCGCGTCACGCCCGAGCTCGCTGGGACTGAGCAGCCTGCCCGTCCGCAAGGCGGCCAGCTCCATGAGGTTCTTGAACAGGACGATATTTTCCAGGCGGCTGAACTGCCGGATGTCCCGCTCCAGATAGGTCTGCTCATATCCCTTGAACCAGAGGTTCCGGTCCTTCACCTCGCCGAGACAGACCGAGGGCATGCCGCCGGACAGAATTTCGCTGTCCTTGATGGGGAAGTACTCCCCGCCAGGAGACAGTTTGCCGGTCTCAAGCAGCTTCTCGATGAACGGGCGGTCATGGACCGCGCCTGTGCGCTCTCGCCGCGTAAACGGATACAGCGAGAAATAGATGGCCCTGCCCGCGAGGCTTTCGGTGATCCCCTTCAGCATTGCGAAATTGGCCGATCCGGAAAGCAGGTACTGCCCTGGTATGCGATGCCGGTCAACCCGCTTCTTAATCGCGACCAGCACCTCGGGGCACTTTTGCGCCTCGTCGATGGTGAGCGGCTCATCGCCCTCGACAAAGCGGTCGGGGGCCTCCTTGGCGGCGGCAAGCTGTGCGAGGTCGTCAAAGGTGACGTACCGCCGTTTGCGGAGCCCCGTCTCGTTCCGCAGAAACGTGCTCTTCCCGCTCTGGCGCATGCCCGTTACCGCGACGACCGGCATGTCCTCCAGGGCCGCAAGCACTGAACCGGCTATATCTCGTTTAAAGTAGGCTGTCATAATATAACATTATATGGTGACAATATGACAATGTCAAGGAGAGAGAAGGTCGAAGTGCGAGGTGAGTTTATTGCGGTCTGATGCCGACAATGACATCACGGATACGAGAATTCAGCGATGACAAGACGGGACGCCCGGTAGATGTTGAACGAGGAAATGAAGCGATTCTTCTTCAGCACGTCAAGCGCTGTGCCAAGTTCCTTTGCATATTCCTCCTGCACGATTGGGGAGGAAGGGTTCACGGCTGAATAAATCGTCGGGGAGTCTTACGGCGTACCGGGAAGATGCGCTTAGGTAGACATCTCCTCAAAACCTTTTGTCAAAAGTGAAACAATATAGACCTGACCCCATCGCCATTTAGACCTGACCCCATCGCCATTTTGACCCCATCGCCATTTCAGAGTCAAGAGCGACCAACAGATCCCTGCCTGCAAAAGCATTCTATCAACTGCCGACGGACTACTCACAGGGAAACTGCGATTTCGCTGCAGCCCTGCATACCATGGCCCCGAGACTCGGAAGATGCTTGCACGCTTCCAAAGCCGTGATCTGGGCGGCGCAATTCCGCACGGTATCGACCACCGACGGACCTTGGCTCTGGCCCGCGGAGACCGGTACGGCGGCGCCTGATGCCTGCGCGGTCTTCAGGTCGTCGAGTTTCTTCTGCATCCGCTGGATCTCGGCCAGGAGATCCTCCATATTCTTTTTCTTCTGCAACTCATCCTCATCCCGGGTCACCCGCGACGTCGATTCGATCATCGCCTCGATCACCACCTCGGGAATGCCCATGTTCTTGAGCTGGTCTATCTCGTCAAAAGAAAAGTCCTTGTACCTGCCCTTGCTCGACCGGATCTTTGCTGCAAGGATATTGTCCCCGACGCCCTTCTTCCGGAACCCTGCAATATCGCCGACCCGCAGGCCTTCGGGTCCGGTCAGGCCGAGGCGGTATTTCCCGGGGACGAATTCCAGCCCGTCCTCATAGGCAACGACGAACTTTTTGTAATCCTCGTACGCCCTGTTCCGCTTCTCGATGAGAACAGCCATTGCCTGCAAGGCCGGCCTTCTGTTGGTGGAAGAAGGAAAAGCCTTCAGGAACTTGTCGTATGCATCGAACGTATTCGCCGCCTTCGCCTGTTCGAACTCTTCTTTTTTATCATTGGCGAACCTTAAAGCAATTTGAGCTAATTTGGCATGTGAGACATTTGGCTCCCTATACGATCGAAGAGCGGCTTGCGCCACCTTGAGGGAGGTATCGTCGTTCTCTTTCTCGGTCACTTCCACGTCAGGAGTAATGCCCGCCTTTTCTACATTTATATGCGCAGGTGTATAGTAGAGTGCCGTCGTTAATCTCAGCGCCGAGCCATCATCCAGCGGGAAGATCGTCTGAACAGACCCTTTGCCGAAAGTCTTTGCGCCGACGATCACTGCGCGTTGATGATCTTTCAAGGCGCCCGACAGGATCTCGGACGCGCTCGCACTCCCTTTATCAACCAACACGATCATAGGGCAATCACGTACGATGTATGATCCCGAGGTTTTGAAATCCTTTCTGTCCGCCCTTTCTCTTCCCTGCAAGGAGACGACAAGACCGCCCTTCACGAGAAATTTGCCGCTGACCTCCACACTTGCATCGAGCATGCCGCCCGGATTGCTTCTCAGATCAAGGATCAGTTTCTTCATCCCTTTCGATTCGAAATCACGCAAGGCCGCTTCAACGTCATTTGACGTTTGTCCCTGAAATTGGTTGATCTTTATATAGCCGATGTCATCGTCCAGCATCCGGGACTTGACGCTTCGCACAGTGATAGTATCCCTCTCTATGGTGACATCGTAGGGATCCTTGAAAGAAGCCCTGGTGATCGTAATGTGTACCCTGGACCCTTTTTCACCGCGTAATTTATCGACGGCGTCTATTATTGTCATCCCTTTCGTTGAAACGTTGTCGATCTTTATTATGGCGTCGCCGGCCTGGATGCCGGCACGATATGCAGGCGAGTCTTCGATCGGCGCGACCACCAAAAGCTGTTCGTTCTTTATGCCTATCTGAAGCCCGACCCCGCTGAATTTACCTTGAATGCCCATATTCATTTCTTTAACTTCTCTCACCGACAGGTGCTGCGAGTGAGGGTCAAGAGCTTTTACCAGCCCCTTTATTGCGGCACCCTCAAGTTCTTCCGGTGAGATACCGGTAGATCCAACAATCTCTTTATAGAATACGACGACTTGCTTGACGGCTGCATCGCTGTTCCTTGGGGCGGAGCCTGCATCAACATCAGGCTTTTTATAGTCAATCTTTTTTAATTTAAGCAACTCAACCATTTCCTGGATGGCACTGGCGGATAGAGAAGAGGGGTTTGGAGCTTCGACATGGTTTTTCATTGCCAGGGAAAATACCTTTTCGAATACATCAGGTGTTCTTCCCGCAACCACAGCCTGTGGTAATAAGACCAGGAGAGATAGTACAATGAAGATAGAATAGAATTTTTTCTGAAGGAATTTTTTCATGTGATCCACCCCCGTGAAGTCCAAATAACTACAGGATCATGTCTGACCCGGAACGATTACAGAATTCAGCTTCTTCTTTTTCGCTTCATAGTCATGGTAAGACCGATCTAACCTGGATTTCCCGAACAATGGAAAAACCCTTGTCATTGGTGACAAGCGTAGCGCCGAGCTGGAGGGTTGTGGCTGCGATGATCGCATCGGGGAGCCTGAGATTGTACTTTTTCCGCAAATCAATCGCCCGCTCTTTGATTTCAGCGGTTATGTCTATCACAGGGATATCGTGCAAAAACCGTTTGAGTTGTTGTTCTTCCTGCGGGGTTATGGACGGATAGGACAGAACTTCCAGTTCGGTGACAAAAGAAACAGAGAACTCGCCCTCGGGCAGGGCATCGACGGGGATTTTCTTTCCGATCAGATAGAGCAGGATATTGGTATCGAGCAGGTACTTATTTCCACTCACTCCGTACTCTCCTTTGATAGAGTAGCGGCTCTTCCTCGATATGCATGATGCCGGCATAGTCCTTCAGCTTTTCCCTGACCATGCCATGTTGCCCCGGATCCAATATCCGTTCTATCTTTGACCATTCAGCATAGTCGATGATGACTTCCACCGGTTTATTGTGTTCGTCCAGCACGATCTTTTTATGTATTGGTATGCTCATAGCAGTCACCGGAAGCGGCGATTTCGTATAACTATTTATAGTATAAACAGGATGAAAATGCAACGGAAAGTTAGGGAGAAGAGAGAAAGTCCAAGCGGGGGGATGCCAACAATAGCGATAGCTCCCGATCACGGATACGAGAATTCAGCGATGACAAGACGGGACGCCCGGTAGATGTTGAA
>CAYILT010000256.1:0-5087 GCA_964364055.1 uncultured Nitrospiraceae bacterium | reverse complement strand
TCCAGTTGTAGCGTTTGTTGACGTGCTGGAGGGCGTTCAGAAAGTTCTCGCGGTCATGGTCATCCTTGAAGACTGGTTTCTTTTCGTTGCCGCGTGAGGTCACATGATATACAGCGCCGGGGTATTCTATACGGAGGGGGCGGGCCATGGGGTAACTATAGCAAAGAAAATGGCAAAATGCAACGAGAAAGACTTGACCCTAATTGTTCCCTAATTGTTCCTAATTGTTCTAATGACGTACGCCTTGAGACCCCCTATAACTGAAGGCTTACCCTGGGTGGGCTTTTTCACTTGACAGGGAACCTTCAAATGGGTGACCCCAATACTTTTTTTTCGCTTGTTAAACCGGACTCCCAGGTTTAGGCCATTCGTCCCAAAAATCCCAATTGCCACGCTGAGACGGATTTTTGTCCTCGTCTGTCTGATAAATTTCCACGATATCATCAACAGCAAAAGGAAGGTCTTTATACCCTCTGGCGGCGACCAGCCACATTGAATTTGATATCAGAACCTTCTCATGGAATTTTGGGGACGTTGTGGCCCGAGTAAACTTAGAGGAAAGCGCAGCGATTTATGCAGCCTCTATCATTTCTTTTACCTCATCCGCAGCAGCCCGTGCTTGCTCCGCAGAAATATGTGGTTTTAGAGCTTTTATCATTTCGCCGATCTTATGATTATTTTCTTCAGGATGCTTCTTACTTACATAGAGAGCAGTAGCGAGACGCTCCAATTCAGTGACACCTTTATCACCCAATTTCTGAGCAACGAAATTTATATTATCTCGGTATCGGCCTAAAGTCTTTGGAAAACGCGCTTTTAGTTCATTCCCGTTATCCGTGACACTGAGACTCGGGCCGTAAGGATAAGGCTGCGGGGTCAGTTCTAATAGTCCATCGGCTCGCAATGCGGTCAATTCATCTCGAAAGTCGAAAGAAAATGGTCCGTGTTTGTAAAGGATGTAGGTGAAGCCTGTTGGAACGCCGGCAAGCTCCTGCAGAAAATACATGGCTTTTTGAATATGCGTTTCTCCGCACCAGCTGCCCTTTTTCTTCAACTCGTCGAGAAGCTCCAGAATGATAGATGTTCGCTTCAGGTTCTCCATTACTCTACCTCCCCCTTAAGAGCAATAACTTCTTTCCTGTTCGCCCTCAGCCACTTCTCCGCATCACTACGAAGACCCGAATCGATAAACACGTAGTCAAAAGCCGCCACCGGCAGTTTTTCCGATACCTAGGACTCGGCAAGTGACGATACAATTCTACTATCCCTCGTCAATACGGGAAAATTCGGCGAGCCGCCTTTCTGCTTGTAAAAATCCATTCTGACGCGTTCTGGTCCGTATTGCGTTTTGACAGCCTCGAATATGGCTTGTGCGGCATTTCGATTGACCGCGATATCTTCCGGATTGCGCTCATAAAGTACTTTGAAATGCCCCCGATCAATAATTCGGCGTGCATGCTCATGACCGTCTTCGCGTGAGTCATGAGCGGCTTTGCGGAGGGCACTGATTACTTCATTATCGGTCAGCCTCATGTGGGAATCCACATCTGTAGAAAAACGGCCGCCTGGCAACCAATCTTGCAAATAATCTTTAAGATGAATATCATAGATTCGTCTTACCGGATGAAAATAAACCTGCGTGAACATGAAATAGCGGGCCAATAAAAGCGCTTCCGCTGTATGCAGCCCACCGGCATCGACTCCCAAGGTCGGCTCTAAGGATTGTTCTTCCTTTCGCTCGACGGAGGTGACGGAAGGATTCGCAGACTGTCAATCAACCGATAATGATCGAATTTGCCATATGCTACTCCGGAATGATATGAATCCCGAAGCAGGTAATCCATTCGGTCAACACCGAAAGCGTCGCCGATTATTATTTCGGAGAGAATGGCTTCCCAGTCATTGAATTGCAGATCGGCGGCCTTCTTGGGGCCGAGCGCCAGTTTGACGATATCTTCCGCTCTTAAGGGGGGCGTCAGGCTCGCCCATATTTCTCTCATTTCCTTACTAAGAATGAGTTCACGCGTCATGCGCTCGTGATCCCATCCTTCCGGCAACAGTTCTTTCTCGGCGGCGTGTGAAAAAGGGAGGTGACCGATATCATGGCAGAGCGCCGCCATGCGGAGCACCTTGCGCCAGTATCTTAATCCATCAGGATCGGCTAATTGAGGGAGGTGTTTTTTTATCTCGTCACTGACACTCTCCACCATCACGACATCAAAAACACGACCGGCGAGCTCCATGACGCCAAGGGAGTGTTCAAAGCGCTTGTGTGATGCGCCGGGATAGACAAGATAGGTCAGCGCTAATTGATGAATGGAACGGAGCCGCTGAAACGGCCTCGAGTCCAATACGCGGCGTTCATGAGAATCGAGCTTGATGAATACGTGGATAGGATCACGTATCTCATGAAAGGTTTTCGGCATAATTCTCCATGAGGTGAAGATTATATATTAAGAATAGACTATTTTCAATCTAACAGCATAATTATTTTCTTCTTATTATCCAGCTAGTTCTTAATCAGCGGCCCGGCGAAGATAGGCGGGTTTGTCCAGGTCCTCTTTCTTCCCGCCGAACAGATCAAGATCGTAGTTATTGACCGTTGTCTCCGGCCTTCGCTTCAACTGCGGCTTTTCCTCGGTCTTCCGGAACTCCTTGAGGTTCGACGGCCTCTTGGAAAGGCTGCGGACCCCTTCTTCGTCGAAACCCGTGGCGAGCACCGTCACCATGATCTCTTCGCTCATGACGGGATTGATGACAATGCCGCATTTGATCTCCGCATTGGGGTCCACTTCGTTCTTGATGACGGAAATGGCCTCATTATGCTCGAGCATGCCCAGGTCCTGGCCGCCGGTGACATTGATCAGCACTCCCCGCGCGCCCTTGATCGATCCATCCTCCAGCAGGGAGCTCGAGATCGCCTTGTGCGTGGCTTCCATGGCGCGCCCTTCGCCTCGCGCCACGCCGGTGCCCATGACCGCCCGGCCGCGGTTGGCCATGACCGTCTTCAGGTCGGCAAAGTCCACGTTCACCAGGCCCGGGATCATCACCACGTCGGAGATCCCCTTCACCGCCTGGACCAGCACGCTGTCCGCGTGGCGGAACATCTCCAGGAGCGGCGTGTTCTTCTCGGCCAGGTTCAGGAGCCGTTCGTTGGGGATCACGATGAGCGCATCAACGTGCTTCTTGAGCTCGGCGATCCCCTCCTCGGCCTTGCGCTTCTTCATCTCTCCCTCGTACTCGAAAGGCTTGGTGACCACCGCCACCGTGAGCGCCCCCCCCTCGCGGGCGATCTGCGCGATGACCGGCGCGCCGCCGGTCCCCGTCCCGCCGCCCATGCCGGCAGTGACGAACACCATGTCGGCGCCGCTCAGGGCCGCCTTGATCTTGTCGGCGTCCTCCAGTGCGGCCTTTCTCCCGATCTCCGGGTTGGACCCTGCGCCCATGCCGCCGGTGATCCGGGAGCCCATGAGCACCTTGACCGGGGCCTTCGCCTTTTCCAGGGCCTGGCGGTCGGTGTTCGCGGCGATGAACTCGACGCCCTTGATCTCCGCCAGCGCCATGGTGCTCACGGCGTTGTTTCCGCCCCCTCCCACCCCGATCACCTTGATCCGGGCCGGAAGCTTCTGATCGTCATCGAACTGGATCATCGGTGCTGTCCCCCTTTCCTTGCTCGTATGCTCATCGGCGACGAATTCCATGATGTCCTGAAACCGCATTTCCATCGTGTCATCCATGGCATGTTCTCCTGACCGCGCGTTAGGGTCGGTCATCATAGCGCATCGTTCCTTCCTTATAGTAAGTCACTGACCAATTTCCAGAGCCTGCTCATGATCCCGCCGGACGGGAACCTCCCGGGGGACGCCTGATAGTCCTCGGCGCCGTACAGGACCAGGCCGACGCCCGTCGCGTAGATGGGGCTGTTCACCACGTCCTGGAGCCCGCCGATGTTCCTCGGCGCGCCCCGCCTGATCGGCATGCCGAGGTACTTTTCGGCGGCGTCCTGCATTCCATCGAGGAGCGCTGTGCCGCCGGTCAACACGACGCCTGAAGCGATCATGTCCTCGGAGCCCGTGCTCTTGAGGCGCTGTTGGACGATCTCGAACAGCTCGGCCACCCGGGGCTCGATGATCTCGCACAGGATCTGCCGGGAAAGGAGCCGGGGCGGCCTGCCTCCCACGCTCGGGACCTCGATCGTTTCCTCATGCTTCACGAGCGACGCCAGGGCGCATCCGTGCTTGATCTTGATCTTCTCGGCCTCGGACTGCGGCGTGCGGAGCCCGATGGCGATGTCGTTCGTCACATGGTTCCCTCCGACGGGAAGCACGCCGGTATAGAAGAGGCTCCCCTCGCGGAAGAGCGCCATGTCCGTGGTCCCCCCGCCGATGTCCACGACCACCACGCCCAGCTCCTGCTCCTCCGTGGTCAGCACCGCCCGGCTGGACGCAAGGGGCTGGAGCACCAGGTCGTTCACGTGGAGACCGGCGCGGGAGCAGCTCTTGACGATGTTCTGGATGGCCGTTACGGCGCCCGTGATGATATGGACCTTCACGTCGAGGCGCGTCCCCGACATGCCGTGGGGCTCTTTGATGCCGTCCTGGTCGTCGATGATGAACTCCTGGGGCAGGACATGGAGGATCTGCTGGGTTCCGGGGATGTCGATGGACCGGGCGGTATCAATGGCCCTCGCCACGTCGGCGGAGCCGACCTCCCGGTTTTTGATGGCGGCCACGCCCTGCGACTTGATCCCTTTGATGTGGTCGCCGGAGATTCCCACGTAGACCGAGTTGATCTGCACGCCGGCCATGAGCTCCGCTTCCTTCACCGCCTTCTTGATGGACTCCACAGTGCTGTCGATGTTCACTACCACGCCCTTTTTCAGGCCGTGGGACGGGCTGATGCCGATCCCGATGATGTCCACCTGGCCGTCGTCCTTCGCCTCGCCGACGATGGCGCAGACCTTGGTCGTTCCCAGGTCGAGACCTACGATGATATTATTCGGTTTCTTTGCCACGCGACACCCCCTTGCCAAACAAACGACCCTTCCTACCGGTTCGACGTTGCTCACCGTGGTGAGTTTATCGAAC
>CAYILT010000255.1:0-5093 GCA_964364055.1 uncultured Nitrospiraceae bacterium | reverse complement strand
GATTCAACAGCAGACGGTTTTAGATGTGGCAGACAACTCAGGGGCAAAGCGGGTGATGTGCATCAAGGTGCTCGGCGGTACGCGCAAGCGGTACGCGGGCCTGGGCGATGTGATCGTTGTTGCCATCAAATCGGCAATTCCTGACGGGCAGGCAAAGAAGGGGACCGTTGCCAAAGCGGTGGTGGTGCGGACGGCGAAGGAAGTGCGCCGCCCCGACGGGTCGTATGTTAAGTTCGACCGGAATGCGGCGGTCCTGATCAATAATGCGAACGAACCTATCGGGACCCGTATTTTCGGACCCGTCGCCCGGGAACTTCGCAGAAAAAACTTTATGAAAATTATCTCGCTTGCGCCGGAAGTTTTGTAGAGTTTCGGCGGCAGTGCGACTTCCGAATAAGAACAGGAAAGATAACGATGCAGATTAAAAAAAATGATACCGTACTGGTGACGGCCGGCAAAGAGAAGGGGAAACGCGGAAGGGTGATCGCCGTGTACCCGCGGGAGAACCGGATCCTGATCGAGAAGTTGAACATGATCAAACGGCATACACGGCCGAACCAGCAGCTTCGGCAGGGTGGGATCGTGGAGAAAGAGAGTCCGATCTCCGCAGCGAACGTAAAGCTCATCTGTGCAAAATGCGACAAGCCTACCAGTATTACCCGGAAGCCCCAGAGCGACGGGCCCCGGGTACGGGTATGCAAGGCTTGTGACGCAACCTTGGATTAAGTGAGTTAGGGAAAGAGACCAATGGCAGACAAGAAAGATAAGACAAAAGAGATAAAGGGCGGAGAAAAGAAGAAGGCCCCGGCAAAGACAGCGCCGGCAAAGGCCAAGGTCTCCGCACCCGACGTAAAGAAGGAAGCAAAATCGGCCACACCGGCAGAACGGGTGAAGGCGCCGAAGCCCCGGCTTCGGGAGCGGTACGAAAAGGAAGTGGTTCCCGCCCTCATGAAGCAGTTTGCCTACAAGAACCCCATGCAGGTTCCGCGGCTGGTAAAAGTTGTGCTGAACATGGGCATGGGCGAGGCGATCACGAATGCGAAGGCGCTCGATCACGCGGTCGGAGAGCTGGAACTCATTACCGGTCAGCACCCCGTGATCACCCGTGCGAAGAAATCCATCGCGACGTTCAAACTTCGCGAAGGGATGCCCATCGGCTGCATGGTGACGCTCCGGAAGGAGCGTATGTTCGAATTCCTGGACCGGTTCATCAACGCCGCACTGCCCCGCATCAGGGACTTCAGGGGAAGCCCGACGAAGTCCTTTGACGGGAGGGGAAACTACTCCCTCGGCATCAAGGAACAGGTCATCTTTCCTGAGATCGAGATCGACAAGATCGACTCAATCCACGGTATGGATATCGTTATCGTCACAACGGCGAAGACCGATGAAGAAGGACGGGCGTTGCTCGGTCATCTCGGCATGCCGTTCAGAAAGTAGCAGGTTGGAGGAACGATGGCAAAAAAGTCATTGATTGCAAAGGCAAAACAGGCACCGAAGTTCAAGGTGCGGGCATATCACCGCTGTCCGCTGTGTGGCAGATCACGGGGATATCTGAGAAAGTTCGACATGTGCCGCATTTGTTTCCGGAACAGGTCGCTCCGGGGAGAGATTCCAGGCGTAGTAAAGGCCAGTTGGTAAGCGAGAGGGGTTTGAACCGATGATGACCGATCCGATCGCGGATATGCTTACGCGCATCCGCAATGGCAGTAAAGCGAAGCTTGAAAAGGTGGACATCCCGTCCTCGAAGTTGAAGCTCGAGATCGCGAAAATCCTGAAGGACGAGGGGTACATCAAGAACCTCAAGATGGTGAAGGACCGCCGTCAGGGTGTCATCCGTGTCTATCTGAAGTACACTGATGAAGAGGTCCCGGTGATCCAGGGGATTAAACGTGTCAGCAAGCCGGGGTGCCGGGTATACGCCGGGAATGACGCCATCCCCAAGGTCCTGGCAGGATTGGGTGTTGCCATTCTATCAACACCGAATGGCATCCAGACCGGTAAGCAGGCAAAGAAGGATAATGTGGGTGGAGAAGTTCTCTGCCACGTGTGGTAAGGATCAAGAAGGGTAAACACTTTTTTCCGAGATCGGATTGAGGAGTTGTTATGTCTAGGGTTGGTAAAAAACCAATAGTAATTCCATCGGGTGTCGAGACAACAATAGCGCCCGGAAAGATCACCGTCAAGGGACCCCTGGGCGAGATGAGCCAGGCGGTGAACCCCAGGCTGGAGATCAAGAAGAACGACAATCAGCTGATGGTCGAGCGGCAGTCGAACCAGAAGATGTATCGGGAACTTCACGGTCTGACGCGGAACCTGATCGCGAATATGGTGACCGGCGTCAGCAAAGGGTTTGGAAAGACGCTGGATATTTCCGGAGTCGGGTTCAAGGCTGCCGTGCACGGCTCGAACCTGCTGTTCACGCTGGGTTTTTCTCATCCCATCGTTTTCCCGCTTCCCCAGGGGATCAAGGCCACGGTTGACGCGAAGCAGACCCAGGTGGTGATCAAGGGCATCGACAAGCAACTGGTCGGGCAGGTCGCGGCGAATCTCAGGGGTCTCAAGGAGCCGGAGCCGTATAAGGGCAAGGGGATTAAATACAGTACCGAAGTTATCCAGCGCAAGGAAGGCAAGGCTGGCAAGGGCGGCAAGTAGGTCAAATTTTTTAATATCGGATTGCGGACATCCATCCGTAATTAAGTATATGGAGAGTTAACGTGGCACTGAGCAAAGAGCAATCGAGGATAAAGAGACATCAACGGATCCGGAAGCGTCTCCAGGGGACGGGCGAGAAGCCGAGGCTCAGCGTGTATAAGAGCCTGAATCATATCTACGCTCAGCTCATCGATGACGCGGCAGGGAAAACCGTCCTTTCAGCGTCCACCGTGGAGAAGGAAATCCGGACGGCCCTCAAGCATGGCGGCAACCTTGAGGCGGCCAAGAAGGTCGGGGCGAGCCTTGCCCGGAAGGCGTTAGGCAAGAAGATCACGACCGTTGTGTTCGACCGTGGCGGGTATCGGTATCATGGCTGCGTAAAGGCCCTCGCCGATGCGGCCCGTGAGCAGGGTCTGAAGTTCTAACACGAAACACTGAGTGGAGGCGGCTTTGGCAGAGAGATATCAAAGAGATGCGGAAGATGGAGATGGCCTGAAGGACAAACTGGTCTCGCTTAATCGTGTCGCCAAGGTGGTGAAGGGCGGCAAACGTTTTAATTTCAGCGCCCTCGTAGTCGTCGGTGACGGCAAGGGCCGGGTCGGCGTCGGCAAGGGAAAAGCTGCCGAGGCGCCGGTTGCCATTAAAAAGGCCGTGGAACGGGCAAAGAAGAATATGGTGACCGTCGCGCTCAAAGGGGATACGATTCCCCATCAGGTGTTCGGTCATTACGGAGCAGGCAAGGTGCTGCTCAGGCCCGCATCTGAAGGTACGGGTCTGATCGCGGGCGGTGCAAGCCGTGCGGTCCTTGAAGTCGCCGGTGTCCGGAACGTACTCTGCAAGTCTTTGGGTTCCAGCAATCCCCACAACGTGGTGAGCGCAACGATGCAGGGGCTGCTTCAGCTCAGGAGCGCCGAAAGCGTAGCAGCCCTCCGGGGAAAAACGGTAGAGGAGCTTGGATAATATGCCGGCAGCCGATGCAAAAAAAATAAAAATCACCCTGGTGAAAAGCGGGATTGCTCGTCCCGGGAAGCATAAGGCGATTCTTATCGGTCTCGGTCTCAAGAAACTAAACAAGTCGGTCATTCGGCAGGACACGCCGGAGATACGGGGCATGATCAACAAGGTCAGCCATCTTGTGCAGGTAGAGAACGCGTAAGGTCGTCCATCTCCATACTCGACAGGTCGGAACACTACTATGAAATTAGAAGAACTGAAACCCTCCAAAGGGGCACGGAAAAAATCGAAGCGGGTAGGCAGAGGCCCCGGATCGGGAAGCGGCAAGACCGCGGGCAAAGGTCACAAGGGGCAGAAGGCACGTTCCGGTGGCGTGAAAGGACCGGGTTTTGAAGGCGGGCAGATGCCGCTTCAGCGCCGGCTCCCCAAACGGGGTTTCACCAATATTTTCCGCAAGGAATATGCAGTGGTGAACCTGGGCGACCTTTCCGATTTAAGCGGCACAATTACCCCGGAAACGCTTGTGGAGCAGGGGATCGTGAGGCACGCGAAATCGGGCATCAAAATCCTCGGTGTTGGTGAGCTGAAGTCGGCACTGACGATACGCGCGCACAAGTTCAGTAAGAGCGCCATTGACAAGATCCAGGCAGCCGGCGGCAAGGCAGAGGTGATATAGCACGTGTTCACCGGCCTTCAGAATATATTCAGGATCCCCGAGCTCAGGAAACGGATTTTGTTCACCCTGTTGATGCTGGCGGTGTATCGCATCGGAGCCCATATCCCGACCCCCGGGGTCCGTGGCGAGGCTCTCAGCCAGTATCTTCATCAGGCCGCATCGGGTCTGATGGGTTTTTTTGACATGTTCTCAGGGGGGGCCCTTTCCAAGGTAACGATCTTTGCCCTGGGGATCATGCCCTATATCACCGCCTCCATCGTTCTCCAGCTGCTGACGGTCGTGGTCCCGCGGCTTCAGGCGCTGGCCAAGGAAGGCGAGGCGGGTAGAAAGAAAATCACCGAGTACACGCGCTACGGCACGGTTCTCATTGCCGCTTTCCAGTCGTTCTGGATGGCAGTAGGCATTGAGAGAATGGGTGAAGGCGCCTTCGTGGATTCCGCCGGCTGGTCCTTCCGCATCATGGCCATGATCACGCTCACCGCCGGGACAACGTTCATCATGTGGCTCGGGGAGCAGATAACCGAACGGGGCATTGGCAACGGTATTTCACTGATAATTTTCGCCGGCATTGTGGCCGGTCTTCCCAGCGCGGTGGGGAACACCTTCGGTCTCATGCGTTCCGGAGAAATTCCCTATTATATGGTTGTGGTGATCCTGGGCCTTATCGTATCGGTGGTGGCTGCCATCATCATCATGGAACGCGGACAGAGGAAGCTTCCGGTCCAGTATGCCCAGCGTATGGTGGGGCGGAGGATCTATAAGGGTCAGAGCACACACCTTCCGCTTAAGGTAAACTCGGCCGGGGTCA
>CAYILT010000254.1:0-5106 GCA_964364055.1 uncultured Nitrospiraceae bacterium | reverse complement strand
CAATATTCAATAATCAAGCGGGTTGATATCCGGTCATTGTTATTTGGAGCTTATTTGCGATTTGGTGCTTGTGATTTGGAAATTTATTGACGGAGGTGTATCGTGCGGAAGAAAGTAACGGTGATCGGTGCAGGACATGTCGGGGCAACGCTCGCGCAGCGGATCGCGGAGACGGACCTTGCGGATGTCGTGCTGGTGGACGTGATGGAGGGAGTGCCCCAGGGAAAAGCCCTGGACCTCATGGAGTGCGGTCCCATCCTCGGGTATGACTCGACGGTGACCGGTTCGAACGGCTACGACGAGACGGCCGGCTCGGACGTGATCATCATTACGGCGGGCCTGGCAAGGAAGCCGGGCATGAGCCGGGACGATCTCCTCGCGGCGAACGGCGACATCGTCAAGGTCTGCGCGGCGGAATCCGGCCGTCGCTCGCCTCATGCCGTCATGATCGTAGTGACGAACCCCATGGATGTCATGGCATTCGTGGCCATGAAGGCGACGGGATTTCCGCGGGAGCGGGTCTTCGGTATGGGCGGGGTGCTGGACTCGGCTCGGTTCCGGACGTTCATCGCCATGGAGCTGAAGGTGTCGGTCGAGAACACCCATGCCTTCGTGCTCGGCGGTCACGGGGACACCATGGTCCCGCTGCCGCGCTATTCCTCGGTGGCCGGGATACCGATCACGGAGCTCCTGAGCGCCGACCAGATCAACCGGCTCGTGGACCGGACGCGGAACGGCGGCGCCGAGATCGTCGCCCTGCTCAAGACCGGGAGCGCCTACTATGCTCCTTCGGCGGCCGCGCTCGAAATGGTGGAGGCGATCCTGCTGGACAAAAAGAAGATCCTTCCCTGCTCGGTGCTCCTGGAGGGCGAGTACGGGGTCAAGAGTGTGTACGCCGGAATTCCGGTGAAGCTCGGCGCGAAAGGGGTCGAGCAATTCATTGAGGTGAAGCTCACTGCCGAGGAGAAGTCTGCGTTCATGAAGTCCGTGGAGGCGGTAAAATCGGGATGCGCGAAATTCATGTAGACGAGATACGGGACAACGTCGCGCAGATCTGCATCGACGCGGCGTACGATCTCAGCGAGGATGTACTGACGGCCTTCGACCGGGCGCAGGAGGCCGAGACCGCGCCCGCGGCGAAGGAGGTCATCGGCCTCCTCAAGGAAAACGCACGTGTTGCCCGCGAGGACCGCATTCCCATCTGCCAGGACACGGGCATCGCGGTCTTCTTCATTGAGATCGGCCAGGACCTTCGCATCAAGAACGGCTTCCTCAACGACGCCGTCAACGAGGGAGTGCGGAAGGGTTACAAGGAGGGGTACCTCCGGAAGTCGGTCGTCGATCCGCTTACGCGGAAGAACACGGGCGATAATACACCGGCCATCATCTACACGGAGCTGGTGCCGGGCGACAAGCTCAGGATCTCCTTCATGCCCAAGGGCGCTGGGAGCGAGAACATGAGCGCCATCAGGATGCTCCGCCCCACCGAAGGGATCGAGGGCATCAGGGAGTTCGTCCTGGAGTGCGTGAAAAAAGCGGGGGCCAATCCCTGTCCGCCGATCGTTGTCGGCGTCGGCATCGGCGGCACGTTCGAGAAAGCGGCGGTCATGGCAAAAAAGTCGCTGCTCCGGCACATTGGCAGTCCCAATCCGAAACTGGAGCTCGCCTCCCTCGAAGAGGAGTTGCTCAAGGCCGTGAACCGGACCGGCATCGGTCCCGAGGGACTCGGCGGCAAGGTGACGGCCATGGCCGTGCATGTGGAGACCCACCCGTGCCACATCGCGAGCCTGCCGGTGGCGGTGAACATCAACTGCCACGCGGCGCGGCACAAGACGATCATCCTGTGAGTCGCATTGCGGAATGCGGGTAGACATGACCCTCACCCCTGCCCCTCTCCCCTGGAGGGAGAGGGAAAAAGGGAGAGGGGGCTTTATCAACGCGGATTGCGGAATAAAATGCGATTAAACTTATCAATGCCTATCACAAGTGTACGGTGAGCCATGAGTGAACCAATAAAGATTACTCCCCCCCTGACCGACGAGGTTATCATGAAGCTTAAGGCCGGTGACCGCGTCCTGATCACCGGGGTGATCTACACCGGCAGGGACATGGCGCACAAATACATGGTCGAAGGCCATGGAAAGGGCCAGGCATTTCCCTTCGACCTCAAGGGCCAGATCCTTTACTACACGGGTCCCACGCCGGCGCCGCCGGGAAGGCCCATCGGCGCGGCCGGGCCGACCACGAGCTATCGGATGGACAAGTATGCGCCGTACCTTCTCGAACACGGTCTCAAGGCCATGATCGGGAAAGGTCCGCGGGGCGCGGAAGTGAAGGAGTCCATCAAAAAGAACAAGGCCGTCTATTTCGCCGCCATCGGCGGAGCCGGCGCCCTCATCTCCAAGGCCATCAAAAAGGCGGAAGTCATCGCCTACCCGGAACTCGGCACCGAGGCGGTGATGCGGCTCGAGGTCGAGGACTTCCCGGTCTTCGTGGTGAACGACGTGCACGGCGGCGACCTGTACGAGATGGGTGTGAAAGAGTACGGAGAAGACGGAAGGAAATAACTGGAGAAGAACAGTTTCACCGCAGAGTACGCGGAGGACGCTGAGAAGGATGTAAGCCCTAAACCGCTGGATTTCTCTCCGCGCGCTCTGCGATCTCTGCGGTAATTAATCAGGAGGATCGTAATGACGATCAAATCGAAGATCCGTACCGTCCCCGACTACCCCAAGAAGGGCATCATGTTCCGCGATATCACCACGCTCCTCAAGGACCCCGTGGGGTTCCGGCTGGTGATCGACACCATCACCCAGCGGTATATCACGGGCGACCATGACTTCAATGTCATCGTGGGCATCGAGTCCCGCGGCTTCATCATCGGCGGCGCTTTGGCCTACACGCTCGGGAAGGGTTTCGTCCCTATCCGGAAGAAGGGTAAGCTTCCCGCAGAGGTCGTGTCCCAGGAGTACCAGCTGGAGTACGGCACGGACAAGATCGAGGTCCACAAGGACGCGATCAAGAAAGGCGACCGGGTGCTCCTGATCGACGACCTGCTCGCGACGGGCGGTACGGCGCTCGCCTCGGCTGCGCTCATCGAGAAGCTGGGCGGCACGGTGGTGGAGATGGCCTTCATCGTGGACCTGCCGGACGTGGGCGGGAAGAAGAAACTCAAGGAAAAGGGCTACAAGGTCTACGCGCTCACGGAGTTCGAAGGGGACTGACAGGGCAGAAGCAAAGGCAATTGGACGCGGATTAACGCGGATTTGCGCAGATACGTCATTGAACGAATAAGAAGAAAGCGGGGCATGGTGAACATGCGCCGCTTTTTTTATTTTTACTACCCTCCCCTTCAAGGGTTGGGTCAGGGAGGAGATGGGTTCTCAGGACGGTTCCGGGATAGAAACAGGGTAATGGTACACTTGACAATTGTAAAGTAATCTTACATTATATTGACAGATATTCTTACCTGTGGTAATATGATGCCATGCAAGGAGGATTACCATGAGTGTTTCCAGTAAAATAGGGCTCCGAATAAAGGAGTTGAGGGAAAAGGCCGGAATGAGCCAGGATATGATGGCGAAGAGCGTGAACCTGCATCGACCTACCATAACGCAGATCGAAAGCGGCGCAAGAAAGGTAACTGCCGAGGATCTCGTTGTCTTCGCCAAACTGTTTCGCGTACCTGTTGATCACCTCCTGAATCCTGGGAAAGAACCCGAGGTCCGGTTGGAGAAAAAAAAGGAAGGGAAACCGATCAAGCCGCAGATGCGGATCAGCGTTCCACAGAAGAACGTTCAGAAGTTTAAGGAAGTTCTGCTCTATATCCTCAACAAGGTCGGCGCCAAGGAAAACATCGGCGAGACCGTCATTTACAAGCTTCTCTACTTCATGGATTTTGATTTCTATGAACGATATGAGGAACAGCTTATCGGCGCTACCTACATAAAGAACAAATACGGCCCCACGCCGGTCGAGTTTGTCAAAATCGTGGAGCAGATGACCACCCATGAAGAGCTCATGAAAGTTAAGAGTGAGTACTTCAATTTTCCGCAGACTAAGTATCTGCCCCGCCGGAAGCCGGATTTGGCGAAATTTAAGGCGAACGAAATCGAGGTAATCGACGATGTGCTGAACCGTCTTTCGGAGATGAATGCCAGCCAGATCAGCGCCTACTCCCATAATGATGTCCCATGGATATCGACGAAAGACGGCGAGACGATCGACTATGAATCGGTCTTTTATCGCACGCCGCCCTATTCCGTGCGGGCATACGCGGAAGAGAACGGATGAGTCGACAGTTCTACAGCGAATTCGACGGGACGCTGTTCAAGAAGATAAGCCATGTCCCGGAGTTCGAGAAGGACCTAAAGAAGCTGCTGAAGAGGTTCTCTTCTCTGGAAGAGGACCTGCAGACCTTCATCAAGGTCGCGATGAACCTGCTCCATAAGCAAAAGATCGACAGCAATGCGATCTTTCCTATATCCGACCTCGGGATCAAGTCCCCGAAAGTTTACAAAGCGAAGAAATTCGCCTGCAAGGCGCTGAAAGGCAAAGGCGCGCAGTCGGGAATCAGGGTGATCTATGCGTATCATGAAGAAGAGGATTGGATAGAGTTTGTCGAGATATATTATAAAGGCGATAAGGCGAGCGAGGACAGAGAGAGGATAATGAGGATATATGGTAAATCTCGACAGGGAGGCGGACCGCTTGCGAGCCGCAAGGACTTAAGAGGATCGCTCCGCGCCAAAGGAAAGGCGCAGTCTGAAGTTGTGATCGCGTCGAAAAAACAGGAGAGGCATTAGATACCCTCCCTATATGTTGACACGGCATCGCGTAGATATTTTGCTGTCAACACCCTTGACAATGGCTTCAATACTGTTGTATTATTAATACAACAGCAAGTAAGGGAGGTGCTCACCATGTCAACCAAAGTGACGTTCGGGGAATTCTTCAAACAAAAAAGGATCAAGCAGAAAAAGACCTTGCGGCAATTCTGCGGGGAGAACAAGCTGGACCCCGGCAATATCAGCAAGCTCGAACGGGGGCTGATGCAGCCGCCGCAGGGGAAAGACAAACTCGAAGAGTATGCCAAGTATCTTACCA
>CAYILT010000253.1:0-5126 GCA_964364055.1 uncultured Nitrospiraceae bacterium | reverse complement strand
GTACGACCTTTCCTCTCATGGAATCCAATGAGACCGGTTGCCCGCTCAGATCATTCAATCTGAAGGAAGGGGCGACTATGTTCGCCTGGCCGGCATTCAGGCCGGACGAAAACGAGACCAACAGGATAATCGCTGTCACGAATATGGAAATGAGCTGACGCATATTCTGCCGTTACGGTTTTTTACCTGTGCCCTGCATCTTCAGCTGGCGCTTTTCACGGATCATCTTCGTGTCCTGATACATGTCCTCATAAGCTGCCTTGACGACTTCATCGAAGGTGACGATCTTGCCGCCGTATTCTTTCACAAAAGCATCAGCGTCCTTTTTCTTCGCGAAGGCCCATTTCCCGCGTTTTGTCATGATGCCAGGACGGCTCCCGTCAAGCACCCAGATGGCCGACTCTGCGTCGACAAGCTGCTTCGTGTTGAGGTCAGCGACTTTGATCGCTTTGGGCGTCTTGTCGAGCGACTCGGCAAGTTCCACCGCGGCGCAATGGAGACTGCAGACTCCGGTCGAGGTCCCGTCCTCATATTCGATCAGCATGCGGGCATGGCCGTACTTTTCGCGGTCCATGCCGCAGTATTTACAGGATTTATGACCGCTGATGTCCGCTCCGGGTTGACCATAAACAGGCATGATAACGGCAATATAATGAAATGAACGTTAGAAAAAAATTTGTGACTGGCGCATGATGTCCTCACTGTGGAATGGACTGCAAAAAAAAACAGGCAGGGGAGGATGATCCCGCCCCTGCCTGTTCTGGTGAACTCAATTACTTCTTTGCTGTCGGCGGGGTCGGCACTTTCGTGGGGTGGCATTCGGTGCAATTTTGCTGTGCTGGAATGCCCATATCTTTGCCCGGCGTCCAATTTGCCTTTGAAACATACTTCCCGTCCTTCCAGGCATTCAGATCCTGAACGAGCTTGTAGGCGACGCTCGCGGTAACCCTCGCGCACCGGTCCTTTCTCTCCGCGCTCGCAAGAGCAAACCCGGATTTTTCCATCCATTTTCCGACGGACACGTGGCAAAGCGGTGATTCGCTCTTGGTCTGGATGATGGCGGTTTTCTGTTTGGGCTCCTTGGGAGTGTATACGGGAAGCGCTGTTCCCGAATACCACTGCATCATTTCCGATCCCATAGAATGTCCGGCTTCGGAAGCCGGGCCGGCGATCCGGGGTCCGATAATGACGTTGGTGACAATATTGGCTCCTGCGTTGGAGCCGCACACAGTACCCCAGCCAGCCATGCCGCCCTCGAGAAACACAAAGGAATCGATGGGGAACGACTTGTAGGGTTCTCCCACCGATTCTCGCAGCTGGCTGAAAATACTGTTGATGACCGCGGCGCCGCAGAATACACGGTACCATTCATTGTAGGCTATTTCCGCGGTCTTGTCCGGATCGAGCTTCACATAGGGCCAGGGCCACTTCTCCGTTGAACCGCCGAGCGCGGTTGCTGTCTTTGATGACAGGAACCCTCCCGGAAGCACAGCCGCGGCGGCTGTCGCGCCGAGTGCGAGCTTGCCTGCATTGATGATCAGTTCTCTTCTTGAAATCGGTGTGGTTGACTTATTTTCAACATCCATGATCGTTACCTCCCGGTGGAAAGAGTACACCTGATCAACAGGTGTGATGCTTACGATATGATTCAATGATGCCTTGATAGGTAAAAAAGTGGCTCCACTTCGGAAATATCTTTATGAAAATAGGGATGATGGATACTTCCGAAGCGGAGCCGAGCGTAAAGGGAAGAAACGTCCAATGAGTTTACGCAACGGCTTGCAGGACGATGCGCAACACACTAAGGACGGTGATGCACCTTGCTTGGTCAGCGCTTTCGGAAATACAGGTATGGTGAGGCTATGCCTTGGGGGGGTGCTCGTTCGGAGCGGTTAAGACAACTTCGGTGAATAGGGGATGGAACGAATCTGAGGTCGTTATGGAAAGGTAAAGCGGTAGCTTAGAAGGGATTGTGTTTACGCAGGGCATTTCGCCGTTCGAAGACAGGGCCGGCGCTGCAGCGTTGCAGACGTCCAGGTTTCCGAGAAGCGGCTGTTCCTGCCGGTCAATGACGAGCGAGAACGGTGAAAGGGGCGCCAAGACCGTGAATGCGAGAACAACGAGAAGGATGACCGTAACCCATTTCATGTACGCACTATAATAACTTTTAAATCTTATGTCAATGTAAAAATATAATTTTATGTCACTGCGTGATTTGTATACGTGGCGAAAAGTAACGCGTCGTAACGTGCCGGCCATAATCACGGTCTCCTGACTATTGTGCTATGGCTCCTCATAATAGACGATGGGACCGTGCCACTTCTTTATTGACACCTCATGGTAAATGCTGTAATTATAGTCATGAATGGCATCATTCTCGCGGGCGGTGAAAACAGGCGGATGGGCGCTGACAAGGCCTTCCTTGATATCGACGGCAGGCCCATGATCGAGCATATCCTTGCCCTATTTGCCGGGCTGTTCAAGAAGACCATCATCGTGACGAATACGCCGGACCGCTATAGGAACTACGGCGTCGAGGTGACGAGCGATGCCCTTGATATCCGCGGCCCGTTGACGGGGATCTATTCGGGACTGCTCAGGTCGACCGATGAGTACAATTTCGTCGCCGCCTGCGACATGCCCTTTCTGAACCCCCGGCTCATATCGTACATGGGGGAGATCGCCGCGGGACAGGATGCCGTGGTCCCGAAGTTCAATGGATTTCTGGAGCCGCTCCATGCGATCTACCGCAGGGGGCTCCTCCCGATCATGGAGACGCAGATCCGGAAGCAGGACCGCCGGATCCGGGGGCTCTTTGATCATATCCAGGTCAGGTATGTAACAGAAGAAGAGATCGTCCGGTTCGACCCGCTGAAACGGTCATTCAGGAATTTAAATACACCGAAGGAGTACAAGGAGGCAGTATGTTCGGATTAGGTATGCCGGAGCTGTTGGTCGTTCTCGTCATCGTTGTGATCATCTTTGGCGCCAGCCGTCTCCCGCTGCTGGGCGAAGGGCTCGGCAAGGCGATCAAGGGGTTCAAAAAGGGGATATCGGAAACCAACGAAGCGAACAAGGACTCGTCCAAGCCCGAGAATAAGTCCTAACCACGAGAGCAGGCGGCATCAATGAAATGGGTACTCGCAGAACATGATGCGGGGGCCGTTTCGCGGCTCTCGGACCAGGCCGGCATTCACCCGCTCATCGCGCGTCTGATGATAGTCCGGGGGATCGCCGACGCTGCCGCTGCGCTCTCATTTCTCAGCAGCGATCTTACCTCTCTCTCCAATCCTCACATTTTTCGCGGCATGGACACGGCGGTCGGGCGTATCCGTGACGCGCTTTCCTCGCGCCAAAAGATCGTGGTCTTTGGAGACTACGATGTTGACGGCGTTACCGGCGCAGCGGTCCTGTTCCTGACGCTTCGGGAACTGGGCGCCGATGTGGATTCCTATATCCCGGACCGGATGACCGAGGGATACGGCCTGAATTCCGGCGCCCTCCAGAAGATAAAGGAAACCGGAGCGCGCCTTGTCCTTACCGTGGACTGCGGGATCAGTGCTGTCAAAGAAGCGGAAGCCGCCAGGTCCCTGGGGCTTGACCTCATCATCACCGATCACCATGAATCCGCGGCAGTCCAGGGGAACGGTCCGGTCCCTGCCGGGGAGAGACTGCCTGACGCGCTTGCGGTCATTCATCCCCGGGTTCTCCAGCCGGATACACCCGACGGCATGAGGGAGAGCGTTGGCGGTCTTACGGGTGTGGGAGTTGCCTTCAAACTGGCGCAGGCCCTGCTCGATGCACCGGCCGAGGATGAACGTCTGAAGAAGTATCTCGATCTGGTCACCCTCGGAACGGTGGCGGACATGGGGCGGATCACTGGTGAGAACCGGGTTCTGGTGAGGCACGGACTGGATATCCTTTCGTCCGGTCCCGCGTCCCTTCGTCCCGGCATTGCTGCTCTGAAACAGGTTGCCGGCCTGAACGGCAAGCGGGTGAACGTGGGGAATGTGGGGTTCAACCTGGCGCCGAGGATCAACGCGAGCGGCAGGCTCGAAAAGGCGGATACGGCATTCCGGCTCATGACCACCGATTCTCCCGACGAAGCAGCCCGCCTTGCTGTCCAGCTGGACACGGTCAACCGGGAGCGGCAGGCCGTCGAAGAGGGTATCTGGGGAATGGCGAGGGAGCTCTGCCTCCAGGCGGACCTGGCGAACACCGGCGCGTTCATCCTGTCATCCGAGGACTGGCACCCCGGCGTCATCGGCATCGTTGCGTCGCGGATCGTCGATGAGTTTTACCGGCCCGCGGCCCTCATTTCCGTGAAGGATGGCGTGGGAAAAGGATCTGCGCGGAGCATTCCTGGATTCGATCTCTATCAGGGGCTTACAGCGTGTTCGGACCTTCTCAGGGGATTCGGAGGCCACAAGTATGCGGCCGGCCTCTCCGTTGCGGCGGACCAGATCCCCCAACTTCGTGAACGGCTGAACGCGATGGTCCTTGAGCAGGTAGGCGCCGGCGGTTTCGTGAGGACCATTACGATCGATTCGCCGGTCACCTTTGATGAACTGTCTTTCGACCTGATGCATGACATCGAGCGGATGGCGCCATTCGGCCAGGGAAATCCGGAGCCGCGGTTCGGCGCCAAAGGTCTCGAGGTCCTATCACTCCGGCCGGTAGGGAACAACAAGCACTTGAAGCTCCGGCTTCGGCAGCGGAACGGTCAGTTCTTCGATGCGATCGCCTATAACAAGGGGACATCGATCGGAAGCTGGCTCAGGAGCGGCGCCCGGGTCGCCGCGGTGTTCACGCCCCGTATCAATACCTGGAACGGGATGACGAACTTAGAACTGGATATCAAGGATATCAAGATGGAGAAGTAAGAAGTAAGAAGTAAGAAGTAAGAAGAGAAACAGTTCTACAGTAAAGAACGAACCTATGTCAAACGTCCGTCTTGAAGATATCGTCGAGCGTCTCCAGAGCAACAACCCGGAGGCCGATGTGGACCTGGTGAGGCGCGCCTATATCTTCTCCGCCAGGGCGCACCAGGGACAGACGCGCCTTTCCGGAGAATCCTACCTGATCCATCCGCTCGATGTTGCAAAGATCCTGGCAGAGCTCAAACT
>CAYILT010000252.1:0-5165 GCA_964364055.1 uncultured Nitrospiraceae bacterium | reverse complement strand
CTCCTGCCGGGGCCGGCCCCAGTTCTCGTCGGAAAAGGCGTACAGGGTCAGGACCCGGATCCCGAGCATCCGGCATTGCTCCACCACGTTGCGGACCGTCTCACCGCCGCGCTTGTGACCGAGGATCCTCGGCATGCCGCGCCGCACTGCCCACCGTCCGTTGCCGTCCATGATGATGGCTACATGTTTCGGCAGGTTCTCCCGGTCGATCGCTGCCCGAAGTTCTGAAATTCCCGGCTCCTTCTTCTTCATTGCTTCCTTTTTAGCGTTTGTTACTCGGCAGCCGTTGACGTTCTTCAAGCCGCACTCCGAATTCCGCACTCCGCACTATAGACGTTATTTTCCCTGGTACTTCTCCACCCGTACGACGTCCTTGCTGAAGACCCCTCCCGGAACCTTCACGAGCCCATTGATCTGCACCCCGGTCTTCTCGGGTCGGGAAGCTTGAATATCCAGGACCGGGCCGGGCAGGTCCTTGACGTTCCACCGCGGCTCAAGCCTCGTACCGTTCCAGGTGAGGACCTCGAGCTCCCCCCCCTTGTATCCTCCGAGAAAGGTCGACGGGGTGTTCTTCGCCACGACAAGGTCATCCTTCCCGCTGCCGTTCAGGTCGACCGCGATGATCCTGCCGCTGATCCGTACGAGCCGGCTCTTGTCCACAAAGGAGGCCGCCGTAACGTTCGCTTTGTCCAGCGCGGTGGGCTCTCTCCCCATAGCGGCATCAAGGCCGGTCAGGGGCTTTGTCAACACGGTCTCCACCGTCAGGTACCTCTCTTCGCTCCTCCAGAGGGGGGTGTCGCCCGAGTACACCACCAGCCGGTGGTCGTTGTCAAAGGAGACGAGGAGCGGGCGGGGCTCGCCGAAATCCGCATAGATGAAGCTGTACAGGTCTGTCCCCTTGGGGAGGACCATCTCCGCGCCGGGTGCGTAAGCGCTCCCCGACCATGCATATTCCCGGGGTTTTCCGGCAAAGAAGTTCTCCGGGGAATAGTCCTGGCCGATCAACACGTTGCCCCTGCCGGGATATCCGATCACCCGCAGGAAGCCCGGCACCTCAGCGGTCCTCCGGAAGGCGCCGTCCTGGAATTCTATGACATAGGAAGACACCCTGCCGTTCAGCATTCGCGTAACGAAGATCTCGGGCCTGCCGTTCCCGTTGATGTCGGCAACATCGATATGGAACTGCTGCATCTCTTTTTCATTCCCGGGGACCGTCTCGGACCACACCTCTTTCCAGCCTGACGGTTCGGAACGATAGAGGGAGAGTTTCTTTTCGTCGGAAAAGACATATTCGGCGGCGTTGTCCCCGTCAAGGTCGGCAATGGCAAAATAGCGCGCATCCACAGGAAGGTCCGGGGTCTTATCCCCGGACGTCTTGACCGGCGCGAAGAACGGCCGGACATCGCCCAGCGCCTCGCGTTTTGTCGTGAGGTTCAGCAATGCCACGATGGTGTCGAGCGGCTTTGCGTCGTCGGTATAGAAGATCCTGCCGGTGACCAGATACTTGCCCTCCGTGGGGAATATCCCCACGGCCACAACCGCATCCAGACTGAAGGCACTGCCCATTTCCTTGATCAGGCCCGCGTCCCGCTGCTTCTTGTCCTTCAGGAACGAGTCGGCCTTATCGTTTCCCAGGACCGTGAACCTGCCCAGTTCGCCCAGGCGCCCGGCAAGATTCTGGATGATCTCGGGCCGGTCGTTCCGGAGCGGCAGGATGCCAATGCCGATCTTCTTCGGCGTGATCCTTGCCCGGTCTCCCGCCTGCGGTGCTTTCAGCTGTTTCTTCATCACGGCGATGGACGTGGTGTCCTTGACACTCACCACCCCGATGGTCCCGACCTCATCCTCGGCGCGGCCGATGACGGCTTTGGTCACGGGATGGAGGATCTCCCTGCCGTCCCTCCAGAGCGTCAACTCCATGCCGGGCATAAGTCCGTTCTTCTCGCCGAGAGCCAGGGTCAGCCGGTCTCCCTGCACTGCCGTCACGCCGCCCTGCACTTTCGGGAAATATGCGGCGATCGCATAGGCAAGCTCATCGACCGAGGTGAACTCCTCGGGGCCCAGGGCCTTGTCGGCGAATGCAGGAGAAGAGAGCAACGAGAACACGAGCATTACGATCACAGAGACATTTTTCATTTCATTTCCTCTTTTTCTATCGAACATCGAAATCAATAATTTTGGGTCTTTCGTATTACAGTTGAAAAAACTTTACAAACCAAAAACCGATCCAAGAAAGGTTAAGATTCGTCCGCAGATTCCAAAAGTAGGCGCTTCTCAGCGACACAGATTACGCAGATTCAAAAAGACCGTCCTGAATCGTGTTTTAAAGAGATTACATCTGCGTCAATCTGCGAAATCTGTGGATAAGTTTTTCCTCCGAGCCTCTGTTTCTGTGGTCATACCCTGCCTTTTCAACTTTATTACAATGAACCGGTTTCTTTCACTCGATCCGAACCCGGATCTCCGCCTTCCAGGTCTTCCCGGGACCGAGCGAAATGCGCCACAGGGGCATCACCATCGAGCTCTGGTACACCCGCTCGAACCCCGCCTCGGACTGGGAAACGGTCTCCACCGGCGCGCGCCAGAGGATGGCGGGCTGCGAGAACTCCAGGGTGACCTTCAGCTTGAGCCATTCGTCCACCAGGCTCACCTGGCCCACATTGTTCGTTTCGCCGATGGACGCGAGGTTCCGCTTGTCAAGGACATGGCCGGGGATCTCGTAGTAGCGGTCCGGGGCGTCCCCCGCCAGAAGCGAAAAGTTGAACTCGCTTCCGAACGTCGTGTTCAGCTCCTCCCGGTCCCCGTTCGCGATCTCGTACCGGACCACGAACTCCGGATGTGACGGGCGGAGAAGCAGCGTTTTCCGGAGCCGCGCCCGCAGGCCGGCGGCGGTCCCTTCGCGCTCCAGGACCAGGACCACGGCATCCTTCTGCTTGCGCACGGAGGCCGTATAGTTGCCCAGGACGAAGTCGCCCGCCTCATAATACTCCGAGCGCATGAAGCTCGCGAGGTCCACGCCGGTCTCGAGGAAGTGGTCAAGGAGCGATGCCCGGTTGTACCAGTCATACTGCAGATGGTACTGAAGCCCCTCTTCCTTCACCACCACGCGGTCGTGAATGGTCTTCGCTTCGCCGCTTGCCGCGTCCTTCGCAGCATGGGCGATCTTGTCGTGGTATCCTTCGCGCCGGCGGGTCAGCGTGTTCATGAGATTGAAGGACCGTGGCTTCCAGTCGAGTTCCGTGATCCGGCCGCCTTCCGCGGGGTCCACAAAGACGTTCAGAAGCTCGGAGTTGAGCATGACTTCCTCGCTTCCGTCCCCGTCGAAATCGCCACGCTCGATCTCGAGCCACGAGGAGACCTCGGCCTTTTTAGCCTGTCCCTTCCCCCGCAGCACCGGTCCTTGCGTTTTCAGCGCCTTGTCCGCCAGGTATTCCGCCTGGATCAGGTGCTCGTACACCGCGGCGCGGAGGTGCGGGAGATAGAGACCGCCGAATACGCCGTGCCAGTAGGCGTCATTGCACTGGCTTTGGTACAGATGGTCGATCATGTGCGCCGCTTCCCGGTCAAGCTTTGCGTTTGACCCCGGCGACTCCAGGGCCTTATGGACCTTCCGGCTCACCATCAGCATCCGCTTCTGCATGTGGTTGCTATCGGAGTACTTGGCCACAAAGTTCCGCCAGATCCCGCCCTTGATGAACGGCCTGATCTTGCCGCCGTCCGGCATCCCTTTCAGCAGGGCCAGGGCATTGTCGTACTCCAGCATGGCCGCCGTCGGAAGCGTCCACTCGCCCATCTCCATATACGAAGCCGTGGGCAGATAGATCCTCCCGCGGGCCGGCTCCATCCGGATATAGTCGGAAAAGGTCGTGGTCTCGATCCATTGGCTGTTCTGCTCCAGGAGCGTGAAGAACCGTTCGAGCCATCCTTCCTCGTATACCGTGTGATAGGTCTCGGGCCAGACGCCGAACTTTTCGCCGTCATCGGCCATGACCGCGAGCCGGTTCCGCTCGGTGGACCTGAGCGTCGCAAGAAGTTCGATGGTCTCCTCGGGCGGATGGAACGGGATCAGATAGCGGAGCTGTTCGTTCCCGGGAAAGATCTTTATCAGGTCGCCCTGTTCCTCGGTGAGATAATAGCCATCGAGGTCGTTCTCGCGAAGGCCCGCCATCTTGAAATGGAAATCGTCCACCACCACGTGGTCAATGCCCGCCCTGGCGATGGCACGCGGGAGATGAGGCTCCCATACCCGCTCGGCGAGCCACATGCCGCGGGCGTCGTAGCCTATCTTCTTCCGGACGTAGTCCGAAAGCATCCGTATCTGTCCAACTTTGTCCTCGTCAGGCAGCACCGCCAGGACCGGTTCATAGAAACCGCCCGACAGTATCTCGACCCGCCCATCCGGCACGAGCCCCTTGATCGTTTCAATGAAGTCCGGGTGCTTCTCCTCGAAGAACCGGTAGAGGATGCCCGTGTAGTGGAGCGTCATCCTGATCTTGGGATGCCGCTTCAGCACCTCGATGAACGGACGATAGGCCTTCTGGTACGCCTCCTCGGCGACGAAGTCGAAGTTCCCCACCGGCTGGTGGTTATGAATGGCGAAGATGAACTGGACCTTGGACATTTATCAGGAAAAACCCGTTATTTCCGCGGATTTGGAATAAAGATACAGACTGGAATATTAGCCCCGGAGAGGCGAAAAGTCAATCAGAAACGGGAGGTTTGGCAGGTCTGAGGCGCAAAGAACGTGATGGTTCACGCTAGTAACATAACGGCAGTTGTAACCACTGATGACCAAAAGCAGGCGCCTCCAGGCGACACGGTAGGAACCAAAAAGGGTCTTTCGTATTTTAGTTAAAAACGCTGAACAAACCAGAAACCGAGAAAGGCTAAGATTTGTCCGCAGATTGCACAGATTACACAGATTAAAGAACGACCGTCCTGAACGACTAAATCTGCGTCAATCGTTCGACTGAGCTCACGTCGAAGTCTGCGAAATCTGTGGATAAGTTTTTCCTCCGAGTCTGTGGCTGTGGTCATACCTTGCCTTTTCAACAATATTACGAATGAACCATATTATTGATGAAGTCGTAAAAAGTCGGAATTCGCCCTGTTTCGTCTTACCGGCGAAAAGAGCCTGCCCCGGCATGATTGAAGCCGGGGGTATC
>CAYILT010000251.1:0-5188 GCA_964364055.1 uncultured Nitrospiraceae bacterium | reverse complement strand
GCACGAACTACAAGATCGTCGTCACCACGGGAATCACGGACGCGGTCCCGAACTCCGCGGCTGTATGCGCGGCCCAGATCCCGTCCATGGACCCGGACTGCCTCCTGCCCCTGAACAAGCAGTACACGGCCTACTTTACAACAAAGGTCCCGCAGGTTTATGACCTTGACGAGGGTCAGTTCACGGGCGGCAGGGGCATCGCCCTCTACATCGACAAAAACACCGGCAAGACCTACGCCTACGTTGTGGCCGGAGACCAGGGCTACCGCGTGATAGACGTGACCGACCCGACCGCGCCCACCGTAGTCAAGACCTTCAGCATGACCAACTCGGGCGTCAACTGGAGCTACCGCGGTGTGGACGTGGACCAGGACAATTCGCTTTTGGCAATGACCGAGGAGATCCGGTACGCTGACGGCAATCATTACGGATATGTGCGCTTCTACGACATTACATCTCCGGCTGCGCCGGTGGTCGTGGCAAGGGAAAAGCTGGCAGAGGCTTACAGCGGCGTGCCGCTCAGAATCAGTCTCATGAACAACTTCGCTTACATTGCCACCGTGAACATCGGGCTTCAGGTCGTGGATATCAATGCAGCCAAGGCCTTCATGCAGAGCGGCGGGCAGGCTGACGGCTCCACCATCGTCGGCATATTCGACACCTGGGCGAATGGCTACAAAAACCCCACGGACATCGTTGCGTACAAGGGCGGCAGGGCAGCCCTCACGACCACCAGCGGCCATCTGATAATGCTCGATATCAATATCCCATATTTGCCGTCTGAGATGATTGCCTTCAAGCCCGGACCGAGTTCGAGCAACTTTAACTATGATAGTGCGTGGCGCGTTGCCGTTTCTTCTGAATTTGCTTATTCAGACCAGTCTTCCTCTGTGTCCTCTGTGCCCTCTGTGGCAGAAACGAATCATGTCATTGACCTTGCCGTCACCTCCAGCATGGCAGGCAGAATCCATACACTCAACATCACCGACCCGTACAACCCCGTTGTCATGGGCGTGACCAAAGACGGCGCGGGGAACGAGGTCATAGCCTCTGTAACCGACATCACCATCAGCAAGGCCTCTGGTCTTGTTTACGCCACCGCAGGCATGAGTATCTACATCATTGACGTTAAAGACCCGAACAACCCCGTGCTGCTGAACATCGTGACCCAGACCCCGGATGAGCCCGGCAGCGCCACCCTGACCGCTCTCGGCGCGTCAACAGCACTGGTTGAGAAAGACGGATGGGTGTATCTGGCGAGCCAGAACCAGGGGATGAGGGTGTTGGATTTGGATCCGAAAGAAATGGGCATTCAAAGCGATGACGAGTTCGACACTGTGAGGATACCAGATGCGGATTATTATGCCGCGCTGGGGACGAAGGGTGTGACGATCTATGGCGTTATAAGCGGAGTGCCGCTCAATAATGAATGGGGGCTCTATCTAAGCCAGCTGTCTGCGAACATGCAGGTCGGCGGGTCGGTCGACGCAACAGGAAATATCATTCCGCTCACAAATACAACATTGATCAATCGATTTACAGCGGACCCTTCTCATAACAAGGGATTTGCGAAGCTTTACATGAAGTGGAACGGATCGACAGCATCAATGCCGGAAAATTTCAGTATAACGCTGCAGGCCCGCAAGATTGGCGCCGCCACGTTAAACGCTGCTACAAGTTCAAAGGTATATGATTTTACTTTCAAGATCAGGCATAACGGCAACGTTACACTTCAGGAGGTGCTGCAGGGCAAAGCGGTGTTCGCGCGAGATGATGGTAAGAGCATAGGCATGAGCGACCCTACCGCGTCGGACGACAGTAAGAGAAAACTGTCATTTGTTCAGGAGCTGTTGAATCAAGTCGTGCCTCGAAAGCGCGATGCTGGTAACTATGTCCTGATTGATGAAAACGGAAAGTACAATGCTGATACGGAAAATGCTGTAAGACTCTTCCGGGAAAAATTCAATCCGAATACCGCATCGAATTCCGGGGAGAATGCGGACGGGGTAAGAATAGCAAACACGAGAGTGAACTTCGAAGTGGTCGACGGTGTCGTCATGTATGAACCCTCTGTTGTTGTTGGCCCACAGATCAATGACAACACGACCGACACCTTCAGAAAGCTCATGAAGGATTACAATCATAGAACAGTTGTGGATAGTCAGACATACCTGCATCGAGTGATAGACAAAGAAACCCTTATAGGTGCTAAGGATAGGTTGCCAGGCTTCTTTACCTGGTCGGTAGACAATCAGCTCAACACGGCAACAACAAATGAGCGTAAGGATACAGGGCTGTATGAGCTGTACACGAATGTTGTTGAGAAGTTTGTAGAGAAAATGATCGAAGAGGGTGATCTCTATCGAAATTCGAGAGGGAGCGGTGCTAATACCTCATGGATATCCAGGCCGACAGGAACGGCAAGCGTAACCAATACCGAATCAGTGAGCTACTGTTATGGTTGTAAGAATACGTACGGCGATTTTTGGAGCATGGTGACATCCTGCGCGCCGCCGGCAGTGGGAGATGTCAACACATCCTATAGAGGCAATGTCAATGATGCGGGATGTGGCTTGAACGGATCGAAGCGCTATCCTGGTTTGAAGTCCGACGAAACTAATACCGCGATTCAATATTACGCCTTCGATTATTGGACGGGAATAGATTGCGCAGGGTTCGTACAGCGAATGGTGATGGCAGCTAAAAAATTGGCTATTCCTGGAGTGAATTGTGAAATTAAGGATTTGACAGACAAGGACACAAATGGAAATCATTTGGATGATGGCGGACATCACACTTCAGAATTCCTTGCAGGTACAAATTTAACGGCTCATTGGGGTAACCCAGACGATGAAGAAGATAGCGCTGCGTTGCAAAAGAAGTTAAAAAAGGGTGACCTTTTGGGTTATGCCGGGCATGTATCTACAATCTATTCTGACAAGCCATCGTGTAATAATAGCTCGTGCACCTATGAGATTATTCATGCGTATGGGGGGAATTGTACTGATTATCAGCGCGATCGGAGTTGTGTGCCAGGCACATTCGCACGAAAAGTCTTGCGAACACCAAATTCTTTTAGTGGGTTTTCTGAGCCAACTGGCTTCGGGAGGATAAAATTATGGGATTAAAATATAAATCGATTTTAATTGTTTTGGTAATTATGAACCTATTCTCCATGGCAGAAGGTGCATGGCAAGGTCCTGTTGAAATTATCAGTGGTACGTGGGGGGCGAACAATGATCAATTTGGCATTGAATATGGCGATACCAATGATGTTTTTGGTGGGCCGTTTTATATCTTATTTAACGAAAGTATAATGTTGACAGACCTCATGAATGGTCGCATGAAGACATATAGCAGTACTGGTGCATTGACAAAAGTAACAAAATGCGTAAAAGGTCCCAGTGGAGAATGGAATGAAGAGTGTAGGATACCGTTAGTTAATTACATTCAAACGGCCTCCGATGGGAATATATGGGTAGGACCACTTGAATATTTGAAGCAACAGGGCTACTCCCTCTACATCCCCACCGGTCAGCTCATCAAGACTTCGACAACGAGGCCGTTGGAGTTGGGGGTGGTAAGTGAACAATATATGGGGCCAGGTCAATATAAAATTACTGTGAAATTTCCCGACAAAGATTGGTCAATTATTGGAAAAGGTGCTGTTCCTAAGTATACGCGGGATGTTAATGGCAATCTCTATGGTTCTGGAGCCAAACAGGCAATTCGATATAGTTACTGCGGTAAAGAACTGGCCAGACTTACAATGCCGAAAGCTAATATCCAGGAAGTATCGCGAGGAGAACAACTTGATCCTAAAATAAACGTGCTGGAAGAATACGGCTCACCAGTCATCGCTTCTAACGGCGACGTCTATACCTGGAAACGCACGCCGACAAACTACTCCATCCTCAAATGGACCTGGGTGAACGATCCGAATGCGCCGACAGGACCGGATGCGCCTACAGGGCTGACGCTCATGCCCTCGACCACGGGTATCTACCTCACCTGGACAGCTTCGCCCAGTGACCCCGGCTGCGTGACGGGGTATGAGGTTGCACGGGCCTCTTCATCCGGCGGCATATATTCAACGTTGGCCACCGTCGATAAAGGCATCATAAAGTACAATGATACCACTGCCGCAGCAGGAACGACTTATTATTACAAAATCAGGGCCGTAGCAGGAACTGAGTTTTCACCTTATACAGCAGAAGTCAGTGGGAAACGGTAGGATCGAGTGCGGAGTGCGGAAGATAATTGCTAAAGCGGAGTAATGATTGAGACGAATCGGCGAACATATCGACCGGCATAGAGCAACTTTGCGGATAGGGCTGCTGGTTTCCCTCATCAGCATGCTGAAGACTGCAAAGAGACTCAAAAAGGACACCACGCCGCCGCCCATGCCGCCTGCAGGAAGCATCACGTCCACGTTCCCTGACGCGGAGGGGTATGTTACGATCACCGCGACCCAGGGCTCGGTCGAGGCGGGATGTACCGTGCTGATCATCAACGACACCACGGGCGAGATCGTATCCATCAAAGCCGGCACGAACGGCGCATTCACCGGCAGGATCATGGCCATGCTCGGCGACGAGATCAAGATCATGATGATGGACGCGGCCGGCAACCAGACTCTTATCTCCTACATCACCTTCAAGAGCGACGATGGCAGGTATCTCGTCACGGCCAAGGGCGGAATAGTAGAAGGCGAGGGAGGTTTGAGGTTGGAGGTTCCGGAAGGAGCGTTGCTTGGTCCGACGGTGGTCAAGATAACGCCGGTCACCGAAGACCAGTTGCCCGCAGATAACCCCGTGCCGGCGCAGGCAAGGTTCCTCGCAGCGGTGAACATCGACACCGGAGGAATGAACTTCCTAAAAGAAGTCAAACTTTCGGTGCCCAAGCCGTCGAACATGCCCGCGGAAGCAGTGCCCTTCGTGGCCCAGCCAAGCGTGCACACGAATGCGGACGGGACCCAGGAAAAGGTCTACGTGATCCACGACAGCGCCAAAGTCGTGAACGACCGGCTGACCACAGCCAGCCCGCCCTTTGACGGCGTCTTAGGCTATGGCCCCTTCGTGTTCCTGTTCACTCCGGCCCCGTTGGACGGCCCCGTTGTCATTTCCGGTTGCACCTACCGCGACATGGACGGCATCGGCGGGTATCTGCCCGGTCCCGGCGAGAACAA
>CAYILT010000250.1:2896-5217 GCA_964364055.1 uncultured Nitrospiraceae bacterium | reverse complement strand
GCCGGGTAATCATACGGATAACGCTTATTGCATTGCGGACATCCTTGTTCTTCTCTGCATCTTCCGGGAATTCTACATTTTTTAATGCCCAGAAATACCAGTTCGCCACTTCCCGGAAGAAGCGCTTGTTCAGTTCGGAGCTGTCCAGAGCTTTCCGCCACGCGGCATGAAGAGCATCGAAATTATCGACTGCTTGATTTCTCCGCAATTCATCGACTGATAAATCGAAAAGGATTTCTATATGCGCCCGGTGAGGAGCGGCGGTTTGGATATCCTTGATGAGAGTTACTTTTTCAAGCACATCCTTGATCTCTTCCCGCTTATGCGGTCTGCGATTGATGATCGAGAGCGTGAGAGCTTCGCCATGCTTAAACAGGATCATCGCGGGCATGTCGAACACGCGGTTGACAGCGCGCGTGATCTGTGCGAGGTCGGTGCGGGTGTAGTGATCGCTCTTGAGTTCTATTGCGAGAAAGACATATGACTTGAAAAAGCCGCTTTGAAAGGCCGTCTTTTCCTGCAGTGGGAGCGCGCCCTGACCTGAGGCGGCGATATCATCCCCGGTGATCTGGCGAAGGAACTCGATATTCTTCCAGTCCGCGACTTTCGCCGCTTTATCGTGCAGCCGCCCGTGCTGATCAATGGTTTCCCTGAAGTCTTTGATGCCCTTGAGCTTGAGCGTCAGTTCGCTCTTATAACCCAGCGCATCAAGCAGCCCGAGGCCCGCGTCATAAAGCGGAGTGGACGCAAAAGCCCGAAGGGCATCGGAGATCTGGTGCTTGATGTCGGGCGCGTTTGCCATGTTCAGGGTTTAAGCTCCTGTGATTGGTCACACAGCGTGTGACGAATGGTGCCGACCAGGGAATTTCTCTCAACAGGGTTGAGAGTTTTGCCTTCTCGGCGCATGTTGCGTCGGTTACACATCAGGCCAGCTCTTTTTTCGGTAAGAACCCCTTCATTTCTTCCGCCACCATGAAAATCGAACATGTCACTATCGATTTTCCAGGTACGCAATCCGGGATGACGTCCTTGTCTCCCGTTGCCGGGATTCTCCATGCACTGCGTGGAATTTTCCCATTTTCATGGCTTTTCGTTTCTATTCCTTGATAACCAGCCAGGTGATAAGTTCGAACTGCGCGTCCTCCGCGGGCTGCTCGGACTGGGGCACTATGAGCCCGCCCCGGCCTGACTGAAGCGCGGCGGCTGTGCGTTTCTTGAACGTGTGCGCGATGGATTCCACCGCTTTCGTCAGGAGTCCGCTGTAATGACTCATGTCCGCGCCGTTGTTCGTCTGTTGGTCAAAGAGATCGCAGAGATTGCCATAGAATGTCTGTTTATCTACACAGACCGTGCGAAAGATTTCCAGAATCTGTTTTGGCTGGGCAAAGCCGAAGCGGACCGTGCCGTCGTCCCGCACATACACGAGAAAATGGGGCTGAAGCGGATTAACGGTTTCAGTGGATGCTGACGAGCCCTTTTGCTTGAGACAATAGATCACCCCTGGAGCTATGATTTGATACTCCGGGTGCGGCGGCACAACTGCGTATAGACCGAGGGGCGCGTCTTCGAGCAGACGCTTATTGCTTTCGATATATCTGGTAAGGTCAATACGGAAGTCATCGAGGGTGAATTCATTCAGCACCACGCTCTCGCTGAAGTCCTCCAGATCGAGCACTTCCTCACGGAGTTTGAGCAATTGCTTGTCCCGATAGCGCAGGTCTTCATGGATAAGCTCTTCGATCTCCTCGTTCTTAAGTATATTGTCCTCGAACGTGGCGGCAATATCCACCAGGGCCATCCGAGCCTCGACACGGTTTTTGAGATTCACATATTTATCCAGGTCCTGCGTTGGCCAGAAGTTCACCAACTGGACGGTATGGTTCACGCTGCCGATCCGGTCGATGCGCCCGAATCTCTGGATGATGCGGACCGGATTCCAGTGGATATCGTAGTTGATCAGATAATCGCAGTCCTGAAGGTTCTGGCCTTCGGAAATGCAGTCCGTCGCTATCAAAAGATCGATCTCGGCTGTTTGGGGCATGGACGGAATCTTTTCCCGCTTCTTGGCCCGAGGTGAGAAGTTTGTCAGGATATAATTGAAGTCGCTCTTCCCAAAGGACGTCTGGTTATCACCTCCGCCGGTGACCAATGCCACGTGAATGCCTAATTCCTTCGTCGCCCATGTTCTGATTGATTCAAAGAGATAGCTTGCGGTGTCGGCAAAGGCGGTGAACACGAGCACTTTTTTGTTTTCCTGACCCTGTTTGTTGATGGAGGGATGGCGGACTTTCTGTTCGATCAGGCGCTTCAGCTCCTTAAGC
>CAYILT010000250.1:0-2886 GCA_964364055.1 uncultured Nitrospiraceae bacterium | reverse complement strand
CTTAAGCTTGGCATCCCGTTCCGCAGTAACGTCTTTTGCAGCCGCGTGCAGCAGACTGAGCGGTTCCTTGTCGCGCTGAAGGTCCTTGAGCCAGTCGTCCAATCGCATGTGCTGTAAATGATACTTCAGCTTGCCGCCGACCAGCAGGGCCGCCTCAGCGTCTTCGTCACCGTCGGGAACGTCGAGCTCCAGTTCAAGCTCATCCGATTCCGGGTTCTGGCCGGGCATGGCCTGATAGTTTCGTATTTTTCGCTCCAACGCCTCGATCTTGGCGATCGTCCGGCCCATGGTGATCTCAAAAGACTGCACGGAGCTTTCCAGGCGCTTGAGGAAATTCATTTTCATCATCCCGATGAGGAAGGTCTCGCGCTGTTCCTGGGTGAATGGGTCCCGCTCGCCTCTCAGGTAATTCTTTTTGAATTCATCTTTCACATAGAGAGCCGGGTTGAATAGCCTGAGTTTGTACTCTGATATTTCGTCGTTCAACTTGTCGTAGGAAAGAAACCTTCGACTGAGGTCTATTTCCGAGTAAATGGATATTGGCTTCATGCGCTCGGGGAACCCGCCGAGCTGTGCGATGTTTGCCTTGTAATAACGATGAATATGCTTTCGCGAACGGGCAATGGTCAGTTCGTCCAGAAGCTTAAAAAAGGATGAGCTGAGTTTATCCAGAAGGTCAGCAGTCCGTCGCTCCCCTGATTTTTTGCGAGCCCACAATGCAAATGTTCTCTGCGCAACGGCAAGCGTCTCTTTCAGGCTGGATACTCCGATATCTTCCCTGAAGGCAGTATCGTCACCTTCGGTAAGAAAATAGATTTGATTGCGCAGGTCCTTCAGGTCGTTATTGACCGGGGTGGCGGAAAGCAGCAGAACCTTCGTCTTCACGCCGCTCTTGATGATATCGTCCATGAGACGCTGGTAACGGCTCTTGCGGACAAGATTGCCCTCTTCGTCGCGCTTGCCTGGCGTGTTGTTCCGGAAATTATGCGACTCGTCGATGACCACGAGGTCGTAATTGCCCCAATTAAAGGTCTCGAGGTCTATGTCGCCGGACTTACCATTATCACGGCTTAAGTCGGTATGGGAGAGGACGTCAAAGCGGAAGCGATCATTGATAAAAGGATTGAGAGCGTCGTTATTGCGGTATACCGTCCAGTTCTCCCGCAGTTTCTTCGGGCACAAGACGAGTACGCGCTCATTCTTCAGCTCGAAATACTTAATCACCGCAAGGGCCTCGTAGGTCTTGCCCAGACCGACGCTGTCGGCGAGTATACAGCCGTTGTGTTTCATAATTTTATTGATCGCGCCCTTGGCCCCGTCCCGCTGGAACTCGAAAAGCGCCTTCCAGATACCGGTGTCAACGATCTTGATGTTGAGATCAAGCAAGCCGCCTCGTGCCTGGTCCGCGAGGAATGCCTCAAAAATATGGAAGAGGGTCTTGTAGTAAATAAACTCCGGGGCATGGTTCTGGTAAAGCTGCGCCAGGTAATGAAGCACCTCGTCCTTTACATCCTCGACCAGCGTTTCGTCGTTCCACAGAGAATCAAACCAGGCTTTGAGGTCAGCCCTGTCGCGATTGCTGTCCACGATGAGATTCAGCTCGATATTATTGTTAAATGAAAGCCCCAGACCCCGCATCGTAAAATTCGAGCTGCCGAGGATCGCATTATCCACGCCGTTCGCGGCTGTGTGATACATCTTACCGTGAAGCAAGTTCGACTTGATCACCGACCTGATGGCGACCTTGTCCCGTAGCCAGGCGGAACATTCCCGGGCCACGCGCTTCTGTTCCAGCGTATTGGCCAGTTTGAGTCCGCTTGAATCGATGATGAATGCTTTTTTCTCGGTCTTGTCCGGATCAAGAGAGCGGATAAAGCGCGGCTCGCCGAAAAGAAAGTCCATGTGCTCGATCCGGTCAAGCCGCTCTTTCAGGGCATCATAGGCGTAGATCGTGAAGAATGCCGACATGACGGATAGCCGTGACGCGTCATTAATATTGGCTTTGAGGAACTCGCCGACGGTTCCGCGCGTGTGGTTATCCCGTATGCCGGAGGTTATTGATGGTTTTGATTTCATATGTGATACAGTGGCGAATGGCGATTTATCAGCCCATGTATATCCATAATATAACGTAACGCCATTTGAAGCGTGGCATGATGTCGTACGCCCGCCTGTCCAGGTTCATTCTGGCGAGAATTCTGGCCTTGTCTATCGGCTTCAGAGACTGGAACAGGTTGAAAAACCCGCTCGAACGGGAATATCCCCCCGGCACGTCGAATTGTTTGACACCGTTAGAGAAAACCGCCACCCGACGTCCTCCCGCAGCATTCCGTAGATTATTATTCATACCGTTAATGTTTTTCGTTTGAGAACAAAGTTCTCTAACGGAGTGAACGTCCTTGAGGGACTTCCGGAACCGGTGGAGATCCTCATGAAGGAACGGTAGGTTTCCTTGATAATGCGACATCCCGAAGCCTCGTCGAGGCGGGACAGCCACGGGGTTGAAAAACGTGGAGCCCGGTTCATTGGTGAAGAATGTGAGGTCGTTTTCATGGTTTGGTTAACCAAAGATAGTACAGGCCCGTTCAAAAATCAAGCGAAAACAGGGTTTTGCCGAATCACACGCGTGCGTATGAAATAAAATACCCATGCCGAATGAACCAGCATGGGCTTATGGAATGAATTAGTCGGAAGGGCCGTTAACCGCGTTCTCAAACCACAATCGTCTCTTTTTTGACGCGGGGCCTTCCGGCCCTGCAATTCATTTTGCTTTTGCCGTTTCCCCCAGCCTCCACAGCATGATCAGGGAGACGCTGAGCATCACGATCGCGACGATCTGGGACGTGGAGATGACGCCGCCGAAGTAGATCCCCCGTGCCGAGTCTC
>CAYILT010000249.1:0-5235 GCA_964364055.1 uncultured Nitrospiraceae bacterium | reverse complement strand
ATCGGGCCAAGCCGGGACTGCATGTGCGCCAGCACCTTGCGCTCCATGAGCTGCAGATACATGGCGTTCGCCAGGATGAAGCTCAGCAGGACCACCACGGGGATCCCGATGCTGATGACGAAATTAAGGATCTGCTGCATATCAGGCATGGTCCGCTCCTATACCTCGACCTTGGTCCGGCAAAGCGTACTGATCTCCCCGGACCGGCCGGTCATCGTCCCTGATGAGAACAGCAGACGGTCCGAAGTGATCACCTCGTTCTTCATGACCGTGTCCGACCACAGGGAGAGATCAACATCCGCGCCGGCCAACGGCGAGTGTTCCCGCTGCCAGATGCCGCCCAATGCGAGGTCGGTATACAGGGTGACCGTCGACCGGATCTCTTTCAAGATGTCAGCCGGTGTCATGTAATGCATGGAACTGCCCATCTTCTTGGCCAGGGTCTGGATAATGTCCCAGTCCGGCCTCGACTCGCCAAGGGGCTCCTCGGCGCGGCTCACCTGCTGGAGTCGCCGCTCAAGGCTGGTAACCGTCCCGGACTTTTCTGCCCAGCTGCAGGCGGGCAGGACGACATCGGCAAGCTTCGCTGTCTCGGTCAGGAAAATATCCTGTACCACGAGGAACTCAAGCTTGTTCAGGGTGTCCTTCAGACCTTTATCGCTCCCTACGGGATCGTCACCCATGATATAGAGCGCGGAAACCTTGCCGCTCTTGACCCCGGCAAGCATCTCCAATGCGTTCAGGCCAGGGGCTTCAGGCAGGATCGCGTTCCAGGATCCTGCGAACCGGCTCGTCGTGTCCGTACCGACCGTCTGGTAGCCCGGGTAGTAATCGGGCAGCACGCCCATATCCATCGCCCCCAGCAGGTTGCTCCGGCGAACGATGGGATAGGCAGTGACCCCCTTGAGAAGGGAAAGCAGTTCTTTGATCTGGGAAAATTCCTTGTCCGTGGTCCGGCCGGGGATGATGACGGCTACGCTGGCAGCCTCTTTCAGGATCGCCGCTGCCGCCAGGACGCGGTCCCCCGCCCCCGTGCCGGACTTCATGGCCGGGAGAAGGTCCGCGAGCGCCGCCTCGGGGGCAAGGTAGTCCAGTACCACCGAGGCCAGACGGTTGAACTTGTTGAAGCCGCTGTTCACGAGGACAAGTTTTTTGTAGTTCCGGTTCACGGCGCGGACAATCTCGATGCCCATCAGGGGGTTGAGCTCACCCACATCGCCGTCCAGGACAAGGACCGCATCATGACCGCTGATCTTCGAAAGCTCGCCTGAGAAAAAAACGGTGTTCAGGCCTTTCGGGATCTTGAGCCGCGCGAGCAGGTCAACGTTGTTGGTCCCCACCACGCTCCGCATGAACTTCTGGAAGAGGTAGCTCTCCTCATTCGTCGTCCGGACCGAGCCGAGGCCGCCGATGCTGCCGGCGCCTGTCTTGTTCTTGATGACGTTCAGGTTCGTAACGACCATTGCCAGGGCCTCGTCCCACGTGGCGGGAACAAGCTGTCCCGAGACCCGTACCAGAGGCGTCGTAAGGCGGTCATGATGGTGGACGGCGTCCCAGCCGAACCGGCCTTTGCTGCAAAGGTAGTTTTTCGCCGCAGACTTCACCCGCACGATCCTGCCCAGGCGGGTCTCGAACGAGGTCCGGCAGCCGCAGCCGCAATAGTTGCAGACCGACGTGCTCCGTTCCAGGTTCCATGTCCGTCCCTTGAACTTGAACTGCTTGGTGGTAAGCGCCCCCACCGGGCATATTTCGACGCATTCACCGCAGAACTCGCAGTCCAGCGGCTGGTCGAAGTCGGTGCTGACCTTGGATTTGTCGCCGCGGCGGGTGAAGGCAAGTTCGCCCACGGCATTCTGCTCGCGGCAGACCCGCACGCACTTGCCGCACAGAACGCACCGGCCCACCTCGCGGTCGATGACACTTGAATGATAGCTCGGCGCGACCGTGCGCTTCTTCTCCGAGAACCTGCTCGGCCCCAGTCCGTACTCGTGAACCAGGTCCTGGAGCTGGCAGCTGCCCGCCTTGTCGCAGATCGGGCAATCCAGGGGATGGTTGTTCAGCAGGAGTTCAAGGATACGCTTGCGGGCCTCCGCGAGGTCCGGCGTCATGGTCTTGACCGACATGTTGTCGTTCACCGGCGTGGTGCAGGACGGCGTGAACTTCCGGGGAGACTTCTCCACCTCCACGATGCAGATCCTGCAGGACCCGTAGGGATGGAGTTTGTCATCGGCGCACAGAACGGGGATCCGCACGCCCGCGGCCTTTGCCGCCTCGAGTATGGTGGCCGTGGGCTTGACCTTGACCGTTACGCCGTCAATCGTTACTGTTACGGTGTTTTCCATATCCGTTTGTTCCCTCTAACAGGCTGTTGAAAAAAGTATTTTACGTGTCTTTGCGAGCGAAGCGAAGCAATCTCGCCTTTCATAAAAACAAGGAGTTAAAGATTGCTTCGTCGCAGAAATCGCTCCTCGCAATGACAGAACAGGCGTTTTTCAACAGCCTGCTAATGCCCGCGCCGGCCTTCCTTGATCCACTGTTCGTAATCGCCGCGGAAATGCTTGATGCTGGACAGCACCGGCTGGATCGCGCCTTCGCCCAGCGGGCAGAAGCACTTTCCCTTCACGGTGTCACAGATGTACAGGAGCAGGTCGATATCGTCCGCCTTGCCCTCTCCGTGCATCAGCCGTTTGTATACCTGGTAGAGCCACGAGGTCCCCTCGCGGCAGGGCGTGCACTTGCCGCAGGACTCGTGGGCGAAGAACCGGACGAGGACATAGGCTGCGTTCACCAGGTTGACCGTCTCGTCCATGACCATCACCGCGCCCGAGCCGAGCATGGAGCCTGCCGTCACGAGTGAGTTGAAATCCATTTTCACGTCCAGATGCTGTTCGGTCAGGATGGGGGTGGAAGCGCCGCCGGGGATAATCGCCTTGAGCTTCTTGCCTCCGCGGATGCCGCCGCAGTGGGTGTAGATGATCTCCCGGAGGGTGGTGCCCATGGGCAGCTCGTAGACGCCCGGCTTGTTCACCATCCCGCTCACGCCGTAGAGCTTGGGTCCCGGCGAGGTTTCCTCGCCGATCTTGGCATACGCGTCGGCGCCCATGGCAATGACGTACGGAATATTTGAAAGGGTCTCCACGTTGTTGATGACCGTGGGTTTCCGCCAGGCGCCCTGGCTTGCCGGGAATGGCGGGCGGATGCGGGGCTGGCCGCGCTTCCCTTCGAGGGACTCGATGAGCGCCGTCTCCTCGCCGCAGATGTAGGCCCCTGCGCCGCGGTGCACGGAGAGGTCGAAGTTCACCCCTTTGCCGAGGATGTTCTTGCCGAGGTACCCCTTCGCATACGCCTGCTCGATGGCCTTCTCGAGGACCACGAGGGCCGTGGGATATTCATACCGAAGATAGATGTAGCCGCGCTCCGCGCCGATGGCAAAGCTGGAGATGACCATGCCCTCGATCAGGAGATGAGGGTCCTGCAACAGGATAAAGCGGTCCTTGAAAGTACCCGGCTCGCCCTCGTCGGCATTGCAGAGGAGATACTTCAGGGAGCCCGGGACCCGGGAGCAGAGCTCCCACTTCAGGCCCGTGGGGAAGCCGGCGCCGCCTCGGCCGCGTAGATTGGCCCGTTTTACCTCGTTCATCACGTCCACCGGACGCATTCCGAATGCCGTTGCCAGCGTTGAATAGGCTCCGTTCTTCATGGCCACGTCGATGTCCGTGGAGTTCGGGATATCGACCCGTTTGAGGAGCATCTTTTCCATTATTTGGTAACCCTCAGCGAACCATTTCGGATTGAAGATTTCGGATTGAAGGCACATACGACCGGACCATTTTTGTAGGTCCTTCATTCCGCACTCCGCATTCCGCATTCCGCACTTGAACTACTCGTATTTTTTCAGGATCTCGTCGATTTTCTCCGGCGTCAGTTCGCCGTAATAATCGTCGCCTACGAGCATGGCTGGCGCGCCGTCGCACCGCCCGATGCACTCCATCCGGATGAACGAGAACCTTCCGTCCTTGGTGACCTCGCCTTCACAGACGCCGAGCTTCTTCTCGAGATGCGTGATCATCGTTTCGGCGCCCAGGAGTGAACAGGACAGGTTGTGGCAGATCTGGATCTGGTGCCTGCCGGGATTCTTCCAACGGTACAATGAATAGAAGGTAGCCGTGCCGAAAACGTCGGATTCCGGGACCCTGAGCTGCTGCGAGACGAACCGCATGGCCTCGTAGCTCAGGTTGCCGTATTCCTTCTGGATGATATGGAGCGCCGGGAGCACCGCGCTCTGCTGGTCAGGATAGCGCTGCTGCGCCTTCTTGATCGACTGGATGATCGCGTCGCTGAACATGATCTTTTCGCCGGCTGTCCGGCAGAAGTGCGCTTCCTCGTGATGGTCGCTCATACCCTCACCTACCTCTTCGTCCTGCCGAACACGTATCCGGCCATGTCCACGTACTGGGTGTTCATGCGGCGGACCAGCTGGGAAATGTCCAGGACGATGTTCATCAGAAGCTTGTAACCGGCATTGGGATACCGCAGCACGAACTTTTCAAAATCGTTACGATCGATCTTGAGCACCACGGATTCCTCTGCCGCCGTGGTAAGCGTCGCGGAGTGGGGCTTGTTGTCAATGAACGACAGCTCGCCGAAAAAGCTCCCCTCACGCTGCACCGACAGGGTCAGGAGGTCGCCGTCCTTGTTCCTCTTCTGGACGTCCACTTTGCCCTTCTGAATGATGTAGATGCAGGGGCACGTGACCTCGCCCTCCTCAAAGACCGGCTTTCCGGCCGGGAAGGTATCGGATGTCACGATCTCGGCGATGGCCTTCAGTTCATCTCCCGTAAAACCTTTGAACAGCGACAGATCCTCGATGTCTTTGACCTTGACCATGGCTTTTCCCTTTCTCCTCCCCTGTTACCGGTCACATTCGCCGAGCACGATGTCGATGGTGCCGATACAGGCGATCACGTCGGACACCATGTGGCCGGTCACCATCTTGGGAAGCGCGCCAACGTGCACGAACGATGGGGCGCGGATCTTCACGCGGTACGGCCGTCCGCTGCCATCGCTCACGATATAGAAGCCCAGTTCTCCCTTGGGAGCCTCGGTCGCGACATAGACCTCGCCTTTGGGCATGTTCACCCACTTGCTCATCAGCACGAACTGGTGCGCGAGCGCCTCCATGTTCGTCATGACCGTTGCCTTATCGGGCACCGCATAGCGCGGGTCGGCGGTCAT
>CAYILT010000248.1:0-5254 GCA_964364055.1 uncultured Nitrospiraceae bacterium | reverse complement strand
AGGAACTCCGGTTCGCGATCCGCGAGGGCGGCCGTACCGTGGGCGCCGGCGTGATTACCGAAGTCATCGAGTAAGCAAGAAACGAGAGGAAGGGCATTCCGTGACGCAGAAGATCAGAATACGGCTTAAAGGATACGACCATCGCCTGCTGGACCAGTCGGTGGTGGAGATCATAGATACGGCAAAGCGGACGGGAGCCAAGGTGTCGGGTCCGATTCCCCTGCCGACCCGGATCAACCGCTGGACGGTGCTCCGCTCGCCCCATGTGGACAAAAAATCCCGGGAGCAGTTCGAGATCAGGACGCACAAGCGGCTCCTCGATATTCTGGACCCGACGCCGCAGACCGTCGATGCGCTGATGAAGCTCGATCTTGCCGCCGGTGTTGATGTGGAGATCAAGCTCTAACAACCGAGAGACCGCCGTGAACGGGCTACGTTCAAGGCCGTGGTAAAAGGACAGTACAATGAGCGTGGGAATAATTGGGAAAAAGATCGGCATGAGCCAGGTGTTCGATGGCAGGGAATTGATACCGGTGACGGTCATCCAGGCTGGTCCGTGCAAAGTGGTCCAGAAGAAGACCATGGAAAAGGACGGTTACGAGGCGGTTCAGCTTGCCTTTGAAGAAGAGAAGAAAAAGGGCCGCGTGACCAAGGCTATCGCCGGACACTTTAATAAGTCCGGGACAACCCCGCATCGCTTTCTCCGCGAGTTCTCCATGGCAGGCTATGAACAGGGCCAGGATGTGAAGGTGGACATCTTCAAGAAGGGCGAACTGATCGCGGTCAGTGGCGTCAGCAAGGGTAAGGGTTTCGCCGGGGTCATGAAGCGGCATAATTTCGCCGGCGGACCGGGCGGGCACGGCTCCATGTTCAACCGCGCACCGGGCTCCATTGGCGCGAGCGCTTATCCGTCGCGGGTCTGGCCGGGCAAGAAGCTGCCGGGACACATGGGCGATGTCACCGTCACGGTGAAAAATTTGAAAATCGTTGAAGTGCGGCCGGAGCAGAACCTGCTGTTCGTGCGCGGCGCGGTTCCTGGCGGCGAGAATGCGCTGGTCCTGATCACCAAAGGATAATTAAGACAATAGAGGGTTTCTACAATGGTTTCAGTAGCGATGGTTGATATGAGCAACAAAAAGGTGAAGGACGTGGAACTTCCCGCGGTGTTCGGCGTGGAGGTGAAGTCCCATCTGCTCCATTCGGCGGTGGTGAACCAGCTTGCCAACCGGCGGGCGGGAACCGCGGCCACGAAAACCAAGGGGCTTGTGAGTGGCGGCGGCAAGAAGCCGTTCAAACAGAAGGGTACAGGCCGCGCCCGTGCGGGAAGCAACCGGTCGCCGCTTTGGCGTCATGGCGGAACGGTATTCGGCCCGACGCCGAGGGACTACTCCTATAGCATGCCGAAGAAAGAGAAGCGTGCCGCCCTGGCAGCCGCGCTGGCTTCGAAGGTGGGTGAGAACCGGATGGTCCTGCTGGACAAACTGGAACTCGCGGAGCCCAGGACCAGGCAGATGTCGGAGCTTCTCAAAACCCTCGGCGTGGCTGAGAGCGCCCTGGTGTTGATCGCCGCCGAGAACAAGAATGTTGCTCTGGCGTCGCGGAATATGCCGAACATCAAGGTCCTTCGGATGGAGAATATCAATGTCTATGATCTTCTCAAATATCGGTACCTGATCACGACGCAGGATGCCGTGACCACCATGCAGGAGGTATACGGAAAATGACAATGGACAACTATGACATCATCCGCGTACCCCGCATCACTGAAAAAGGTTCGCGTCTCAAGGAAAAAAGCAACGTTCTGACCTTCGAAGTAAGGTCAGACGCCAACAAAGTGCAGGTGCGGAAGGCCATTGAGGTCATATTCAAGGTTAAAGTGCTCGACGTGACCACGGTGAATGTTCTGGGCAAGAAGAAGCGAATGGGTATGCGGGTAGGCAAACGGTCGGATTGGAAAAAGGCTTACGTGACGCTGAAACCTGGTGAAAAGATAGATATATTTGAGGGTGCATAATCATGCCGGTAAAGAGCTATAATCCAACCTCCCCCGGGAGACGGTTTCAGACCGTATCGACGTTCGAAGAAGTGACGAGGAGCAGGCCTGAAAAGTCGCTGGTTGTCCGCGTCAAGGAAGAGGGCGGCAGGAACAACCGCGGCAAAATCACGGTACGGTACCGGAGCGGCTGGCACAAGAAAAAGTACCGGATCGTTGATTTTCGGAGAGAGAAATTCGGGATCCCCGCGAAGGTCGCCCACATTGAGTACGATCCCAACCGTTCGGCGCGTATTGCGCTGCTGCATTATGCTGACGGCGAAAAACGCTATATCATTGCACCGCTGGGAATCAAGGTGGGTGACAGTGTCATGTCCGGCCCCGAGGCTGATATCCGGACGGGCAATGCGCTTCCCATGGCCTCGATCCCGGTGGGTACGGTGGTCCACAATGTGGAGCTCAAGAAAGGTGCAGGCGGTCAGATTGCCAGAAGTGCCGGGTCTTCCGTGCAGCTTCTCGCGCGGGAAGGGGAATACGCCACGTTGCGGCTAAACTCCGGCGAGGTGCGCAAAGTTCGGTCCGAATGCATGGCGACGGTCGGGCAGGTCGGTAATCTTGACCACGAGAACATCAGTATCGGCAAGGCGGGCAGGTCGCGCTGGCTGGGCAGACGCCCACGGGTGCGCGGTGTCGTCATGAACCCGGTGGACCATCCTCTGGGCGGCGGCGAGGGGAAATCGTCCGGCGGCCGGCCGGGTTGCTCGCCCTGGGGGCTTCCTGACGGGGTGAGAACAAGGAAAAACAAAAAAACGAGCAAGTTTATTATTTCCAGAAGGACCAAGAGCAGATAACGACATCCTTCGAATGTCGATGAGAAGTTGAAAAAGGCAACTGGCAAGCTTCTGGTTTCATTTTGAACTAGTTAATGTAAATTCACCATGTGCAGTGCGAAGCAGCGGAGGGAGCAGTGCCGAGATCAGTTAAAAAGGGCCCTTTTGTCGATGTAAGCCTCATGAAGAAGGTCGAGGCCATGAACACGTCGGGGGACAAAAAGATCACGAAGACGTGGTCGCGGAGATCGACCATTCTCCCGGAATTCGTCGGTCATACGCTGGCAGTCCATAATGGCAGAAAGTTCATTCCCGTTTATGTTACCGAGAATATGGTGGGACATAAGCTCGGAGAGTTTTCGCCGACCAGGACCTTCAAGGGACACAGCGGAAAAAAGGTTGCCGAGAAGACCAGCGCCCCGAAGTAGCCATTGCCGGGCAACGGGTATTCGAGAGAGGACAGTGACATGGAAGCAAGCGCAACTGCCAAACATATACGGATCACGCCGCGGAAGGCACGTCAGGTTATCGATCTCATCCGGGGGAAAATGGTGGGTGATGCCAGGAGCATTCTCACGTTCACGCCGCTCCATGCAGCGCGCATCGTGAAGAAGATCCTTGACTCGGCCGTGGCGAACGCCGAGCAGAAAAAGCTCGGCGATGTGGATTCGCTCAAGGTCGCGAAGGCATATGTGAACCAGGGCGCCGCCATGAAGCGGCTGCGGGCGCGCGCCATGGGACGCGGGAACATGATCAAGAAGAGGACCAGCCATATAACGCTGGTTCTGTCGGCATAGTCATATCTCTGGAGGCAGAATGGGTCAGAAAGTACATCCGATCGGGTTTCGGCTCGGGGTCATCAAAACGTGGGATTCCCGCTGGTACGCCAAGAAGAACTATGCGGCACTGCTGCACGAGGACATCAAGATCCGAAGCATCGTGAAAGAACGGCTGACGCATGCCGGGGTCTCCAAGATCGAGATCGAGCGTGCCGGCCAGAAAGCGAAGATCAATATCCATACTGCCCGTCCCGGCATCATCATTGGGAAAAAGGGCGCCGAGGTCGACAAGCTCAAGAAGGACCTCGAGGCCATGACCGGCAAGCAGATGTATATCAATATCCAGGAGATCCGGAGACCGGAGCTCGAAGCGCAGCTTGTCGCGGAGAACGTAGCTCTCCAGCTCGAGCGCAGGATCGCTTTCCGCCGGGCCATGAAAAAATCGGTGACCTCGGCCCTTCGTCTGGGCGCCCAGGGCATCAAGATCACCTGTGCAGGCAGGCTGGCGGGCTCAGAGATCGCCAGAACAGAGTGGTACCGGGAGGGAAGAGTGCCGCTCCATACCCTGCGGGCCGACATTCAGTATGGATTCGCCGAAGCGAAAACGACGATGGGACAGATCGGTGTGAAAGTTTGGATCTACAAGGGTGATGTGCTGCAGCAACCCAAGGCAGTGTAGGGTAGACGCGGCTGAAACAACCACCACGATTGCAGGTAAAGGAAAGCGATTATGTTAGCACCGAAACGGGTAAAGTTCAGGAAAATGCATAAAGGCCGGATGACGGGAACCGGTTACCGCGGGGCTGAGGTGAGTTACGGCGAATACGGACTGAAGGCGATGGAGCCTTGCTGGGTCACGAGCCGCCAGATTGAGGCTGCCAGAATTGCCATGACCCGGTATGTGAAGCGTGGCGGCAAGATATGGATCCGCATTTTCCCCGACAAGCCTATTACGAAGAAACCGGCAGAGACCCGCATGGGGAAAGGCAAGGGCGCGCCGGAATACTGGGTAGCGGTCGTGAAACCGGGTAGGATTCTGTACGAGATGGGCGGTGTCGACGAGGCAGTGGCCCGTGAGGCATTCCGTCTCGCGGCATATAAGCTGCCCATGGCGACGAAGTTCATCTCTCGGGAGGCTGAGATATGAAGTCGAATGCAGGAGAGATGAGGGATCTGTCCAAAGAGGAATTGGCGGCGAAGGGGGCAGAGCTGAAAAAAGAACTGTTCAACCTCCGCTTCCAGCAGGCCATGGGCCAGATCGAGAATCCCATGCGGCTCAGGACGCTCCGCAGGGATATTGCAAAAACCAAAACGATCTTAAGGGAAAAACATGGGCGAGTCTAATAAAAGAAAATCATTTATCGGCCGCGTGGTGAGCGATAAGATGGACAAGACGATCGTGCTGTCGGTAACCAGGCGTATCGCGCACTCCCGTTACAACAAGGTGGTGAAGCGCACGACCAAGTACAAGGCCCATGACGAGAAGAACGAGTGCAAAGTGGGTGATGTGGTCCGGGTTATCGAGACCAGGCCCATCTCGAAGGACAAACGCTGGAAGGTCCTGGAGATCGTGGAAAAGGCGAACTGATTTTCGGAAAATGAATTTCGAATGGCGAAGAGAAGGTACTAGACCATGATTCAACAGCAGACGG
>CAYILT010000247.1:3968-5269 GCA_964364055.1 uncultured Nitrospiraceae bacterium | reverse complement strand
CCGTTGAACCTCGGCATGGACGAGGATTGCGTTCGTGAACGGGTTCGCGAGTCCCTGACCCTGGTGAACGGACTTGCCCTCCAGAACAAGCCGCCGCACCATCTCTCCGGCGGCGAGAAGAGCGCGGTCGCCATAGCATCGGTCATTGCCATGGAACCCGACATCCTTGTCATGGACGAACCCGCGGCGAACCTGGACCCCAGGTCGCGGCGCGCCCTGATCGCGATGCTCAAGACCTTTGCGCATTCCAAGATCATTGCCTCCCATGACCTTGACCTTATCCTCGATGTCTGTCACCGCTGCATGGTGATCAGAGAAGGTACGGTGGCCGCTGATGGCCCTGCATCGGAGATCCTTTCGAACAAGGCATTGCTCGAAGAGAACAACCTGGAACTGCCGCTCTCGCTCCAGCGGTGCTGAGTAAAAGCATTGCGGGCAATGCGCGATCACGAGTGCTGCTGCCTTGCCAATTGATTTCCTCCACGATCAAAGGAGAAGAGAACGATATGCACAAAGGACATTCGCACGATCACGGCCACGGACAGGACCACACTCACGACGAAGGAGGAGGAGAGGTCCTCAGAAAGCTCCAGACAATGCTCGAGCACTGGATAGAACACAGCGACAGCCATGTTGAGGGTTATCGGGATTGGGCGGGGAAGGCGAGCGAGGCGGGAGAAGAGGAGATCGCCCGGGAGATTCACCTCGCCATTGACGACAGTGAGACGGTAAAGGGCCATTTGAAGCGCGCCAAGGCGATCCTTGCGGCAAAGCTGGTACTCAGGAAGTAACGAAGCTGGGAAAATGAGAAGTTGAGAGGCTGGGAAAATCGGAAGGTAAGAGGGTACGAGCGTACGAGGGTAAGAAAGTAAGAACGCATTGCTCGTAACTTCTCAGCTTCTCAACGTCTCATCTTCGCAGCGAAAGCGGGAGCCTGCCATGCACAAAAAATTCGATGACGATCTTCGTGATGTCGTCCAGTTCCACGGCCACCTCTGCCCGGGGCTCGCCCTGGGGTACCGGGTGGCAAAGGCCGCGCTCAAAGAGCTCAACGCCGGCCGGCCGCAGGACGAGGAACTGGTCGCCGTTGTGGAGAATGATTCCTGCGCGGCAGACGCGATCCAGTATATCACCGGCGCCACGTTTGGCAAGGGGAACCTCATCTTCCGCGACTATGGCAAGCATGTCTACACCTTTTTTAATCGCAGGACCGGCAAAGGCGTGCGTATAGCAGAGGACTTTCGGGGCTTCGAGAACGATTCCCGGTTCCCATCCCAAACGCGCCTTCGCCAGGGTGATAT
>CAYILT010000247.1:0-3958 GCA_964364055.1 uncultured Nitrospiraceae bacterium | reverse complement strand
CGGTATGGCGAGCTCAGCAAGCGGCAGCAGGCGGGGGAGGACGTTTCGCGGGAAATGGCGGAATTCAAAATGGACAAGGTCGCTGCGGTCCTGCGGGCCGATGATAAGGACTTCCTGAAGATCGTACCGGCATCCTCACCGCTTCCCTCCCCGGCCAGGATCAGGGCATCGGTGCGGTGCGCGATGTGCGGCGAGCGTTTCATGGAGTCCCGGGCACGGGTGACGGGTGGAAAGAGCGTCTGCATACCGTGTTTTGAAAAAGAATAACTCTCGCACCGCTGTAACTCCGCTATTTACCACAAATATTCTTGACATTAAATCATCCTACCGTTATTATAACCGTGCAAAAAATCATGCCTTTCATCACTTCTTAAACAAGGAGCCAGCCATGAAAAATATGCTTGTTTTTTCACTATGTTCCGCTTTGTTCCTGATGACGGCCTGCGGCGTTCCGACTGCGGAGCACGCCAGGGTGGTGAGCGAGCTTGCGGACTGTGCGAAGCAGCGTGACGAGACCACGGTCCAGTCGAACATGTGCAAGAACCAGGTGAAGAACATCACGGCAGAGACCGACGCCCTCAAGAAGGACAAGGAGTCGCTGCAGAACAAGGTGAACGAACTGACCACCAAGGCTGAGAAGGCGGAACAGCTTGAGAAGGCCACGCAGACCTATCAGGACCTCCAGAAAAAGCTCGAACGGGAGATCCAGGACGGTCAGGTCCAGTTGAAGGAGATGAAGGACCGCCTGACCATGACCCTGGTGGATAAGATCCTTTTCGCCTCGGGCAGCGCCGAGGTCAGCAAGGACGGCAAGAAGGTCCTCGACAAGGTCATTACGATCCTGAAGGACATCAAGGACAAGCGGATCCAGGTCGAAGGCCACACGGACAACGTGAGGATCTACAGCTCCATCAAGACCAAATACCCGACGAATTGGGAGCTGTCGACCGCACGGGCCACGCAGGTCACGCGCTATCTGCAGGAAGAGGGCGGCCTCGACCCGAAACTCCTCTCGGCCACCGGCTACTCGGAGTACCAGCCCGTCGCTTCGAACGATACGGATGTAGATAAAGCGAAGAACCGCAGGATCGAGATCGTCCTTCTTCCTCTCCTGAAATAAGAGCACGACAGCATGTTCACCGGCATCATTGAAGAGATGGGCACCGTGAAAGCGCTCCGGCGGGAAGCGGGCGCCGCCCGTATCTCGTTGTCCGCCGCAACGGTGCTGGACGGCACGGCCCTCGGCGACAGCATCTGCGTGAACGGTGTTTGTCTTACCGTGGTCGAGAGGGGGAAGAACGAGTTCTCCGCCGACGTTGCCGTGGAAACGCTCCGGGTCACGAATCTTGGGGAGCTCAAGGCCGGCGCGCGGGTGAACCTTGAACGGGCCCTCCAGCTCTCCGCTCGGATAGGCGGACATCTGGTGAGCGGTCATGTTGACGCGGTGGGCCGCCTCCGTGAGAAGCGCGACGAGGGAAACGGCTGGCGTATCTTCTTCGATGCGCCCGAAACGGTCCTTCGGTACGTCATCAAAAAAGGATCAATTGCCATCGACGGCATCAGCCTGACGGTGGCGGACGTGGACCGGGCGGGATTTTCCATCGCCATGATCCCTCATACCGCCAGACTTACCACGCTGGGATTCAAAGCGGCCGGTGACAGCGTGAACCTGGAAGCGGACATCATCGGCAAGTATGTGGAGCGGCTCCTCCCGGGAAGAGCAGCGGGGAACGTTTCGCTTGAACTGTTGAAGGAGAACGGATTCGCGTGACGCGGACGTGCGGAACGGCGGGTGCGGAGCGCCGAATCAGAGATCACGAGGTGAGCATTTCATGAAGTTCAATACGATCGAAGAAGCCATAGAGGATATCAAGAAGGGGAAGATGGTCATCCTGGTGGACGATGAGGACCGGGAGAACGAGGGCGACCTGACGATGGCCGCTGAGAAGGTCACGCCGGAGGCCATCAACTTCATGGCCAAGCACGGCCGGGGGCTCATCTGCCTTTCGCTCACGCCCGAGCGCGTCGCGCATCTCCAGCTTCCGATGATGACCACGGACAACACGTCGTCCTTCGGTACGGCTTTCACCATATCCATCGAGGCGAAAAAGGGCGTCACCACGGGCATCTCCGCCGCCGACCGTGCCACGACCATCAAAGCAGCCATCAATCCCAAGTTCGGCCCCGAGGACCTGGCGCGTCCGGGTCACGTGTTCCCGCTCAGGGCAAGGCCGGGAGGCGTTCTGCAGCGCGCCGGTCAGACCGAGGGTTCCGTTGACCTGGCTCGGCTCGCGGGGCTCTACCCCTCGGGGGTGATCTGCGAGATCATGAACGATGACGGCACCATGTCCCGTGTTCCCCAGCTCATCGAATTCGCCAAGACCCACCATATGAAGATCGTTACCGTCAAGGACCTTATCGCCTACCGGGTGAAAAAGGAGTCGCTGGTCCGCCGGGTCGCGGTGACCAAGCTGCCGACGGCCTACGGTGATGAGTTCACGGCGATCCTCTATGCGAACGATATCGACGGTCTGAGCCACATAGCCCTGGTGAAGGGCGACATCAAGCCTGACGACGATGTCCTCGTGCGTGTCCACTCGGAGTGTCTCACCGGGGATGTCTTCGGGTCAATGCGGTGTGACTGCGGCGAACAGCTCCATAACGCCATGGAGATAATCGCCGACGCCGGAAAAGGGGTCATTCTCTACATGCGGCAGGAAGGCCGCGGTATCGGGCTCGAAGGCAAACTGAAGGCCTACGAACTTCAGGACAAGGGCAAGGACACTGTCGAGGCGAACCTTGCTCTGGGATTCAAGGCGGACCTTCGGGACTACGGCGTCGGCGCCCAGATCCTCCGGGACCTTGGTGTGCGGAAATTGAAACTCCTTACCAACAACCCCAAGAAGATCGTCGGCCTTGAGGGCTATGGGTTGACCGTGGTGAAGCGGATCCCCATCGAGATGCATCCCCATGCCAAGAACGTCCACTATCTCAAAGTTAAAAAGAGCAAGATGGGGCATATGCTGGAGAAAGTATAAAAAAGCGCCAAATGACAAGCATCAAATTGCAAATAAATTCCAAACATCAAAAAACAAATCACAAACGTTTTGAACATTGCGCTTTGAAATTTGGAGCTTATTTGGGATTTGTCATTTGGGGTTTGAATTTTTCCGACTAATGTAGGAGGTATCCATGCCAAAGGTTATCCAGGGTGATCTGAATGCGAAAGGGCTGAAGTTCGGTATCGTCGCGTCACGGTTCAATGATTTCATCACCGCACGGCTTCTCGACGGCGCGGTCGATGGCTTGACGAGGCACGGCGCCTCTGATGCCGACATCGAGGTGGTCAGGGTCCCGGGGGCCTATGAGATCCCCCTTGTTGCGCAGCAGCTGGCGAGGTCAAAGAAGTACAGCGCTGTTATCTGCCTGGGCGCTGTCATCCGCGGGGCAACGCCTCATTTCGAATATGTGAGCGCCGAGGTGAGCAAGGGCGTTGCAACGGTCTCCCTGGAAACGGGAGTTCCCGTGGTCTTTGGCGTGCTGACCACCGACACCATCGAGCAGGCCGTCGAACGAGCGGGCGCCAAGAGCGGAAACAAGGGCTGGGACGCCGCCATTTCGGCCATCGAGATGTCGAACTTGATGAAACAGCTTACATAAAGGAAATTCACGCCCCATGGTTCGCGCTGCGGTAAAGATATGAAGAGAAGAAAGGCCAGGGAATACGCCCTTCAGCTGTTGTTCCAACTGGATATCCGGAAGGAAAAGCCGACGGCAACGCTCTTTAAACGGTTTTGGACGGAGTACGACCCTGATGAGGAGATCAGGGCGTTCACCGAGGAAATCGTCAAGGGGACCTTCAAGCATCTTCGCGCCATCGATGGAAAGATCATCGCAAGCGCCAAGAATTGGAGCCTTGATCGCATGGCATCGGTGGACCGTAACGTGCTCCGAATGG
>CAYILT010000246.1:0-5294 GCA_964364055.1 uncultured Nitrospiraceae bacterium | reverse complement strand
GGTAAATCGGGAGAAGTTCCTACGGTGAAGGGCAATAGTTCCTAGGAAGAAGTTCTTAGAAGAAGGGGAGCAGGGAAGGTCCGGCCCGGGACCAGCACTATTGCCGACCAATAACTAAAAATACTAATTCAAGCAACGCTCAAGGGTAAAGGAGCCGCGATGCCTGGCCGCTCCCGTTCTGGTGGAACAACCCTTCATCGGTTCAAGGGTGAAAGGACATAATTGATACAGCGCAACGGTCTTCGATACCCTTTCCTTTCTGGCTAGCGATAGCGGATTCTTCGCCGGGCCTATTGTTGTGTAATTCCTGTCTATCAGTCTCATGGACCGCCCCTCCTTGAACAGGTGTTGCGGACCCTAACGCGGGCAACAACGGGCTGGATGTCCGGAGGAACAGCCCGCCCCGGATGCTACATTACCGACCACGGGCTGTATGATCTTATGGCCGTATCCTGGACCGTGATGATCAGCTTGAACGCCTCCTTCAGCAGCGTCTTGTCCAGCGTTCCCAGACTGTGGGGATCGATAAAATTGTCCGGTTCTTTCCCTGCCTGGATCTGCTCATACTGATGTTTGAGCCTCAGGGACATCAGAAATTCGAAGGCCTGTTCAAGCTCGCCGGATAATGCGCCGCCCAACGCGGAGCTGTCCCGTAGTGCTGAAAGCCGCTCGATGGTGGAAGTATGGTACACCTTCTTCTCCAGCGCGAAAAGCCGTGCTGCATCGATGATCGGGCTGAGCCCTTTGAGCTTGATGTTGAACTTCCCCCGATTTTCACCGCTCTTTTCGCAGGAGAACCGTTTGAAGAGGTCAAGGGGCGGCCTGTTCATTACCACGACGCCGGCCATATGGGCGAAAAAGAGGCTCTTGTCCTTGACCTCATGTCCCAGGAAGGCCCGGAGCCGTTCCGCAAGCAGCAGGTCTCCGTGAACGGGCCTGAAATCGAAAAAGATCAGCGACCGGAGGATCGCCTCCGGTGTGGGATTCTGTATCCATTTTGAGAAGTATTTTTTCCAGACACTGAGCGGCTGGCACCATTTCGGATTGCTCGCCATGTAGTCCGCGGGGCACGGGGGGAACCCGCATCGCGCCAGGGCATCTTTCATGTGGACGGCGAACTGGGAGAAATACGCCGCGACGGCCTTGCCGTCGCCGTCCGGCCGGTCTTCGTAGATGATGGCATTGTCCTGGTCCGTCTTAAAGGTTTGCTCTTTTCTGCCTTCACTGCCGAATATGATCCAGCAGTAGCCGGCGGGAGGGGGCCCCATCCTGGCTTCCGTGAGCTCCAGGACCCTTTTCAGCAGCCGGTCGTTGACCTCGGTGATGATCCTGGTGATGTTGCTCGCCTTTGCCCCGTCCCTGATGAGCAGGGTTATGATCCTGTTGATCTTCCTGGCGACGGGCGCGAGCCCGTCGATCGTGTCCTGGTTCTCGATCTCCCGGGCAACGGCGAGCGGCGACGTCCCTTGCAGCATCATGAGATCATGGCTGGTCAGGATCCCTCTCAGCTCTCCCTGGCTGACCACGAGCAGGTGGTGGATGTTGTACCGGATCATCTTGAGGAGGGCCTCGAAGCAGGGGTCCCGCGCTTCCGCCTTGATGATGGTAACGCTCATGATATCGCCCACCTTCTCCCTGCTGTCCCTGCCCTTGGAGAGGACCTTGTTCCGCAGGTCCCTGTCCGTGATCATCCCGGCCGGCAGGCCATGGGAGTCAAGCAGGACGAGCGAGCTGATATTGTGGTTCGCCATGATCTCCGCGGCCTCGCGGATGGACAGGTCCTCCGATGCCGTGATCACCTTCCTGGTCGCAAGATCGTCCAGGATGTTCGTGAACAAAAGCTTGTCCCCGCCGCCGTACAGCAGCGTCCGGTCGTGCATCTCCTTGTAAGCCATGTGCATGAGCCTTTTCAGCAGGGACCGGAGACAGAACGCTGAGAATTCCGCGTTCGTTTTCAGCAGGTCGAGGACCGTTTCCTTGTCCACGAGATAGCACACGGTGTCTTCCGTGGCGACAATCGTGTCCAGCGAGATCTCGCCGAACAGAAAGGAGCGCAGGCCGAAGAATTCGCCAGCGGTCCGGAAGTCCACCAGCACCTCTTCATCCTCATTGGTGCTGACGAACACCTTGACCGCCCCTTGCCGGATGATGACTAGATGCTCCGCGGCGGGGCCGTTCTGGAGGAGAATGGTCTTACCCTTGGGATGGAACTCCAGCGAGAGGTTCTTCACGATGCCGCTGAGGGCCGCATCGTTCAGACAGTTGAAAGGCGGTGTTTGTTTGAGGAAGGTGAGCGCGTCTCGGGTCGTCATAGCGTTGCTCGGGATCGCCCCTGATTGGAAGCCTTAATTGGCCCTGTCAAGGGCCTTTCGCACAGCCCTCTTCATCTCATCATGCATGAGGGGTTTAATGATGAAATCGCATGCGCCTGCTTTAATGGATTCCACCGCCGTGGTCAGGGAGGCATAGGCCGTGATGACGATCACTTTTTGCGTTGGTTTGGTCTTGCGGTACTTCTTCAGCAGGTCAATGCCGCTGATGCCGGGAAGGATGATGTCGGTGATGATGAGGTCGTAGGACCTTCGGTCGAGGAGGGTGAACGCGGTTTCGGCGCTGTCGGCCATGTCCACCTCGTAGCCTTCGCGGAGGAACACTCTCTGCAGAGACGCACAGAGGGTGTCCTCGTCTTCAACGATGAGCAGTCGATCAGCCATTGTGCCTTACGGAAAGCTCCCCCTCCTGTCGCGGTAATGCCTGTTCCTGTTATCCACTCGTTCCTGGAAAGAGCATGAGGTGGTGACACCTATAGTTGTAGAATAGTACAGGAGAGCAGAGATGTCAAGAAAAGCCGTATTTTTCCGCCGATACCTGTGGTTCGTCATAAAAAAATTTCGGAAATGGGTACTTTCGTAATGGGGCTCAGATTGTGGAGGAAAGACTACAACCCGGGAAAGGACAGGGGATCGTGAGCTGAAACTCAGCTCAGGAAGAGCTTCACGTCGGGCCGCAGTTCAGGTTGCAGGCCTTTTCCGCAGCCTTCTTCTCTTCTTCAGGCAGGTGGCATTTTTTGTACTTCCTGCCGCTTCCGCACCAGCAGGGATCGTTCCTGCCCGGTGTTATCGCAGGTGAGCATTCCTGCTTTTTTTTGACTGCGCTTATGACTCGATCAAAGAGGCCCATTACTCCTCCCGGACTACAGGACCAAACGCTTCTTCTCTAAATATAAGCCGCTTCCGGGTTTAGTGTGGGATACCCCTATATGTTGAAATCAACTGTTTTCGCACTGTAAGGCATAACCGCCGGAGAATGCAGGCTTTCCCCTTTAACTGCAGGGGTTTATGCACTTTTCCCTATACTGTATTTTGGTGCTACCCACACTCGTTCCGGAAGGACCAAATATAATACATAATAGATCAACGAACCTGGCATTAGGAAGCTCCCGAGTGACCGTGTTTGCCGAGGATCTCACGGATACGGGGAGTGCAGCGTTCCCCCTTGCAGGAGCCGCACCCCGCGCCGGTCGCTTTTTTCAGTTCCTCGACCGTCGCCAGGCCGGCCTTGATCCGCTCTTGGAACACGCGCGTCCTGATCCCCTTGCAGATGCAGACCGGCTTGAGACCCTCGATGATCTCCTGTTCTTTCTTCGTCTTGTGCATGGACTTATGAAAAGGCTATCTTATGGTCTACCGTGAACCCCGTTAGAGAACTTCGTTCTTTAACGATATAAGACTGTGGCTTTGAACCACAATCTGGGGAATGATGCTTACTGCCGACAGGGATCGGCGGCTTTCTCTAACGGGGTGAAAGTGCTCCGCTACGTGCAGGCGCCCTGCCGGCGTCCCTTCTTCAACTCCCCGATGATCCGCGCACAGACCTCTTCGTGGGTGAGGCGTCCGCACGTGATCGTGACGTCGGCGTATTTCGCATACAGCGGCACCCGCTCCTCGAAGAGCTCGCGAAAGCTCTGGTCCGGCCGCTTTGCAAGACCCCGTGTGTCGAGATCATGCACCCTCGCCTCCAGCACAGGCAGGTCCGCATGAAGAAAGACCAGGATGCCGTGCTGTTTGAGATGGGCCATGGCGGCAGGGCTGTACACGGCGCTGCCGCCCGTAGCGATAACGCAGTTGCGGCAGTCGAACTGCAGGATGACCTGCTCCTCGATGGCGCGCAAGGCCAGGTGCCCTTCCCGCTCAACGATGTCCTGAAGAGGCCTGCCCTGCGACGACTGGATCAGGACATCGGTGTCAACGAAACTTCGGCAGGTCAGTTTTGCCAACATGACGCCGACGGTGCTTTTGCCGGCGCCGGGCATCCCGATCAGGACGATAGAGGCGTAATTGTCAGCCATGGCCTGTTCTTCCTTCGTACGCGCCCGTGCGCCGCATATCAGCGATAGTCTTTCTTCCGCACGTCGATCACCTTGGTACAAACCCGTCAGGACAGTCTCCAGGCTCTCTTGTCTATCGTCTGTGCACGCGTTTTGCCAGATCCCCGGATCGAGAAAAAAAATCCCCGCTGCGCGCTATCCGCAGCATTTCTTGAACTTCTTCCCGCTGCCGCAGGGGCAGGGATCGTTGCGGCCGGCCCTGGGAGACGCGTGCACCACCGGCCGGGTCGGCAGCGGCTTCCCCGTCGTGAAATACCAGGTCCCTCCCGTCTTCTTGAACGACGACAGTTCATGGTGCTCCTGCCGGACGCCGTTCTCCGTGAAGGACACGACGAACTCAACATGGCCTTCCTGGTCGCCGGGCCCGCCCTTCTCGGTCTTCACGATCTCGATGCCGTGCCACTGCGCCCGCTCAGCCCAGGCGCGGCTGCTCGATTCGTCATAGTCGGCCCGGTGATCGGGGTGCAGGGAAGCGCGGAGCCAGGCGAGCTCCTTTTTGACATAGGCGCTGTATCGGGAGCGCATGACCTGCTCCGCCGTGTCGGCGCGCCGCTCTCCGGCGATAACGGGCCGGCAGCAGTCCGCGTAGGGTCTTGTTGAACCGCAGGGGCAGATATCCATGGATGGCTCCTTGCGAGGAATTTCGAGGCGGGGAAACCTTACAATAAACGGGGTTCCAATGCAAGGATTTTGACGGGAGGGCGTGGGAGGAGCGTTACCGAGAAAGGGACACGCCGCGGATACTGTTGTTCCTTCTTACGGGATCAGCCCTGTCCGGTAACAGTAATGATGCCGTCGGACAGCTCGTTCTTGTCGCCCGGCTTGACAGGGAAGTGTTCGGATAGCAGAGCGCCTGCATCGGTGATGGCCTGGCGAAGCGCCTGGGAAGCGCGGCCTTCCCGGACCC